>CAMPKP010000052.1 GCA_946887295.1 uncultured Gemmatimonadota bacterium | reverse complement strand
ACCAGCCGCTGGGCCACCACCAGGTTCACCGCGCTCGCCACGTTGAACGCCTCGATGCCCATGTCGATCATACGGGTGATGGTGCTCGGCGCGTCGTTGGTGTGCAGCGTCGAGAGCACCAGGTGGCCGGTGAGCGCCGCCTTGATCGCGATCCCGCCCGTTTCCAGGTCCCGGATCTCGCCGATCATGATGATGTTCGGGTCCTGCCGCAGGAACGCCTTCAGCGCCGCCGCGAAGGTGAGCCCGATCTCGTTCCGCACCAGCACCTGGTTGATGCCCATCAGGTTGTACTCGACCGGGTCTTCGGCCGTCATGATGTTCACTTCGGGGGTGTTGACCCGGGAGAGCGCGGAGTAGAGCGTCGTGGTCTTGCCCGAGCCCGTGGGCCCGGTGACCAGCACCATGCCGTACGGGTTCAGGATGGCCTTCATCAGGTCCTTCTCGGCCTTGGGCTCGAACCCGAACTTGGTGAGGTCGAGCGTCAGGTTGCCCTTGTCGAGAATTCGGAGCACGATCTTCTCGCCGTAGAGCACCGGCAGCGTGGAGACGCGGAAGTCGATGACCCGGTTGCCCATCTTGAGCTTGAGCCGGCCGTCCTGGGGCACGCGGCGCTCGGCGATGTTGAGCTGCGAGAGGATCTTGATCCGGGAGGTGAGCGCCGCCTTCATCTTGAGCGGCGGCCGCATGATCTCGAGCAGCGCGCCGTCCACCCGGTAGCGCACCCGGATCTCGTGCTCGAAGGGCTCGATGTGGATGTCGCTGGCGCCCCGCTTGACGGCATCGATCAGCAGGCCGTTGATCAGCTTGACGACCGGCGCGTCCTCGATCTGCGCCTGGGTGACCGTCTCCTCTTCCTGCTCCTCGACCACCTCGACGTCCTCGCCGGTGGCCTCCATGTCCTTCAGGATGCTCTGGAGCTCCTGCTGATCGTTGGCGTAGTGCTTCTCGATCAGGGTGCGGAGCGTGAACTCGCCCGCGAGCACCGGGAAGAGATCGAACCGGGTGATGAACTTGAGGTCTTCCAGCAGGCCGAGATCGGTCGGGTCGGCCATGGCGACGGTGAGGGTGCGCCCCTCCCGCTTGAGCGGCAGCACCACGCCCTTCGTCGCCATGTCGGCGGGCACCAGCTTCAGGATCCGCGGATCGACCTCGAAGCGGGTGAGATCCACGGCGGGCATCCGGTACTGGCGGGCCAGCACCTTGGTGATCTCCAGCTCGGGCACCATGCCCAGCTTCGCCAGGACGAAGCCCAGGCGATGCCGGGTCGACTTCTGTTCGGCCATCGCCGCGGTGAGCTGCTCACGCGTGAGCAGCCCCTCGCGCAGCAGGACATCGCCGAGCCGATCGCCGTTGCCGCCGGCAGCTGCTGTCGCCATGGTCTCGTGGTTGGAGATGAGATTCCGAGCCGACCGGGGCTGGTATCGGATGCCGGGCACGGTGGCTGGGGCGGCGAGCATCACCGCACCACCACCCGATCGCGCAGCCGGGCGATGGCCGCAGGGCCCAGGCCCGGCACGCGAGACAGCTCCTCGACCGAAGTGAACGCCCCCCGCGCCTCGCGCTCCTGCAAGATCGCCGCCGCACGGGCCGGGCCGATCCCCGGAAGCGCGTCGAGCTCGGAAACCGACGCAGAATTGAGGTTTAGGTGGGGTGGGGGGGCCGGCGAAGGGTGTGTGGTGGGACCCCCCACCAGGGGCATGCCGGGCCGTGCGAACTGCCCGGATTTTGGCGCTACCGGCCCCCCGGAGAAGGTGAGGTGCGGGCCGATGGCGGCCAGCAGTCCGGGGCCGATTCCCGGCACCCGGTCGAGCTGCTCCGGGGCCCCGAACGGGCCTCGGGCTTCACGATCGGCCACGATGGCCTTGGCCAGCGCCAGGCCCACGCGCGGGAGGCGTGCCAGCTCGCCGGCCGTGGCACGGTCGGCATCGATCCGCTCGCCGGGAGCGAGCGGCCTGGCGAGCTCGAGCACGCTGTCGCGATGAGCCAGCGGGGACCTGGGCGGGAGCGCGGCCAGAATCTCCACCTGTCCCGGCGGCTCACCCGGGCGGGTAGCCCACCACCGCACGCCCTGGCCGACGAGTCCGAGTGACAGCAGCAGCAGGAGCGCGCGGCGCTCGGTGGACGACATGGCCCGACGGTACGCCGCGCCGGGACGCCGGGCGGCAGCGGAAACCCGCCGGCAGGAGCGTTTCGACTACAGCCCACCCTCCCTCCGCACCAGCCCCATCGCCACGTCGCCCACGACCTGCAGACTCTGCGAGCTCACCTTATCGATCGTGTCGAAGGGAGTGTGCCAGGCGGGGTAGTCGAAATCCACCACGTCGATCGCGCGGATCCCGGCCTTCTGCAGCTCGAGATGATCGTCGATGAGCACGTGCTTCGGCGTGTCCACGAAGATCCTGCCGTAGCCCAGGTCGCGGGCCAGCTCCCAGACCAGGTTCACCACCTCGGGCGCCCCGGTCACCGAGTTTCCCTCCTGATAGATCTGGAGATCCTTGTCGGCGACGAGGTCGAAGAGCACGGCGTACAACGGCTTCGCGCCCGGCGGCTGATTGGCCGCGTAGTAGCGCGAGCCGATCAGGACGTCGTTCGGCGTCTCGGTGAAGTCGCCGTAGTCCTCCCCGTCCGTGAACAGCAGGTCCACGCCGAGGTCGGCCGGCGGCGGTGCTCGCTCGAGCACGTCGGCGACGCCCAGCAGCAACGCCACTCCCGATGCGCCGTCGTTGGCGCCCATCACGGCCGCCGACGAATCCGGTGAGAGCTTGCTGTCGGCGTGGGGCCGGGTGTCCCAGTGCGCCAGGAAGAGGATTCGCTTCTCGGCGGCCGGGTTGTACCGGGCGATGACGTTCTGCAGCTTCAGAGTGTCACCCTTGGCCGTCACGTGGGTCCAGCGCTGCGTGATGACGGAGTCGGCCTTCTGGCGCGCCGTGCTGTCGAGCCAGGCGGCCATCGCCCGGTGGCCCTCGGTGCCGGGAATGCGGTACCCGAATGCCAGCTGGCGCTCGATGTACCCGAACGCGGAGGAGCCGTCGAACTCCCGGGGAGGCGGAGCCTTCTCGCGGCAGGCCGTGAGGCCGATGGCGAGGGCCAGGAACGTCGGGATGCGTCGGAAGGTGGTGGTCATGCGCATGGATGAAAGCGCCCGCACGGCCACCGTGTCAACGATAGTCTCCCGCGAACAGGGACAGCTGGAACGACGCCAGGATCGAGATCTGGCTGGTGCGCCGGCTGAGATGGCGCGCGTCGTTGAGCGAGTATCCGACCTGCAGGCCGGCCGAAACCGTCTGGAGCAGGTCGGTATCGATTCCGCCGCGGAGCTCGTAGCGGGACACGTCGGAGATCACGATGCAGCTCGCCGCGCCGCGCTGCTCCAGGCAGGTGAGCGCGTCGGTGGAGATGAAGGTCAGGGAGCTTCGCACCTGTTTGCGCAGCCGGCTGATCGAGCGGGGCAGGCGGAAGGCGTAGTTGAGCGAGCCGCTGATGTCGTTCTGATCCAGCTGGGTCTGGTTGCCGTTGGACAGCGTGCTCTGGTCCAGCTGGCTGTAGCCGAGGGTCAGCGAGAGACCGTTCCGGAAGCCGATCTGCGCGTCGGGCGTGATGGTGGACGACTCGATGCCGCTCCTCGCGCCGATGCCGCCGGTGCGGCTTCCCTGCACCGAGCTGCCCTCCCGTCGGCGGAATCCGGTGCCGATGGCGAGCAGCGACAGCGGGCCTCCGTTGAACGTCTGGCTCCAGCGGACGTTGCCCACCGGCCACTCACGCTGCTCGATCTCGGTCGGAATGAACGACCCGCCCACCCGCTGGAACCGCGTCGTCCGCGTGAGGCCGTGCGAGAGGGTGAACGAGAAGCCCAGCGGCAGGTCGGCGCCGCTCGCCAGGCTGGCGGTGCGCGACTCGGAGACGCCCAGTGCGTCGGTGCCCCGCTGACTCAGAAAATCGTCCAGCCCACCGAGGCCGAGCTGGTACCGGACGCTCGGCTCGAAGGCGGTGAGATCGAACGTGGACGAGCGGGTGAGACGGGTGCTCAGGTCCACCGGGCGGACCCGTCCGAGCAGCCGGCCGAGGCTGCCGCTGTCGCCGGCGACGAGCCGGAACGCCCGGCCGAGGTCCACCGACAGCCCCAGCTCGTTGCTCCGGGAGTTGTTCAGCGTCTTGGGCAGCACCAGCGCCCCCCCCACGTCTATCCCGGGGACGGGGTCCCGGCTGGTGAGCATCCGGGAGAGGAAGAAGCTGCTGTTGCTGAGGAACCGGGGCCGGAGCCACGAGGCCAGCGCCGGCGTCAGCGCCACCGACGTCACCATCGAGCGATCGCGCTCGACCCCGGTGGGGATGCCGAACAGCTTGTCGCGGTCGCTGTAGGCCACCTTGCCGATGGGCGTGGACACCGGATACACCCGGAGGTCGCGGGTGCTGGTGAGGTCGCCGCTGAGGCTGAGCATGCCGAGCGGCTGCCAGGTGAGGCCGCCGGTGTTGCGCCAGAGATGGGTGAGCGCCAGCGTGGGCCGGAGCAGGCCGTCGTCGCTCCGCGCGATCGGAAAGCGAAACGCGGTCGAGTTCGCCTCGTCCCGGTTGAGCGAGCTGGAGAAGCGCACGCGGGAAGGCACGAGGCTGACGGTGGCCCGTCCCAGCGCCTTCCCCGCCTCTCCTTCGCGCAGGAACTTCGGTAGCGCCTTGACCAGGCCGTCCAGCGGCAGGCGGAACCCGCGCCGCCGCATCAGGAGCTGATAGCTCAGTCCGAGCGCGTAGGTGCTCGAGCGCGCCTCGGACAGCTCGGTCTGGGCCCGGCCCAGGGTGTAGGAGGCGTTGATCGAGACCGGATCGAGCAGCCCCTTGGTCAGCCAGCTGGCTCCCTGCTTGCTCCGCCGGATGGTCAGCGAGTAGCTGGTGCTCCAGGAGCTCGGCTTCCGGAGCCCGGGGAGCGCATCGCCCCGCAGATCGCTGCCGGTCAGGAGCTCAGGGTTCACCCCCAGCCGCGAGTAGCTCACGGTGACCGGGACCGCCAGGCCGAAGGACGTCGGCAGGAAGCGGTCGAGCCTCAGGTTCCCGGCCACCTGCAGCGCGTCGGTCCCCCGGTAGGTGGGATCCTGGCTGATCTGGCGGAACTGCCCGCTCTGGCGGGTGTACGCCAGGCTCACGTCTCCCACGTCGGAGGCGGTGAGCCGCGCGTCCACCGACGCGGCGGTCCCGGTCTGCGACACCGGATCGCTGAGCCGGATGTCGTCCACCCACAGCTCGGCGGCTGGGGCGGTGACCGCGGCGGCGACCCGGTAGATCCCCGCCGAGACCTCCTGGACCGCGGCCAGGTTCGCCGGATTGATGCCCGGGTCGGCCAGATGGACCAGGTAGCCGCCCTCGCAGGCGACGTAGGCGTTGGGATCGGCGGTGCCGCACTCCGCCGCTCCCGACGGGGGCTCGCCGCGCAGCCACCGGTTCTCCACCACGGCGCGGAGCCGCCGCCAGGTCTCGAGGTCGATGATCGCCTCGGGCTCCCAGGTGGTGGAGCGCGCCGGCGCGCGGAACAGGTAGAAGTTGTCGTCGTCGCTTCCCAGCTTGAGGAAGGCCTGAAGATCGCCCTCCTCCCATCCGGGGCCCCGCCCCCGGAACCACACCTTGAGGGTGCGGTAGGTCAGCAGGTTCTGGGGGCCGGCCGGGAAGCGCAGGTACGCCTCGGCGCGCTCGCCGGTGCGCAGGTCGTCGGCCATGATGCGCAGCGCGCGCTCGTTGATCTGGGTGCCGCCCGACTCGCGGTCGCCGCCGCGGCGGGACACGTTGTCGCCCACGCCCGGAGGAGAGACGTACCCCAGGTCGATGCGGTTCTCGGTGCTGATCACGCTGGCCGACACCTCGCCGTGCGGCTCGCCGCTGGAGCCGCTGAGCCCGAGGATCGGCGTGTCGGAGCGCCGGGCCCAGGGTGAGCCGAGGAAGCGCATCCGCGCCAGCGCGAGCCGGGCGATCACGTCGGGCTGTCCCGCATCCGGCGGCGTGGCATACGTGATCCGCATCTGCTTCACCAGCCGCAGTGTGGGCGTGTTGATCACCCGGGTCGGCTCGCGGAGGGGAATCCGGTAGAGCTTCCAGGTCGCGGCGCGGCCCTGGGAGTCGCGGGTGGTGACGCCGTCGCGCACGTAGAAGTCGCCCCGCGCCAGGTCGACCACGTAGCGGAACACGTCCTCGCTCGCTCCGCCGGCGTCGAGCAGCTGGTCGCCGTCGAGGTCCTCGCCGTCGAGCACCCCGTTGCCCCGGGTGCAGCGGGCGCTCAGGTCGCCCCAGCGGAAGAGGGCCACGACGCTGCCGAGCGTGCGGGTGCAGAGCGGGAGCTCGCCGATGGGTCCGTCGGGAATCTCGAAGATCGGCGGCCGGTCTCCCAGGATCCCGATGTCGTCCACCTGGGCGTTGAAGATGCCCACCTCGCTGCGCTCGGTGTCGAGCTGGCCGAGCCCGACGAGCTGCCGGCCGGTGAAGAGGGTATCGGCGCCGCTCACGGTCATGGTATCCGGCGCCAGCGCCAGCGCGTCCTCGCTCACCGTGCCGAGATCGATCACCAGCCGGAGCCCGGCCGAGTCGGCCGGCTCGCCCACCGGCTGAAAGACCCAGAACTCCAGGAACTCGTTCCGGGTGAGGTCCAGCCCTGTCGTGCTGAGGCCGGTCACCATGGAGCGCCACCGGGGCGCGAGGTCCCGCCGCGGCTGCGACCAGCGGGAGCTGTTGTTGCGCTGCACGATGCCGCCCGCGGTGTCGGCGTGCAGCGTCGTGTACAGCACCGGCTCGGGCTCTTCGCCCCGGCCGGCGAGACGGATCAGCGTATCGATGTCCTGGGGCCGGAGCTCGACCGGCCGGTTGGTGCCTTCCACAGGGACCAGGTTCTGCCACACGAGCTGGACGGCATCCGCCGGGTCGAAGGCCGCGAATCCGATGTCCTCCAGCCCCGCGGCGTCCTGCGGCCGGCTCCCGAACTCCCACTGCGTCTCCCGCATGGAGACCTGGAGCCCCGACTCCGACTCGAACTCCTCCAGGTACGCCTCGCCCGAGCGGTTGGGATCGGGCTTGCTGAAGGCGAACTCGGCGTTGACGTCGAGCAGCGATGGCGCGGCCGAGCGGCTCGAGGTGAGGCCGTTGAGGAAGCGGGTGATCCCGTTCGGCTGGAAGTGCAGCTCGGTGTTGACACCACCGATCAGGTTGGCGGTCGCCTCGAATCCGAGGGCGGGCCGGGTGAAGGCGCTCTGCTCCCGCTGGTACAGGCCGATGAGGTTGATCGCGTTGCGCTCGCCCAGCGAGTAGCGGGTGGACATGCCGAGGATCGTCGTCGGCGCTACGGCGAAGATGCCGCGCTCCTCGAAGCGCGCGGTCACCTGGGTGGACCCCTGGCCGAAGAGCAGATCGGGGTTGATGAAGGTGACCTGTCCCACTTCGTAGGAGATCCGGTAGTCCACGTCGCGCTCGAGCTTCCGGCCGCCGACGAAGAGCTGCTCGCTCCCCTCCCTGACCTGCAGGGCGTTGAGGCTGAGCGTGGACCGGTCCCCGCCCCCCGCGGCGTCGTAGCGCAGACGCAGGGCGAACTTGGCCGTGGGGCCTTCGGTCAGCAGCAGGTAGATCGGAGTGCGGTAGATCGAGTCCGAGATCTCGGGCGGCGACAGCCTCGTGGGGTCGGCGAAGGGGCGGAGATGGGGGAAGACGATATAGCGGTCGCCCACCACCTCGGAGGCCTCCGGATCGCGAGCGGTCGGCCAGAGCCGGTTGTCACGGTCGAACAGCGTCGGATCGCTCGGCACCGCGAGGCCGAGCTGCTGGAGGTAGGTCTGCGCCGCGCCGGAGATCGGACGCTCGGAGCGGTTGAGCGTCACCGACACCTGGAGCGAGGCCGGATTCAGATCCGACCCGGCCACGCGATACACGTTCCGCATCTCGTGGCGGAAGGTGGGACGGGCCTGGGTCTGCTGCGGCTCGGCGATGAGCTCGAGAACGTCGGTCGAGCCGGGCCCCTGATCCACCTCGGGAAAGGTGCCCACCGTCGTGCCCGCCGCGGTTCGAAAGCTGACGGCCAGGTAGTCGTTCTGATCGAGCTTGGTGCCCAGCACCACCCAGAGGCCGGAGCGGTCGAGATAGTAGTCGGTGCCCTGGATCAGCAGCTCCCACCGCACCGGGGGCAGCGGGTCCAGGGTTCCCCCGCGGCGCGCGGCCGCGGTGATCCCGCCGAGGTTGGGATTGATGCCGGTGTTCCCGCGGGATGCCCGGTAGCGGTAGACCCGCACCTCGGTCGGACGGTAGGTGGCCGGGAGGACGGTGGGGTCGAGCGCCAGAATGTCCACCGCCGGGGTGCCGGGAACGCTGTCGGGATCCACCACCCAGAAGAAGCGGCCGCTCTCGAAGTCGAGATCGCGTGCCTGGCGGTCCTGGGCCTGGCTGGTGGTCTGGCCGATGGTATAGGTCCGCTCGGCGACGACGCTGCCCTTCTGGGTGGCGGCGAGCGTCTGGAGCTGGATCGGACCCAGGTCGAAGACCGCGTTCACGCCGAAGTTGTTGGCCGGCACCGCGGCGGTGATGAAGCGCGAGGGCGGCGGCTGGAAGGTCACCGTGCCCACGTCCACCCGGCGGACGATCTCGTCCTCCAGTCCCTCGTAGTAGATCTGGACGTCGTTGTTGCTGGAGTATTCCCGCTCGGTGTCGAGGTCCACGTTGACGTGGACCCGCCGCCCGAGGACCCCGGACGATCGGATGTTGACCTGGTTGTCGAGGCTGGGGGCCCGGAAGGCGCCGCGGCAGCCGGAATTCGGATCCACCGAGAGCGCGGGGCTGCACCGCTCCTCGCGGACCCGATCGGTCCGGATCTCGAGGCGCGCCTGCCCGTCCAGGCTCAGATCGGCATACTTCGAGGGCAAACCCAGCGGATTCCTTCGCCGGACCTCGTCCCCCTCGCCCGGCTCGGTGGGCGATCCGAGCGGCGCGCCGTAGAGCGTGGCCAGCCGCAGGCCCGCGGCGCGCTCCGTGCGCGCGGCGGCGAGCGTGTCCGCGAGGACGCTGTCGAAGGCGGCGGCGCGGAGCCCGGGCGTGCTCCGCGGAGCCCCCATCCAGGGAGCGCGAAGAACCGCTGGCTGTTGCAGCGAGAACGCCGGTTGGGCAAAGCCGAGGTGGAGCCCAGGGCCGGTGGTGTCCACCTGCGCGGCGACGACCTGGGGCAGCCCGAGAAGGCAGCCCAGGGCGACCAGGATGCGTGTCACTCTATGAGAATCGATGCGAGGCTAGGGACGCTGGATGGCACCAATATAGTGCCCGGGACAGCTTCAACAACCCCTTATAAGTAATTAAGTTAGCTACCGTGCGCCTGCTCAGATGGTACCTCCTCCGCCAGTTGGCGGCCCCCTTCGTCTTCGCGCTCGGCGCGCTCACCAGCCTGATGCTGCTGAGCCAGATCGCGAAGAAGTTCGGCTCGCTCGTAGGCAAGGGCCTGCCCTGGACGGTCATCGCCGAGGTGTTCGCCCTCAGCATTCCCTTCATCGTGGCGATGACCCTCCCGATGGCGGTGCTCCTGGCGGTGCTCTACGCCTTCAGCCACCTGGCCGCCGACAACGAGATCACCGCCATGCGGGCCAGCGGGATCAGCGTCTACCAGATCCTCACGCCGGTCCTGGCGTGGGGACTCTTCATGTCGGTGTTCAATTTCGCCTTCGTGGATCAAGTGCTGCCCCGGAGCAACGCCCGGCTCCGCGGCCTCCTCATCGACATCGGGCGGAAGAAGCCGACCTTCGAGCTCCAGGAGCAGGTCATCAACGAGGTCCCGCCGTCGCAGTACTTCCTCCGCGCCAACCGCATCGACGGCGCCACCGGGCACCTGCGCGAGGTCACCATCTACGATGTCGGGGGAGACGCCAGCCGCCGGATCATCTATGCCGACAGCGGCCTCATGGCTTACGCGGAGGGGCAGAAGGACCTCGGTCTCCGGCTGTACGACGGAAGCATCCACCAGTACCGGCCCATGGATCCCGCCGGGTTCCAGCTGACCTACTTCAAGGTGAACGACATCCGGGTCAAGAACGTCTTCGACGAGCTCCAGCGGAACACCAGCGAAGCGGTTCGAGGCGACCGGGAGATGAGCACCTGCGAGATGCTCGACGTGATCCACGACGCCGCCCGCGAGAGGGCCGAAGCCGAGCGGGACCGGCGCGAGCTGCTCCGGGGGGACCTCCGTGCCCTGCTGGCCCTGCCGCCCGTCGAGGAGCCCGACGCCCCGGTGCAGGTCGAGCCCCGCCCGGCCTACTGCGGCTGGCTCCAGTCCGTTCAGGACCTCGTACTTCCGAAGACGGCGGAGGCCCAAGGGGCCGCACAAGGCGGGACCCAGAGGGCCGCACAAGGCAAGACCCAGGGGGCCGCACAAGGCAAGACCCAGGGGATTGCACCAGGCCGGCCCCAGGGGACGCCAGCGGAGGGACGGACGGCTCGACCCCAGGCCCGGACCGCTGCCCCATCGGTCACCCGGGTGCCGCCGACTCCGACTCCCGCTCCCCGCAGTGCGGGACTCCGGGAGCCGTCCCTTTCGAACTGGTCGCTCACCGCCACGGCGCGCGACCGGGGGCAGGACGCCGAGCGGCGGGCGGCGCGCTACGCCGTGGAGGTCCATAAGAAATGGGCCATCAGCCTGGCGTGCATCTCGTTCGTGATTATCGGCATCGTGATGGCGCTCCGGTTCCCGAGGGGCGGCATCGGGCTGGTGATCGGCGGGGGCCTGCTGGTCTTCTCGGTCCACTACGTGGGCCTGACCGCGGGAGAGAGCCTGGCGGATCGCGGGCTGGTGACCCCGTGGGCCGCGATGTGGGCGCCCAACATCGTGCTCACGATCGTCGGTGTGCTGGGGATCGTCCGGGTCGGCCGGGAGTCGGGATCCACCCGGGGTGGCGACTTCCAGGAGGTGCTGGACGCGATCCGGCATCTCTGGCACCGGCTGCGCCACCGGTGGGCCGCGGCGAGGGGGTCCACGTGACCGGGCCCAATACCCTCGACCGGTACGTGCTGTCCAGCTGGGTGCGGATCTTCGTCCTCACCGCGCTCGGCTTTCCCATCGTCTCCATTCTCATCAACCTGACGGACACGCTGAACCGGCTGCTCGACCGGGGACTGACCATGCGCGAGATCGCATGGAGCTACGTCTACTCCATCCCCGAGAACATGTTCCTGGTGATGCCGGCGGCGGTGCTGTTCGCGACCGTCTTCACGGTGGGGGCGATGGGCCGCCACTCCGAGCTCACCGCCGCGAAGGCGGGAGGGCAGAGCTTTCACCGGCTCATGGTACCGCTCTTCGCGGCCGCCGGCCTGGCCTCGGTGCTGGCGTTCGTCGTGGGCGAGCTCGCACCGGGCGCCACCGCCAGGCAGCTCGAGCTTCAGAAGGCGAAAGCCGCCCGCCCCACCAGGGCGCGCTACAACTTCGTCTACCGGGGCGACGTGGGCTGGGTCTACACCATCCGCTCGCTCGACGTGGCCAACCGGCAGCTCAAGCAGATCCTGTTCGAGCGGCAGGGCACCGGAATCGACTACCCCGACCTCATCATCACCGCCGACAGCGCGAGCTGGGACGATTCGACCCGCGGCTGGCGGGTGCGCAACGGGGCGAGCCGGGTCATCGTGGGCCCCGGGAAGCAGGCGATGTTCTCCTTCCGCAGCATGCGGCTGCGGGCCCTGACGCAGTCGCCCGCCGATCTGCTCGCGGAGGCGAAGGCGCCCGACGAGATGCGCTACGCCGAGCTGGGCCGCTACATCGAGGCGCTGCGGCGCTCGGGCAACGATGCCAACAAGCTGATGGTGGAGCGGTCGCTCAAGGTGGCGATTCCCGTCACCTGTCTCATCATCGCCGTGTTCGGCGCCCCGCTCGCCGTCACTACGCCGCGGGCCGGCGCCGCCGTGGGCATCGCCATCAGCCTGGGCACCACGGTGCTCTTCCTGCTCCTCACCCAGATCATGAAGGCGGTGGGCGCCGGGGGTGTGGTGGACCCGATCCTCGCCGCGTGGATCCCGAACATCGTGTTCGGGATGGCGGCGCTGGTGCTGCTGGCCCGAGTGCGGACCTAGGGCCGTTCCACCTTTTCCGCCCTATATTCAGCGCATGACCCCTCTTCGCCCCGTCATCGTAGGCACGGGCATCGCCGGCCTGTGGACCGCGTGGCGGCTGGCTTCGGAGGGGCAGAGAGCCGTAGTCCTCACCAAGGAGAGCCTCGCCGACAGCGCCAGCGCCTGGGCCCAGGGAGGCATCGCCGTCGCTCTGGGACCCGGCGACAGCCCCAGCCAGCACGCCGCCGACACCATGGCCGCCAGCGACGGCCTGGCCGATCCCGAAGCCGTGAGAATCCTCACAAGCGAAGGCCCTGGAAGGATTTACGAGTTGCTCGCGCTGGGCGCCCGGTTCGATCGCGGCCCCGACGGGCGGCTCCGCTTCGGGCTCGAGGCCGCGCATACCAGACCCCGGATCATCCATGCCGGTGGCGATCGGACCGGCGCGGCATTGATCGGCTGCCTGGCGCAGGTGGTCCGCTCCCACCCCATGATCGAGCTGATGGAGCACACCGAGGTGACGGCCGTGCTCGTCTCGGGGGCCAGGGCGGTCGGCGTGGCGGTGCTCGGCCCGAGCGACCTGAGCCGGACCGTCCCCGCCTCCGCGGTCGTCCTCGCCACCGGCGGCGTGGGACAGCTCTACGCCATCACCACCAATCCCAGGGTCGCCACCGCCGACGGCTGGGCATTGGCCCACCGCGCCGGCGCCGAGCTGCGCGACATCGAGTTCCTCCAGTTCCACCCCACCGCGCTCAAGCTGCCCGGCATCAACCCCGCGCCCCTCATCTCTGAGGCGGTTCGCGGCGCTGGCGCGGTGCTGGTGGATCGGGACGGGCACCGCTTCGCGCTCGACGCCGATCCCCGAGGCGAGCTCGCTCCCCGCGACGTCGTCGCGCGCGCCGTTGCCGTCGCCGATTCCGCGGGCGGCGCGTGGCTGGACGCGCGGGAGATCGAGGACTTCCCCACCCGCTTCCCCGGCATCACCGCGATTCTCGCCGAGCACGGGCTCGACCCGCGGCGGGACCTGCTGCCGGTGGCCCCGGCGCTCCACTATGCGATGGGCGGAGTTCGCACCGATCTGGAGGGACGCTCGACCCTGCCGGGGCTCTGGGCGGTGGGCGAGGTCGCCTCGACCGGCGTGCACGGCGCGAACCGCCTGGCCTCGAACTCATTGCTCGAGGGCCTGGTCTTCGCGGATCGGGCGGGGCATGCGCTGGCGGACGATCAGCCCGGCGAGCCGCCGGCTGCGCCACTCCCGCCCGTCGCCCTCCAGGAGGAGTCCGGCGCCGACGAGGGCTGCGAGGAGGTCCGGCGCTCGATGCGAGCGCTCATGGCGGCGAACGTCGGGGTTCAGCGGACCGAAGCCTCGCTGCTCCACGCCGAGCAGGAGCTGGCGCGGCTCACGAGGGAGACTCCTGCGGCCGCGTGGCGGACCCACAACCAGCTGCTCGTCGCCACGCTCATCACCCAGGCTGCGAGGCGGCGGCGGGAGAGCCGGGGAGGACACCGCCGGCTCGACTATCCGCCCGCGGCGCTTCGTCGGGAGACCGCGTGATACTCCAGAATCCTCCCGACGGCGCCGTTCCGCCGCCGCGCCGTCTCGAGCTGCCGGTCATCGAGCCGACCACCGAGAGCGCCGCCCAGATCGCCGACATCCAGCGGGAGATCCGCCGGCTGGCCCGCGAGCGCGACGCCGTGGTCCTGGCGCACAACTACCAGCGGCCCGAAGTCCAGGACGTCGCCGATTACGTCGGCGACTCGCTGGGGCTCTCCCGTCAGGCGGCGAAGACACCGGCGAGCGTGATCGTGTTCGCCGGGGTGCATTTCATGGCCGAGACGGCCGCGATCCTGTCGCCCGACAAGCGCGTGCTCCTTCCCGACCTCCGGGCGGGCTGCTCCCTCGCGGCGACGATCACCGCCGAGGATGTCCGCCGCTGGAAGGCCGAGTTCCCCGGCTACATCGCGGTGGGATACGTCAACACGACCGCCGAGGTGAAGGCGGAGCTCGACTACTGCTGCACCAGCGGCAACGTGCTCGACGTCATCGACGCGATCCCGGCCGAGAAGGGCATCCTCTTCCTCCCCGACTTCTTTCTCGGCGCCCACGCGCGGCGGATGCGCCCCGATCGCCGGATCGAGGTGTGGATGGGCGAGTGCCACGTGCACCGCGGCATCCGGGCCGAGACCCTGAACGCCGCCCGCGCCCGGCATCCCGAGGCCGACGTCCTGGTGCACCCGGAATGCGGCTGTGCCGGCCAGCTGATCTACGAGATGGGCCGGGGCGACGTGAATCCGGAGGGGCTGCACATCACGTCGACCGAGGGAATGATCCGGGCGGCCACGGAGAATGCGGCGCCGGAGTTCATCGTGGCCACCGAGACCGGGATCATGCACCGGATGCGGCAGATGGCTCCCACCAAGCAGTTCATCGCCGCGGACCCGGAGGCGGTGTGCGCCTACATGAAGGCGATCACCATTACCGGCGTGCGCGACGCATTGAGACACGACCAGTATCACATCACCGTCCCGCCCGAGATCGCCGCCAGGGCGCGCGGCGCGATCGACCGGATGGTGGCGCTCGGCCGGTGAGGCCGGACGCGGAGCGGATCGCCGCGGTCGCGCTCGCGGAGGACGGCGAGACCGACGTCACCACCAGCCTCACGGTCCCGGTCGGCCTCGAGGGCGAGGCCCGGATCGAGTACCGGAGCGGCGGGGTCGTGGCGGGCGCCCCCTTCGCCGATGCGGTCGCGCGCGCGTGCGAGTGCCGGATCGACTGGCGGGTGCCCGACGGGCGGGTGGTCCCGCCGGGAACGGTGACCGGCGTCGTCCGCGGGCCGCTCGGCCGCATCCTGCGCGCCGAGCGCCCGATGCTGAACCTGCTGCAACGAGCCTGCGGCATCGCCTCGGCCACGCGGGCGTACGTGCAGGCGGTGGAGGGCACCGGCTGCCGGATCCTCCACACCCGGAAGACCGCGCCGGGGCTCCGGCAGCTCGACGTCGCCGCGGTGCTCTCCGGCGGCGGCGCCCGCCACCGCCTCGACCTCAGCCACGAATTGATGGTGAAGGACAATCACTGGCAGGCGCTGCGACTGGGAGGCAACACCCTGAGCGCCGCGCTCGCCCAGGCGCGCAAGAGGGACATCGAATCGCTTCAGGTGGAGGTCGAGTCCGCGGCGCAGCTGGAGGAGGCCTGCGCCGCGGGCGCGACGCGGCTCCTGGTGGACAACCAGACGCCGGAAACCGTCCGCGATTGGGCCCGACGGGCCCGGGCGCTGTCACCGGGGATCGAGATCGAGGCCACCGGAGGGATCACGCTGGCGGGGGTGCGGGCCTACGCGGAAGCTGGAGCGGACTTCATCTCGATCGGCGCGCTGACGCACAGCGTCACGGCGGCAGATCTCGGCATCGAGGTCGGGGTCGTCACCCTCGGCGGAGCCAGGGAAGCGCGGCGCTAGGCCGCTTCCTCCCCGATCCCGGGCCTCGCCGTAAGCGCCCGCCAGGCGTAATACACCGGCACTCCCACCACGATGATTCCGAGCGTGATCCCGGTATTCACCGGATCGGTCACCAGCGCGTTCACCACCATTCCCACCGAGGCGAGCAGGAAGAGGAGCGGGACCACGGGATAGCCCCAGGTGCGGTAGGGCCGCTCCAGGTCCGGCCGGGTCCGCCGCAGGACGAACACCGCGGCGACGGCCAGGGCATAAAACGGCCAGATGCCGAGGATGAATTTGTCGGCCAGTTGCTGGAAGTCGTTGAGCAGCACGTAGATGACGCCAAGAGCCGTGGCCAGCCAGATGGCGGTGGACGGGCTCTGGTAGCGGGGCGAGACCCGCGCGATGGCCCTGAAGAAGAGCCCGCGATCGGCCATGGCGAAGAAGATCCGCGGACCCGTCATCATGGAGCCCGTGAGCGCTCCGAGGCAGGAGACCATCACCACCCCGGATATCACCGCGCCGCCGGCGGTCCCGAAGGTGGTGATCCGCTCCGCCGCCGTCGCGGCGATCAGGGGCGAGGCCGCCATCTCGGCCAGGGGCACCAGGTAGATGTAGGCCACGTTCAGCAGCAGGTAGACCACCACGATGGCCGCGGTGCCGAGGATGAGCGCGAGCGGCAGGGTCCGGCCGGGGTCCTTCACCTCGCCGCCCATGAACGAGAGGTCCGCCCAGCCGTCGTAGGTCCACATGATCGAGATGAGGGCGGTCGCGAGCAGCGAGAGCTGCACTCCGCCCGAGGCCAGGGGCGAGAAATGGTCCCAGCTCCCCTGCCCCGCGGTGAAGGCGAGCAGCGCCAGCCCCGCGAGCGACCCGAACTTCAGCACCGTGATCAGGTTCATGAAGCGTGCGGCGCTCTTCACTCCGACGTAGTTGAGGAAGCCCATCACCACGATGGCGACGGCGGCGACGTAGCGGACCTGCGATGGAGTGAAGGCGAGGAAGTAGCCGAGGTACTCGGCGAAGATGGTGGCGATGGCGCCCAGCGCCGAGGCCCGGATCACCGTCAGCTCCGACCACCCGAAGAGGAACGCGGGGAGCGGACCGAACCCCTCCAGCAGGTAGGCGAACACCCCGCCGGACCGGGGAAGCGCCGCCGCCAGCTCCGCGAGGGTCAGGGCACCGAACAGGGCGATGATCCCGCCCACCACCCAGGCGACCATGACCGGTCCCGGCTCCTGCAGCCGCGCCGCGACGCTGGCAGGCACCCGGAAGATCCCGCTGCCGATGGTGGAACCGACGAGTACCGCGATGGCGCTCCAGAGTCCCAGATGCCGGGGGAGACGTTCGCCCCAGGCGTCGGCCGGTTGGGTTTGCATGGCTAAATGTAGCCTTGACAAGGGCCTGTCGCGCCCTGTTCTTTCCCCCTCGATTCCGCGGGGGCAGCGTTCCTTTGAATACATCCACTGATCGAGACCCGGCCGGCCCGCTCCGGCGACTGGCCTGGGCCGGCAGCGGCTTTGCCCTCGGCCTCATCGTGCTCGGCGGGATCGTCCGCATCACCGGGTCCGGCATGGGGTGCGGAGATCACTGGCCCCGCTGCAACGGGGAGTGGTTCCCGCCGCTCGACCTCCCGACGCTGATCGAGATCAGCCACCGGTGGGCCGCCGCGCTGGTGAGCCTGCTCGTTCTCGCGGTCGCGGTGGTGGCCCTGCGCAGGCACCGAAGCGAGCCGGCGCTCCGAAACCCGGCGCTGCTGGCCGCCCTCCTCCTGGTGGTCCAGGTTCTCCTCGGCGCTGTCACCGTCAAGCTGGTCCTGCCCCCGTCCGTCGTCATCACCCACTTCGCCAACGCGATGCTGCTGCTGGCCGCCCTGCTCGTGACCGCCCTGCGCGCCTCGGCGGATCCGGCATTGCCCCTTGGCCGGGCAGAGCGCCACTCGTCCCATTCGCTGGTGCTGGCGGCGGCGGGTCTGGGCTTCGTGGTGGTCCTCTTCGGCGCCCAGGTGGCCAACTTCGACGCCGGGCTCCTCTGCCTCGGCTTCCCGCTCTGCAACGGGAGCGCCCTGCCCCCCCAGGGGCACCTCGCGGGCCTTCATTGGGCCCACCGGGTCCTGGCGTTCGGCTTCCTGGCGCTGCTCGGCGTGCTGGTGGCGCGGGTGAGCCGGACGGACTTCCGGGGGGCGCCGGTGCGGCGCTGGGCCTGGATCGTCCTGGGCGCCACGCTGGTGCAGGTCGCGGTCGCCGCCGCCATGGTCCTTCATCTGCTGCCCACGGGACTGCGGGCGCTGCACCTGCTCGTGGGAACGACGATCTGGGCCGCGCTCGTCATCCTCACGTTCCACTCGGCCCGGACCCCGCGCGCAGCGACGGCGTCGGCTCCTGCCGGCCCCCCGGGAATCAAGGCGGCCGACCCGACGCTCCTGCGGGACCTGGTGACCCTGACCAAGCCGCGGATCATCTCGCTCCTCCTGGTCACCACGGTCGCGCCGATGTTCATCACGCCCGCGGGGCTGCCGTCTCCGGGCCTGGTGCTCTGGGTGGTCCTCGGCGGCTACCTCATGGCGGGCGGCGCGAACGCGATCAACATGTGGTTCGACCGGGACATCGATACCAGAATGACGCGGACGAAGCTCAGGCCGATCCCGTCGGGCAGGATCACGCCGGCGCTCGGGCTGGGCTTCGGCATCGGGCTCGCGCTGGTGGCGTTCGCCGTCTTCTGGTTCCGGGTGAATGCGCTGAGCGCCTGGCTCGCGCTCGGGGGGCTGCTGTTCTACGTCTTCGTGTACACCATCTGGCTCAAGCGGTCGAGCCCGCAGAACATCGTCATCGGCGGGGCTGCTGGAGCCTTCCCCCCGCTGGTCGGGTGGGCGGCGGTGACCGGCGGGCTGGACCTGGCGGCGGTCTATCTCTTCGCGATCATCTTCTACTGGACCCCGCCGCACTTCTGGGCGCTGGCGCTGATCAAGCAGGCCGACTACGCCCGCGCGGGCGTGCCGATGATGCCGGTGGCGCATGGGGAGGCGCGGACCAAGTACGAGATGCTGGTCTACACCCTCATCCTCCTGCCGCTCACGGTCCTGCCGTCGTTCTTCGGCGCGCTGGGGCCGTTCTACGGCGTCGTGGCCGCGCTGCTCGGCGCGAGGCTCCTCTGGTACTGCATTCGGGTGCTTCGCGAGCGGCCGGTGACACCGGTCGCCTGGGGCATGTACCGCTACTCCCTGCTCTACCTGGCGCTGCTCTTCGTCGCCATGGGGGTCGACCGGGCCCTTCCCTTCAGCCGGCCGGCCGCACCGCGCCAGGTCATGATCCTCGATCAGGCGTCGCGCGAAGCGGGCATCCCGGTGAGCGGGCATCCCGACCATTGATGCACCACCGCCGGCCTGGCTCGTGCCTTCGTGGTGAATCCGCTCCCGACCCCAGCGCATGACCTCGACCATCGCAGAAAGCGCCACCCGCCGCCTGCCGCCTCCGGGCCGACTGGTCCGGCTCTGGCCCAGGGTCAAGCCGTACCGCGGCATGCTCGCGCTCGCCACGCTCGCGCTGGTGGCGAGCGGGATCCTGGCGCTCGCCTTTCCGATGGCGGTCCGCTACCTGCTCGACGCCGCGTTCGTGGACCGCGACCGGGCGCTGCTGGACCGCATCGCGATCGGGCTGGTGCTGCTGTTCAGCGTGCAGGCGGTCCTCAACTACGCCCAGGCCTATCTGCTGAGCGCCGTCGGCGAGCAGTCGGTCGCCGGCCTGCGCCGGGAGCTGTTCGCCCGCCTGCTCGAGATGCCGCCCGGATTCTTCGCCGAGCGGCGCACGGGTGAGCTGACCAGCCGCCTCACCGCGGACGTGGGCCTGCTGCAGGGCGTCCTGAGCCACCAGATCTCGGAGTTCTCCCGGCAGATCCTCTCCCTGGTCGGCGGCATCGTCCTGCTCACCTATCTCCAGCCCAGGCTGACGCTCACGGCGCTCGCGGTCTCGCCACTGGTGGTGGGGTCCGCCATTTTCTTCGGGCGCCGGCTCCGGGTCATCACCACCGGCGTGCAGGACCGGCTGGCCGAAGCGACCGGCGTCGCGGAGGAGGCCTTCTCGCAGATCCGGACGGTGCAGAGCTTCGTCCAGGAGCCCACGGAGCGGGCGCGGTACGCCGACCGGGTGGCGGCGAGCGTCACGACGGCGCTCAAGCGGGCCCGGGTGCGCGGAGTGTTCTTCGGCATGCTGACGCTCTCCACCTTCGCCGGCATCACTTTCGTGCTGTGGCAGGGCGGGCTCCTGGTGCTGGAAGGGCAGCTGACCGCCGGCTCCCTGGTGTCCTTCCTCCTGTATACCATCACGATCGCGGCCTCCATCGGGGCGCTGGCCTCGAGCTTCAG
>CAMPKP010000051.1 GCA_946887295.1 uncultured Gemmatimonadota bacterium | reverse complement strand
CGCTCGCTCCGTCAGCCCCGCGGGCCCGCGCCGATGCCGCGCGCCATCGCCGTGGCGGCCAGTACCATCAACAGAACGAGCACCGCCTGAACGTAGCTGATGCTCGCGAAGCGTCCGGCGAGCCTCGTGTCCGGCATTTCGCCCCGTCGGACCTGTACCCGCCAGCGCACCAGCGTCGGCATCGGTGACATCTCCAGCACCAGAATCGCCGCCAGCAGCGTCATCTTGCCCCAGAACACATGGTTTCCGAGGTAGTAATCCATGCTCTTCTCGAGTCCGCCGATCAGGCGCACCAGGCCGGTGCCGATCCAGATGGCCGCGGCCACGCCCCACCAGCTGTCGGCATAGAAGACCCGCCCGAGCCCCTGCGCGTCGAGTGGGCCGCGAAGCGCACGCGCCCGGGCCCAGACCGCGCCGAGACCGACACCGAGCCCCAGCAGGTGCAGGGTCGCGAAGAGCAAGCGAATCAACATGTTGCCTCCTCACGGTGACTCGGGTCACGTCCCCCCGTGCCGGGCTCGATTACGTTGGCGGGCGCGTTATGAGAGTCCCACAACACCGAGAGGTACTATACATGATACGGAACCTGATGGCGCTCCCGTGCTTGATGGCGCTCGCGCTCGCCTGCGGACAGGGGCGCACGGACGGACAGAGTGCAGGGGCGTCAGGCTCGGAATCCGGCGCCTTGCCGGCGGACACCGGTTACACCGGCGGAATCGAGGACACCACCGCGGCGCCGTCGGTGAACGCGGATACGTCCGCTTCCGCCGGGGACACCGCATCGGACAGCGCCAACCGGAGCGGGACGTCCGCGAACCAGGACCAGTCGGGCGTCACCAACACCGAGACCGGAGAGTCCGAGCTGGGCAGTGATGTCACCAAGACCTCGCCCGACCACGGGGAGCCGGTGACGTCCAAGGGCGATACCGTAGGCACCGGCGGCGCAGGCGCCACCGATACCACCTACTGACGGCGAGCGGTTCCGATGTTCCGGAGGGCGGGCGATCATCGTCCGCCCTCACCGCTTCATCCTTCGCATGTCCGCCAGCAGAGCGGCCGGGCCGACCGGCCCGCCGAGGAACTCCTCGATCACCTGCCTCGTCGCTCGCTCGAGCCCGAAGCGGAACAGCTCTCGCGACGCCCACGCGTACCAGGTACTGTCGCCGCCGGCGAACGGTCCGTGGACCTCGACCGTGCGTGCACGGATGGCCGCGATGATCATCGCGCCGACCGCGTAGTTCATCATGTAGCCGGGTGAGTCCACCAGCTGGCCCCGCATGGCCCACCACGACACCTCCGAATGGGGCCGGACGCGCAGATACTGGTGGGTGAGGCGGCTCCACTCCTGGTTCGGATCGGTCGTCGGGTCCCGCAGCATGCGCAGCTCGAGCAGCGACCAGGCGACGTCGAGGACGATCCCTCCGTATCGCGACCGAAGCCCGTCTGCCAGGGGAACGGAGTCACCCAGCCAGCGCTGCTGCCAGACCGGCTCGGCGACGTCGAGCGCGACGAAGTCGGCGATCGCCTCGGTGAAGGGATCGCTGTCCGGCCAATCGGCGAATGCCGGCCGGGTGCGTATGGCGGCGATGTGGACCGCGTGCCCGGTCTCGTGGAGCAGCTCGGCCAGGTTGTCGAGCCCGCCGTCGCGATAAGTGGCAAAGACGGAGGGCTCGCCGGGCGTCCAGCGGCCCGCTCGAAGCCGCGGCCGTGCACCGAAAGTGCAGAAGGCAACCGGCGTCTTCCCTTGGCGCGGCCCGAGATCGTATCGGATGTTCAGAGCGGGGAGATCCGCCCCGAGCGCGCGGTAGACCGCGGTGTTGAGCTCGGTGAGCCGCTCGCGCGAGACCCGTCCTCCGAGCTCCCGGCCCGGCCTGCCGGTGCGGTAGTACCAGTCCCAGGGCTCGATCATCGAGTCGGGGTTGGCGTCCCGCCAGGTCTCGAGGATCGCGATGAGCCACCGCTCGAGCGAGTCGGGAGGGACGCCGGAGAGGCGCGCCTGCCTGGCCTCGGGCGGCTCGCGTCCGGCGCGCGCTTCCGCCTCCAGCGCGATCAGCCTCCGGTACGGGCTCCCGGGCTCGTTGCCGGCGTTGATGGTGCGCCAGACCGGATCGAGCGAGAGGAAGAGCCTCCGCCGCTCCGCGGGATCGTCGGTGCGGCCGATCGCGCCGAGGACCGAGAGGCGGTCCATCGTATCGGATCCCACGGCGACCTGCTGCTGGGCCCAGCCATAGCACGCGTAGATCCTGGCCCGGAGCGAGTCGAGTCCGTATCGCGTCGCCGCGAGCGCGGCGGGATCGTACGCGCATTCCGGCCGGGCCGGCTCGATGGCGCCGGAAGAATCGCGCAGCGGCGCCAGGTCCCGGTCGAGCGTGCGGCGCATCGTCGCCAGGGCGCGGGCATCGTCGCCGGCGAGCTGGGTCGAGTCCACCGCGCCGAGCCGGGCCGCCACCGCGCGCCGGAGCTCCTCGTGGCGCCGCGTCAGGGTCGAGAGGGAGGTGCCGTCCCGCGCCGCGTTCCGTCCCGCGGCGCGAGCCACCTCGATGCGGTCGCCGGTATCGCGAAGTTCGAGGTACAGCGACTCGGCCGCGGCGAGGGCTCCGACGGGTGCGGGCGCATCCGAGGCCGGCGAGGACCCACAGGCGTATGCGACCGCAAGAAAGACGAGGCGGACCGAGCGGGGGTTCACGAAAGGAGCGCCACCGCCAAAGCCGGACCCCTCGGTCCTACAGATAGCGGGCGACGGCCATCGCGCTGACCGCGAAGAGCAGCAGGTAGGCCGTCACCCGGCCCGCCTTGGCGGCGCGCACGCGCAGCCGCTGCGCCTCCGCCATCGCCCTCTCCCGCTCCTCCGCGCTGGTGGACGACGCGATCGACTGCCCCAGCGCCATCGCCTTCATCATCGAAGGCCGCATGACCGCAATGCCGAGAATCCACGCCACGATCGCGGCGAGGCCGCCGAGACCGAACGCCATGCCCACCGGCGACCGTCCGAACTCGGCGGGCATTCCCTCACCCGCGCGGATGTAGAGCCACACTCCCGAGATCAGGGCGCCCAGCGCGAGCACCGGCATCACGGTCATCAGCCCGCGGCGCTGGATCGCGGCCATCACCTTGCCTCCGTCGGGGCCCGCCTCCTGGATGGCAGGCTGCAGGAAGAAGGTGGCGAAAACCATCATTCCCACCCATAGTGCGCCGGCGACGACATGAACGAAGCGAAGCACGATGACGAGCGGATCCACGGTACGCCTCCTGGCTCGTGTCCCGACGGACGGGGCTTCCACGCACCTGTTCCCGGACGGTGGTCACACACTGACATCAAGGAGGGGAAGGGAGATGCGGAGGTCAAGTCCCCAGGGCCGCGGCCCGATCTCCCGCGGAGTTCGTGCGGGAGGTCCAGGCGAGCACAGCGCACCGGCGCGTGCCGGCGGTGCCGCGGCGCGCCTAGGCTTCGCGCCGCGGCAGTCCGAGCTCCTGCGTTCCGAGCCACTTCAGCAGGCTCTTCTCCACCTCGTCGTCGGGCTGATCAGGGTTGTGCTCCATGACCGGCCAGCGCTTGGCGGGGCCCATCAGGTACCACATCGCGGGCATGGCCGACTCGCCGCGCCGCTCGTTGGCGGGATGGCCCTCGTAGGAGACGAAGTGGAAGTCGCGTCCCCGGTAGGACAGGCGACACTGCTTGACCTTATGGCTGCTCACGAGAGACTCGGTGTTGGCTGTGATGTGAGCGGCGGCGCGGACTCGCCGGGCGGCCACCGATGCGGCGGGAGCCGCACGGCCGAAATCTAACCCGGTCGGGGCCTTGATGTTCGAACGCGAGGGAGAACCGCGCCTCGAACTCGTCTAGACCAGAGGGACCGTTTCCGCATCCAGTTCCGGTGGCCTCGGCAGACCCTGCCGGGTGCCGCTCTCGATGCTGGGAAGAAACGCCGTGAGGAGTCCGAGCGCGGGCAGGTAGGAGCAGATCCGATAGACCAGCTCGATGCCCGTCCGGTCCGCCAGATCGCCCAGCAGGGCCGCCCCGATCCCTGCCGTGCCGAAGGCGAATCCGAAGAACAGCCCGGACACCATCCCGATTCGTCCCGGCACCAGCTCCTGCGCGAACACCAGGATCGCGGAGAACGCCGATGCCAGGATCACGCCGATCAGTACGCTGAGCACGCCGGTCCAGAAGAGATTCACGTAGGGAAGGGCCAGCGTGAAGGGCAGCACCCCGAGAATCGACACCCAGATCACCCACTTCCGGCCCAGCCGGTCTCCCACGGGCCCGCCGATGATGGTCCCCGCCGCGACGGCGCCGAGAAAGATGAAGAGATGAATCTGGGCGCTCTGGACCGAGACACCGAACTTCTCGATGAGGAAGAACGTGTAATAGCTGCTGATGCTGGCCAGGTACACGTTCTTGGAGAACACCAGCACCAGCAGGATGGCGAGCGATGCGACGACCTTTGCGCGGGGCAGCACGTGGCTCCCGGCTGCCGCATGGGACGCCGCGGATCGTGTGCGATGCGCCTTGTACCACGCTCCCACTCGCGTCAGGATGGCCATGCCCGCGAACGCCGCCGCCGAGAACCACGCGACGCTGCGCTGACCGCGCGGCACCACCACGAACGCCGCCAGCAGGGGTCCGATCGCCGATCCGGTGTTGCCGCCGACCTGGAAGAGCGACTGGGCGAAGCCGTGGCGGCCGCCGGAGGCCATCCGCGCCACCCGGGAAGACTCGGGATGGAAGACCGCGGACCCCAGACCGACCAGGCCGGCGGAGAGCAGGAGCACCGGGTAGCTCGATGCCACGGAGAGAACCAGGAGGCCGACCAAACTGAACCCCATGCCCGCGACCAGCGAGTACGGCTTGGGATGATGATCGGTATAGAGCCCGACCAGCGGCTGAAGCAGCGACGCGGTGAGCTGAAAGGTGAGGGTAATGAGGCCGATCTGCCCGAAATCCAGCCCGAATCCGCTCTTGAGGACCGGGTACATGGCGGGCAGCAGCGCCTGCATCATGTCGTTCAGCAGGTGACAGATGCTGATGGCGAAGAGGACTGCGTAGGCGGTGCCCCGCACCGGCGAATGTCGGGCTAGGAACGGGTTTCGGGGCCGTTTTCCTCGGGCGCGTCGTCGGGCCGCTCATCGCCCGTGCCCTTGCGCTCCAGCTTTCGCTGCTGCTTTTCCTCTCGCTTCTTCTGCTTGTTCAGCTCCTTCTGGCGCTTCTCGAAGCCGTAGTTCCGCTTGGGCAAATGCACGCTCCGCGTGGTGAGGGCCGGGGGCAGCGGCGAGTCCTCACGCGGCCCGGTAGCGCAAGATAGCCTCCTATTCCCCCTGCTGCTCGCGATCCACGTGGCCCAGCAGGTCGCTGACGTCGTCCGGCGTCATGCCTATGTCACGCAGGATCTGCTCCCGGCTCGGCCGGGTGAAATCCACCCGGTGCGCCCTGAAGATCAGCTCGATCGCGAGGGGCTCGTCGAGGCTCTGCTCCTGCAGAAGCTCCCATCCGCCTTCCTCGACGTGCCGGCGAAGCAGGGATTCCATCGAGTCGAAGTCGGACTCACTCCAGCGGTGCTCATGGGGATTCCAGTAGCGCGCGCGCAGCGTGGCGCCCTGCGTGGGGCCGTCCTCCTCGCCGAGGGCCCGGGTGACCACCGTGACGAGGTGGGAGCGCCGGGGAGGCAGCGACTCGGTGGGTTGCTCCGCCACCGCGGGCAGCGGCACCTTCTCGCCCAGCGGCCCGCCCGCCGGATCCTCAATCCGCATCGTCGACTCCTCTGGTCTGATCGGTGAAGCGTAATGGCGGTGGAGCGGATGGGGAATTTTGCGACGGGGATCACGGAAGGGCCGCGACCGATCACCTATTCACTAGAGATGATCAGACATCGACGGCCTCCGATCACCCAGGCGCTGGTCCCGGTCACCCCGGCGGACACTCCGCTCGGCACGCCGGGCCGCAACATGGAGGAGCGCCTGGACGAGGCCATCCAGGAGACCTTCCCCGCGAGCGACCCGATAGCGGTCCGGATCGAGGGCCCGCTCGGTACCGTTCTGCCCCGGTAGCGCCCGGACCCGGCGTGGTGCTCAGCCCGGCGACTCGGTGGCGAACTCGCGGGCCACGCGCCCGAGATACGTCGAGAGATCGCCGTGGAGGTCCGGCTTCCAGTCCGCCAGCAGCTCGCAGAGTGTCGAGCGGCGGGCCTCGACGAGCCGCTCCAGCGCGCCGCGGCCGGCAGGCGTGAGATCGCGTGCCTCCGTCGCCAGACCCCGTCCTCGCAGGTCCGCCAGCGCGGCCTCGAGACGGTGGGGATCCACCGTATATCTGCGCGCCAGCTCGCCCGGATCCACCCCGGGCTCGCCGCCCAGTCTCGCGAGGAGCCAGGCGGCGCTCGGAGTGAGGTCGAGCCCGGCCCGCGCCGCGAGACGCTCCAGCACCCTCCGCTTGTCCTCCCGGCCGAGCATGGCCCACAGCCCCCGACTGATCTGATCCAGCGGATCGTCACCGGCGGGGGCGCCGGGCGTCTGGTCCGCGCTCGCGGCGACCGTCTCGCGGAGCGTCCGCTCCGGAAGCGCGAGGGCGAGCGGGACTCCGAGGGCCATCGCCCCCGCCGCCACGAGGAACACGATGTCGAGCGCCCCCACGAACATGGTCGGGTCGAACCCTCCGGCCGTCTCCCGCAGGGCGCCCATGTCCATCCCGGCTCCCAGCCGGCTCGCGAAGATCGCGCTGAGAATCGCGGTGCCGAGCGACCCCCCGATGAAGCGGAAGAGCGTGACCGCGGAGGTCGCGACCCCCAGGTCCTCGTAGTCCACGGCGTTCTGCACCGCGAGCACCATCACCTGCATCACCATGCCGAGACCCAAGCCCATGATCAGCAGATAGAGATAGATCAGCTCGCGGCTGGTGCTCGCGCTCACCCGCGAGAGCAGCATGAGCCCCAGGACCAGGAGCGCGCTGCCGATGACGGGAAACACCTTGTAGCGGCCCCAGCGCGAGATCAGGTGTCCCGACACCACCGAGGTGACCAGCGACCCGCCCATGAGCGGCAGCAGCTCGAGTCCGGAGGTCGTGGGAGAGGAGCCCCTCACCACCTGAAGGAAGAGCGGCATGTAGGTGACGGTGCCGAAGAGCGCCAGGCCGGCCAGCAGGCTGATCGCGCTGGCGGTCCGGAAGACCGGGTCGCGGAAGAGCCGCAGCGGAAGGATCGGCTCCGCGGCACGCCGCTCGACCCACACGAACGCGGCGAGCAGCAGCACGGCGGCGATCCCCAGCGCGAGGACGGCAGGGGAGCTCCACGGCAGCAGGGTCCCACCCAGATCCGCGAACAGCACGATGGCGCAAAGCGCGGCCGCGAGGAGCGCGGCGCCGGGCCAGTCCACGGCGTGGCGGGACCGGATGCCGGCATCCGGCAGCGTGGCGGCGAGCACCGCGAGCGCGGCCAGTCCGATGGGAAGGTTGATGTAGAAGATCCAGCGCCAGGAGAGATGGGTGGTGAAGAAGCCGCCGATCAGGGGACCGGCGATGCTGGCCGCGCCGAAGACCCCGCCGAAGATTCCCTGGTAGCGGCCTCGCTCCCTGGGCGGCACGATGTCCCCGATCGCCGCCTGCGTGCCCACGATGAGACCCCCGCCGCCCAGACCCTGCAGCGCGCGGAACCCGATGAGCTGGCTCAGGTCCCGGCTCAGGCCGCAGAGCGCCGAGCCGATCAGGAAGATGACGATCGCGGCCTGGAGCACGCGCTTCCTGCCATAGAGATCGCCGAGCTTCCCGTACAGGGGGATCACGGCCGTCTGCGCCAGCAGATAGGCGGTGACGACCCACGCCAGATGCTCGAGCCCGCCGAGCTCGGCGACGATGGTAGGGAGGGCGGTGGAGACGATCGTGGCGTCGAGCGCCGCGAGCAACAGCACCATCACCAGGCCGGCGAATACCATCTCCGGAGCCTACGGGCCGCCCGGCGCCGGCGTAGTGACTCGGCTCACACGGGGGTCGCCTGCCGGTGTCAGGAGCGTGGCACCTCGTGGTCCGTGAGCACCGGCAGGAACGGTACCCACGGCCCCACCTGGTCGCGGTACTGCTTGGCCATGACGCGGGAGACCTGGGCGACGTGCCCGAGATCGTGCACCACCCAGCTCGCGAGCAGCTCGCGCAGCGTGACCCGGCCGAGGCTCGGGTGGTTCCCGGGAAGGTCGAGCTCGCCGGCGCCGAGACGCCACGAGCGAAGCAGCTCGAGGTTGGCGGCGCGCAGCCCGGCGAGCTCGGCCAGCAGCGACTCCAGCGAGCGGCCCGCGTTGCGGCTCCGGTGCCGGAAGCGATCGTAGGGCTCGAAGCGCGGATCGGGACCGCGCGCCAGGATGATCCGCGCGCGAGGGACCCAGTCGGTCTCCTCGCCGTCGATGAGGTGGCCGACGACGTCGAACGGGCTGAATGTGCCGGCGCCCTCGTCGCCGCGGGCCCACGGCTCGCTCACTCCGGCGAGCAGCGCCTGAAGCGTTGCGGGGGTGCGGCGGAGCACGTCCATCGCGGATGCCAGCTCGAATTGCATCGGGACCTGCCGAGTGAATGTTGCCGGGCTGTGCCGGAGCGGTGGCCATCGCCGTCCTGGAGCGACAGCCGCAGACCCGGCGGGCGCCGCCGCTCCCCGTGCGCGGGAGGGAAGCAGGCTACTCCTCTCCCTGGATGCCGAACGCCGCCGCTGCCAACACGGCGCCGATCAGCGGCCCTACGATATAGATCCACAGGTTTCCCAGCGACCCGTCGCCGAAGATGGTGTGCACCAGGATCGGCCCGAATCCCACCGCAGGATTGAACGCCCCGCCGGAGAGCGGCCCGCCCGCGAAGGCGGCGACCACGACGGTGAATCCGATCGCCAGCCCGTAGAACGAATTCCCCTTGGTCTTCTGGATCGTGGCCACGTTCAGCACCACGAGGCAGAGCGCGAAGGTGTAGAGCGCTTCCACGGCGACCGCCCTCGGGGCGCCGAATCCCTCCGCGGGAGCGAGTGTGAAGGTCTGCGTCAGGAGCGCGCGCACCGCGAGCGCCGCGACCAGCGCCCCGGCGAGCTGAGCCGCGACATAGGGTGGCACCTCGGACCAGGGCAGCTTCTTGCGCATCGCGCACGCGAGACTCACGGCCGGGTTGTAGTGCCCACCCGAGACATGCCCGCCCATGAACACCATCACCATCAGCGACGTCCCGATCGCGAGTGGCGCGAAGGGTGTCCCTCCGATCACCGTGAGGCCGATCGTCAGGACGAGAAAGAAGGTTCCGATGAACTCGGTGAGGTACGCAGGCATGGGCGACCCTCCAGGAAGGGCGAGTGGGCTGCGGGAGCGACCATCGGTATGAGCGCCCAAGTTATCTTATCGTGGTTCCCAACAGGAGAGCCGCATGCCATCCCTGACCCGCCTTGCGGTGTCGGTCCTTCCCCTCGTGGCCGCGGTCGCGGCCTGCGGCGGCGGCGCAAGGCCGGCGGCGACGGGCGCGGCGCCCGCCGAGCCGCCGCCCGGCGACACCACCGGACTCCTCCGCGTTCGCTTCGCCCGCGGGACGACGTCGGGCATCGTGAACGACAGCCTGCGTGGCGGAGCGACCCGGGGCTACCTCATCGGGGCCGAGCGGGGACAGGTGATGATGGCTCACGCGATCACGTGGCCGGTACGGCGGGGCGAAGGGCCGCCGGCCTCCGCCACGGTCCGGGTCTATTCGGTGGAGGATGGAATCGAGCTGCCGGCGCCTGCGGGACCCGGCCCGCTCTGGTCGGGGCGGCTTCCCGCCGGCGGAGATTTCGTGGTGCGGGTGAGCGCCACGGGGCCTACCGCTTACACCCTGGCGGTGCAGATCCCCCGGCGGCTCGCGGTAGGCGGCGACGATCCCACGGCGGCGATCGCGGGAACGGCGCCATCGCGCGCGCCGGTGGATTACCTCATCGCGGGAGAGGGCGGCGGCACCCTGGCGGTCTCGGTGCGCGACCGCGATCCCGCCACCCTTCACGTGTACGGACTGGACGGCGGCGAGCAGCTGGCGCCGCTGTCCGAGCGGCGCCGGCTCTGGGCAGGCAAGCTGCCCAGCTCGCAGGACTACGTGATCAGCGTCGTACCGGCCGGCGAGGGCGCGACCTACGAGCTGACCGTCGCCCTTCGCTGACCAGGCCGGTCACGCCACCGTCTCGCCGCCGAGCACCGGCAGGATCTCGCCGGTGATGTAGCTGGAGCAGACCGGCGACGCCAGGAAGACGTAGGCGGGGGCCACCTCCTCCGGCTGTGCGGGCCGCTTCATCGGCACGTCCTCCCCGAACTTCGCCACCTTCTCGGCGTCCTGGTCCGCGGGATTCAGCGGCGTCCAGACCGGACCGGGCGCCACGGCGTTCACCCGGATGCCCCGGTCCACCAGATTCTGCGCCAGCGACTTGGTGAAGGCGTGGATCGCGCCCTTGGTCGCCGCGTAGTCGAGCAGCTCCTTGCTTCCCTCGATCCCCGTCACCGATCCGCTGTTGATGATCGCCGCCCCGTTCCCGAGGTGCGGCAGTGCGGCCCGCGCCATGAAGAAGTAGCCGTAGATGTTGGTGCGGAACGTCCGGTCGAGCTGCTCGTCGGTGATGTCTTCCAGGGACGGCAGGTGCTCCTGATACGCGGCGTTGTTGACCAGGATGTCGAGCTGGCCCAGCTCGCGCACCGCGGACTCCACGGCCAGCTCGCAGAAGCTGGAATCGGTGACGTCGCCCGGAATGAGGATCGCGCGCCGGCCCTCGCCCTCTACGGCCCGCCTCGTCTCCTCCGCGTCCTCGTCCTCGCTCAGGTACACGATCGCGATGTCGGCCCCCTCCCGCGCGAAGAGCACGGCCACCGCGCGGCCGATCCCGGAATCGCCGCCCGTGATGAGGGCGACCTTCCCCTCGAGCTTCCGCGACCCGATGTACTCCGGCGCCGTGTATCGGGGCCGGGGCTCGAGGTCGGACTCTCTGCCCGGCTTTTCCAGCTTCTGCTTGGGCAACGGAGGCTCGGGATATCTGCGCGGCCCGGCCTGCACCGCGCCTTCCTTCTTCTTGCCGTTGTGCTCGGCACGCCGGCGGCGCTGCTCGGCCTCGCTCTGGAGTTTCCGATGGGCTTCGGCCGTCGCCTTCCCTTCGCCCGCCCGTCCCGCCTTCTTCGCGCCGGACCAGCTCGCGCTCTTCTTCTTCACCGCCACGTTGCGCCTCCTGAAGATCCAAACGATTGGTAGCCGGGAGGATGATGCCCTCGGAGGCGGGCCGGATGATGTGACAGCGCTCACCGGCGTAGTCCACCAGTGTGATGAGCGCGTCAGTGTGACGAGCGCGTCAGTGTGTCGAGCGCGTTAACGTGATCGGGGCGTTGCCATCGAGATCCAGCGGGTCGCCGGCGCCGGCGCCGACGCGGCCGCGGCGAGGGTCACGAGGGACGGCGCCGCTCCGGGCTCTCACAGCGCCCGCAGCGACACCATCCGAGGCTCATTGCGTCGTGGCGGCCTGCTGCCCGTGCGTGCGGTGCCCTCCGGGCCAGGGCTCGCCCCGCGTCTGGGCGATCGCCCAGACGTAGGCGGAGATCAGCCGCGTCTCCTCGGGCGTGAGGTCGGAGCGGGCGCCTCTGGGCGGCATGGCGATGGTCGTCCGGGTGACCGGCTCGGGCAGTCCCTCGGTGATGAGCGTGTCGATAGCCCCCCAGGTCGGCGGGATGAAGTGGAGGCCGCCCGTCAGCGACGACCCCATGTTCGGCATCCCGGTAGCTTCCTGCCCGTGGCAGGTGGTGCAGCCGCCCTTTCCGCGGAAGAGCGAGTCGCCCTGGCGGATCATGCTCAGGGTCATGCCGGCCGGCAGCGCGGGGAGCTTGGCCGGCTGACCATCCTCGTCGGTATCGAGCTCGCCCCCGCCGCTCATCCGGGAGGATGGTTGCTGCGCCGCGGCCCAGGAGGGAGCGGCAGCGACGAGGGCAAGCAGCACCCAGATCCGGGACGGACGCCCGCTCACTGGCCCGCCTCCGTCCCATCCCGGCCCTCCGGCAGCGCGAACGCCAGCATGTCGTCGCTCCGGGGCGCGTTGATCTGGTAGTTGCCTCCCGCCGCGACCGCCACGAACTGGCGCCCGCCGACGGAGTACGTGATCGGCGGGGCGTTCACGCCGCCCTCGGCCTTGTAGCTCCAGACCTGCTTGCCGCTCTTGGCGTCGTACGCCAGGAACTGACCATCGGGCGTGCCGGTGAACACCACGCCGCCTCCGGTCGCGAGCGCACCGCCGACCATCGGGTCCTTGACCCGCTTCTGCCACACCACCTTGCCGGTCGCCAGATCCACCGCGGAGAAGAGGCCGTACTGCGGCTCCCCGGTTCCGACGAACGCGCCGCCGAGCCACATCGCCGGTGGCTGAAACGGCTGCGAGCGCACCTTGTAGAGCATGGGCTGGTGAAGGCCGAGGACGTAGAGATACCCCGTCTCGGGGCTGTAGGCCGTAGGTGACCACTCCGACCCGCCGTTCGCGCCCGGCAGCATGCGAACACCCTTGAGGGTGGGCTGGGCGAAGGTGTTCGCCAGCGGCACGAACGGATCGCTCCGCCGGATGGGTTTGCCGGTGCGGCGGTCCACCACGTAAACCCAGCCCGTCTTCCCCGCGTGGGCCACCGCCGGCACCGTGGCGCCGCCTTCGCCCGGCAGGTCCACCAGCACGACGGGACTGGCCGCGTCGAGATCCCAGACGTCGTGGGGAATCGTCTGGAGATGCCAGCGGTGCTTGCCGTCGTCGAGTCCGATCGCGACGATCGCGTTGGTGTAGAGATTGTCCCCGGGGCGTCCGGATCCGTCGAGATCGGGGGAAGGGTTTCCCACGGTGAAGATGACCAGGCCGAGCGCGGTGTCGATCGCCGGTGCCTGCCAGACCGAGCCGCCCCCCCGCTGCCAGCTGTCGGCGGTCTTGGCGCTGTCCGCCTTCTCGCGCTCGATGTTCCGGTGGAGCGAGGTTCCGAAGGGATCGGTCTCGGCCCACGCTCCCCACCAGCCGCCTTCGTCGGGGCTGGGGATGGTATGGAAGCGCCAGACCTGATCCCCGCTCCCGGCGTCGTAGGCCGTGACGTAGCCCCGGATCCCGTACTCGGCACCGCTGATGCCGACGATCACCTTGCCGTCGGCGGCCACCGGTGGCCCGTTGAGCGCGTAGCCCTTGGTGTTGTCGCCGACTCTGACATCCCACTGCTTCTCGCCCGTCGCTGCGTCGAGCGCCACCAGCCGCGCGTCGAGCGCCCCCATGTAGAGTCGCCCGCCGTACAGCGCCAGGCCGCGATTGACCGGGCCGCAACAGTGGACCGTGGGCCCGTCGAACTCGTGGACGTACTCCCACTTCTTCTTTCCGGTGGCGGCGTCGAGCGCGACGACGTGATTGAGGGGAGTGGAGATGTACATCACGCCGTCCACCACGAGCGGACTGGTCTCGAAGGAACGGCGGATGCCGGTGTCGTACTTCCAGGCGAGGGTGAGCCGGCTCGCGTTGGCCGGCGTCACCTGGCCCAGGGGGGAGAAGCGGCGATTGGTGTAGTCCCGCCCGTATGAAGGCCAGGCGCCGGAGTCCGCCATCGCCCGGCGGAGCGCGGAGTCGTGTTCCGCCGGGTTCGCGCCGCGGTCCCGGCCCGTGCCGGGTGTGTCACTCCGAGCAGCCTCGCGATCTCCCCGACACCCTATCGCGAACGCCCCGGCAACACACAGCATGACACGACGGACCTGGAACATGCCCGAGCGTAACCGCGGGGTCGGGACCCTGCTGTGATCTTGCTCACTCTTCGCAGGTGGCCAGGGACACCGTCGAAACACGTCACCGGCCCGGCCGTAGAGCCTGAACCCGCCGTCCCAACCGAGGAGGAAACCGATGATCCCGCGCTACGGGCTGCTGTTCGTGTTGCTGGCCGCACCCTCCATGGCTCGTGCCCAGACCGCCGCCGATTCCACCGCCATCCGTGCCACCGCGCTCGATTACGTCGAAGGCTGGTACGAGGGCAGCGCCGAGCGCATGAGCCGAGCGCTCCATCCGGAGCTGGTCAAGCGGATCGTGGTGAGCGACACCGCCACCAGGCGGAGCGTGCTGCAGAACATGGGAGCCTCCGCGCTGGTCAACGGCGCCCGGCACGGCTGGGGCAAGGAGACGCCCCGCAGCCGCCGGCAGAAGGACGTCACGATCCTCGACATCTTCGGTAATGCGGCGAGCGTCAAGGCGGTGATGGCCGACTGGATCGACTACCTGCAGATCGCCAAGGTGGACGGACGCTGGGTCATCGTGAACGTGCTCTGGGAGCGAAAGCCCGGAGCCGGGGGGTGATCGCGGCACGGCTCCGCTGCGATCCCGTGGCCGGGCGGTTCCAGACCCTGCCGCTCCCCGGCAAGGGCGCGCTGGTGCGGCACATCGCGGTCGATCCGGAGCGTGGGGCGGTGTGGCTGGCGTACGGTGCTTCGCCGGGGATCGCGGCGCGAGTCGCCAGAGTGGTGGTGAAGTCCAGAGTGGTGGTGAAGCAGGGAAGGCCAGGCCACGACCTTCCCTGCTCCCCCGCTTGATCTACTCCCCCAGCTTGATCCGCTCCACCCGCCGGGTCTTCGCCTGGGTGTTGTAGACCCTCAGGCTGACGATATCGCCCGGCTTCATGCTCTTGAGCACCTCCGCCAGCTGGGCGGGGGATTTCGCGGGCCTGCCTTCGACCTCGAGGATGATATCCGGACCCCCCTGCTCGGCGTCCACCAGCTCGCCCCAGGAGGGGCCGCCGGCGGTGACGTCGGTGACCACGAGCCCGCGCTGCTCATCGGAGAGCTGGTACTGCGCGGCGTCTTCCCGGGTTACCGGGGCGACGGTCACTCCAAGCCGGCCGAGGGCGGCGCCGGCGTCATCCCCGTCGTCGCTCTCGCTGCCGCCGGCCCGGTCCGCTACCTCGGTGGCGCCGGGCATGGCCTGCAGCTTGACGCTGTAGGTCTTCCGGACGCCGCCTTTCCGGGCGACCTCGACCTTGACCGTCTCGCCGGGCTTGCGAAAGGCGATCCGCTGCTGGAGCTGCCCCACGTACTCCACCGGCTTGCCGTCCACTGTGATGATGATGTCCCCCGGCTCGATGCCGGCCCGCTTGGCCGAGGAGTTGTCGCTGCCGAAGTCCTCGACGATCACGCCCCGGATGTCGGGCAGGCCGACGTAGGCCGCGTCGTTGGCCGAGGCGTTGCGGACCGAGATACCCAGCACCGATCGGTGAACCTCGCCGTGCGCGATGATCTGGTCCATCACCTGGCGGGCCATGTTGATGGGAATGGCGAAGCCGTATCCCGAGTAGAATCCGGTCCGGCTGGCAATGGCGGAGTTGACGCCCAGGACACGGCCGCCGGTGCTCACCAGCGGACCGCCGGAGTTGCCCGGGTTGATGGCGGCATCGGTCTGGATGAAGTCCTGGATGCTCCGGTCGCTGACGTTCGGCAGAGCCAGGGTGCGGCCCTTGGCGCTGATGATGCCCGAGGTGACGGTGAAGGTCAGGTTCTCACCCAGCGGATTTCCCACCGCCAGCACCCACTCGCCCACCCGGGCGGCGTCGCTGTCGCCCAGCGGGGCCGGCGTGAGGTCGTCCGCGTCGATCTTGAGGACTGCGAGATCGGTGCCGGCGTCGGTCCCGACCACCTTGGCCTTGAACTCCCGGCGGTCGAGCAGCCGGACCGTGACGACGTCGGAGCCGTCCACGACGTGGTCGTTGGTCAGGATGTAGCCGTCACGCGAGACGATGAAGCCCGAGCCGGCGGCCTCCTGGAACTCGGGCGGCTGCTGCATCTGCGGGAGCCGGGGCATGAACTGCTCGAATCCCGGGGGGAGCTGCAGTCGGGGCTGGTCGCTCTGCGCATCCGGACCGTTCCGCTTGCCGGACTTGATGAAGACCACGCTCGGCTTGACCGCCTCGGCCACCGAGGCGAAGGCCTCGCTGAGTCCCTGGAGGTCGCCGGTGGCGGCGGGTGCCGGAGCCTTGTCCGAGGCAAGCCGGGTGTTCTGTTGCTGCTGGGCCACGGAGAACCCGGGCAGGTTGAGCATGCCGGCCAGCAGCGTACCGACGAGAAAGGCCAACGTGACGGCGCCGAAGGGGAACCGGCGCAGCGAACCTTGAGGCATCTTGAGCATCTCCAGCGTGGGAAATACGAGGCGGGCGAAGCCGCCATGATGTAGCTGAGAATGCCTCAGACCCTCCGGGCGTCGCGGCCGATGTTTCCCTTCGCACCAACCGAAACGAGTCTTGCCTGGGGCCCGTAGTCAGGCGATCATCCGCCCCCGGCGGACCCTGGACCACCGACACCGGAGAACCTGATGGATCGCACGGCAATCGCAGCTCGCACCCCGCTGTCGGGGCTGCTGGTATTGTTCGCCCTGGCGGGATGCAGCTCGGGCCGCACCGGCGCGTCGGCCGGGCCGGAGCCGGCCACCGGCTCGGCCGGCTCGGCGGTCACCCGGGCGATGGAGGTCCCGGTCATGGAGGCGTTCGACCGGGCGGTGGCCAACGGCACCCGGGCCCAATCCGGCGCTCCGGGCCCCCGCTACTGGCAGCAGTGGGCCGACTACCGGCTCGAGGCCGAGCTCAATCCGGTGTCCAAGCGGCTCACCGGCAAGAGCGCCATCCGCTACTACAACCGGTCGCCCGACACCCTCGCCGTCGTCTACATCCAGTTGCTGCACAACATCTTCGCCCCCTCCAGCCGGCACAACACGGACATCCCCTGGGCGGTCGAGGGCTACGACCTGTCCAGGGTCGCGGCGCAAGGCACCACCCTGGCCGCGGGCGGGGGTGAGGCCGCGGGCTATGAAGTAGACGGCACCATCATGCGGGTCCGGCTGCCCAAGCCCCTGCCGCCCGGCGGCACTGCCGACTTCGAGTTCGGGTATCGCATCCGGATCCCTCCCGACGGGGCCCCCCGGGGCGGACAGGACGGCGAGGTCTACTACATCAGCTACTGGTATCCCCAGATGGCGGTGTACGACGACGTGAACGGCTGGCAGATCGACCAGTACTACGGCAACGCCGAGTTCTACATGGGCTACGGGAACTATGACGTGGCCCTCACCGTGCCGGCCGGATGGCTGGTGACGAGCACCGGCACCCTGACCAACGCCGCGGAGGTGCTCAGCGGGCAGACCCGGGCACGGCTCGACTCGGCGATGGGCGCCAGGGAAGTGGTCCACGTGGTCGGCGAGACCGATCGCGGGGCGGGGAAGGCCACCGCGGCCGGCAACGGCGGCAAGCTCACCTGGCGCTTTCGGGCGGAGAACGTGCGCGACGTGGCCTGGGGCACCTCGGCGGACTACCTCTGGGACGCCACCAACGCCGTGGTCGGCGACGCGGACGGCGACGGTGCAGCGGACACGACGCGGGTGGACGCCTTCTGGCGGCCCGAGATGCGGAGCAGCCACTGGGACCGCGCGGCCCGGTACGGCCGCCACTCGGTCGAGTTCCTCTCCAGCTATCTCTGGCCCTACCCCTATCCGCACATGACGGCCGTGGACGGTCCCACCTCCTGCGGGGGCATGGAGTACCCGATGATGACCTGCATCGGAGGCCAGTGGGACACCCTCAACATGTACGAGGTCGTGGTCCACGAGATCGCGCACATGTGGCACCCGATGCAGGTGGGCTCCGACGAGAAGCGGTATGCCTGGATGGACGAGGGCTTTGCCCAGTTCACCCAGTCGCAGGCGATGGCCGACTTCTTCAAGGGATACGACGACGAGGCCGAGAACCGGGAGCCGTACCTGAACCTGGCCATCGCGGGGGGCGAGGTGGAGCTGATGCACCACGGCGACCGCTACCCCAGCTACAACGCCTACGGCACCGCCAGCTATTACAAGACCGCCACGGCGCTCGTGGCGCTGCGCGGCGTGCTCGGCCGGGAGACCTTCGAGCGGGCCTTCAGGGAGTACGGCCGCCGCTGGCAGTACAAGCACCCCATGCCATACGACTTCTTCCACACCGTGGAGGACGTGGCCGGCCGCGACCTCTCCTGGTTCTGGCGCACCTGGTTCTTCGAGACCTGGAAGCTCGACCAGGCGATCGACACCGTCACCACCGCGGGCGACTCCCTCGATGTCGTGGTGGCCAACCACGGCCGCGCCCCGATGCCGGTCCATCTGGTCGTCACCCGGAACGAGGGGGAGCCCCAGACAGTGGAGGTGCCGGTCAGCGTCTGGTTCACCGGCTCGAAGCGCACCACCGTTCGCATTCCCCGCGAGCCGGCGATCAAGACGATCGAAATCGACCCCAAGCGGGAGTTCCCGGACATCGACCGGGGGAACGGGATCTGGCCCAGGTAGCGGCCGCGCCGTCAGGGTGTGCCAGGTGAAGGGGGCCATGAACGCATGGTCCCCTTCACCGCGTTCAGGGTGACAGGACCCGCTGTTCCGCTACCTTTCCACCATGTCCCGCCTCCTGATCGTTGCCAACCGCCTGCCCGTCACGGTACGCCCGACGGAAGGCGGTGTGGAAGTGGAGCGGAGCTCGGGGGGACTCGCGACCGGATTGGCCCGGCCGCACGAGCAGTCGGGGGGGCTCTGGATCGGCTGGTCCGGAGCCGAGGAGGACCTGTCCCCCGAGCAGCGGTCGGAGCTCGACCGCAAGCTCGCCGAGCAGCGGCTGGTGGCCGTCCCGCTCACCCGGGAGCAGGTCACCCGGTATTACGAGGGGTACTCCAACGGAGTGCTCTGGCCGCTGTTCCACTACCTGCTGGACCAGGTGCCCCTCCAGGCCAGCGACTGGGACTCGTACGTCGAGGTCAACGAGCGCTTCGCGGATATCGTCGCCGGGCAATACCGGCCGGGCGACCTCGTCTGGGTGCACGACTACCAGCTCCTGCTCCTCCCGGGCCTTCTCCGACGCCGCCTCCCCGAGGCCCGGATCGGGTTCTTTCTCCACATCCCGTTCCCCTCCGAGGAGCTGTTCCGGACCCTTCCGTCGAGGCGACAGCTCCTCGAAGGAATGCTCGGCGCCGATCTCGTCGGCTTTCACACCCCCACCTATCTTCGCCACTTCGCCACCGCGCTGACCGACATCCTGGGTCTCGCCGTGGACATCGACCGGGTGCAGCTGTCCGGCCGCGAGGTCCGGCTGGGCGTCTTCCCCATGGGCATCGATGCCGGCACGTTCGAGCGGCTGGCGAAGGACCCCGCGGTCGAGGCGGAGGCCCAGGCGCTGCGCGGCGACGGCAGCGTCCGCATCCTGGTGGGCGTGGACCGCCTCGACTACACCAAGGGCATTCCCCGCCGCATGCTGGCCTACGAGCGGATGCTCGAGACTCATCCGGAGCTCCGCGAGAAGGTGCGCCTGGTGCAGGTCGCGGTCCCTTCCCGCACCGGGGTGGGAGCGTATCAGGACTTCCGCACCCTGGTGGATGGTCTGGTGGGCCGGATCAACGGCGTCTTCGGCACCCCCCGCTGGGTGCCGGTGCACTACATCTTCCGCGGGCTCTCCGAGCCCGATCTGGTGGCGCTCTACCGCGCCGCCGACGTGATGCTGGTGACTCCGCTCAGGGACGGGATGAACCTGGTAGCCAAGGAGTTCGTCGCCTCGCGCCCCGACGGAGACGGAGTGCTGGTCCTGAGCGAGTTCGCCGGGGCCTCGTGGGAGCTTCCGGAAGCGCTGCCGGTGAATCCGTACGACACCGACGCCACCGCGGAGGTGTTCTTCCGTGCGCTCTCGATGGATCCCGACGAGCGGCGGGCACGGCTGGCTCCGCTCCGCCAGCGGGTCGCCACCTTCGACGTGCACAGCTGGGTCGCCTCGTTCCTGGATCAGCTCGAGCGGGTGACCGCTCCCTCGGTCAGGGCAGCGTCTCCAGCCGCGGGCGAGGATGCGCTCCGCGAGGAGCTCGGCCGCGCCCTGGAGCGCAACGACGAGCTGCTCCTCCTCCTCGACTACGACGGGACCCTGGTGCCGTTCACCGCGACTCCCGAGCTGGCCCGGCCGGACCCGCCCCTGGTCAGACTCCTTCGCTCGCTGGCGAGCCGTCCCGATAC
>CAMPKP010000050.1 GCA_946887295.1 uncultured Gemmatimonadota bacterium | reverse complement strand
CTCCTCGCCGTAGGAGACCACTTCGACCCGGGCAGCGACGAGTCCGCGTACGCCCAGAACCGCCGCGACGAGTTCGAGGTCACGGCCGGCGGCGACAACCTCGTCGCCCCGCAGTGAGACCCGGCTACAGGATCCTGGGCGGCTTGCTCGCCCCCGCGATGGTCGCGGGGGCGGGGCTCTCGGGCTGCGCCTCGAAGGGCGACGTCCAGATGGTGCAGGGCGAGGTGGGCCTCTTGAAGGCGGAGATGGCGCGCCGCGACTCGGCGCGGGCGGCGGAGCTCGGCGAGGTGATCCGGCTCCAGCGCCAGGTCATGGACTCGCTCGGCGCCAATCGCCGCGCGGTGGCCCAGCTCAAGGGCGACCTCTCCAGCGATCTCTACAACATCCAGCAGCAGCTGGTGCAGCTCCAGGAGCTGACCGGCCAGAGCCAGCAGCGGCTCACCGAGCTTCGCACCAGGCTGGAGGCACGCGGCGCGCAGATGGAGACCGCTCCCGCCGCGCCGGGCGACAGCGCGCAGCCCCAGCCGGGCGGCGCGGGCGCGTCGGCCGACCAGATGTACGAGGCGTCCCTGGCGCAGCTCCGGCGGGGCAGTCTTTCCACCGCCCGGCTCGGCTTCCGTGAGATGATCCGGCTGCATCCGACCAGCGAGCGCATCCCGGACGCGCTCTACTTCATCGGGCAGAGCTTCGCGTCCGAGAACCCCGACTCGGCGGCGGCGTACTACACCCAGGTCGTCGACCGGTACCCCGGCTCTTCGCGTGCGGGAACGGCGCTCTACAACCTCGGCCTGCTGGCCGAGCGGCGAAAGGACACCGCCGGCGCGCGGGCGGCGTACCAGCGCGTGGTGGAGAAGTACCCGCAGTCCGACGAAGCCGCTCTGGCCCGTGACCGACTGAAGGCGCTCGGGCGCTGAGCCCGGGCGTCAGCCCACCTCCATGACCGGCGCCGCGGGGGAGATGCCGTTCCTCGACCACCTCGAGGAGCTGCGGTCCCGAATTCTCCGAGCCCTGGCCGCGGTCGTCGTCGGCTTCGGCGTCGGCCTCTGGGTAGTCCAGCAGTTCCAGCTGGTGAGTCTCCTCAAGGCGCCGATCGCCCCCTATCTCCTCGGCGGCAAGCTCATCGTCACCAGTCCGACCGACCCGGTGATGATCGTCCTCAAGCTGGGATTTCTCGTCGGGCTGGTCCTGGCCTCGCCGGTCATCCTGTGGCAGCTCTGGGCCTTCCTCGCGCCCGCCCTGTACGAGCGGGAGAAACGGGCGCTGGTGCCGTCGCTGTTCGTGGGGCTGATCCTGTTCCTCACCGGTGCGGTCCTGGCCTATCTCTTCGTCGTCCCCCAGGCGCTGCGGGTGCTCTTCAGCTTTCAGAGCGAGGCGATCTCGCCGTTCATCACCTACGACGCGTGGTTCGGCTTCGTCCTCCAGGTCGTGCTCGCGCTGGGGATCTCCTTCGAGCTGCCGCTGGTGATGATCATCCTGTCCTGGCTCGGCGTGATCGGCCCGGGTGAGCTGAACCGGTTCCGGCGGTACGCCGTCGTCGGCGCGTTCGTCGCGGGAGCGGTGCTCTCGCCGGGGGCCGACCTGCTGTCGATGCTGATGATGACGGTGCCCCTGCTGTTCCTCTACGAGGTGGGCGTGGCCGGCTCCGCGATCGTGCACCGGCGGCGGCGGAAGGCGGCTGGCGCCGCCGTCCTTCTGCTGCTTGGTCTGGGCCTCGGCGCGGCACCGGCCCGGGCGCAGGAGCCGGTGCCGCGCCGTCCCGCGGCGGACTCGCTGCGCCAGGCGGCCGATACCGGCGCCGACGAATCGCTCCAGCAGGGAGACGAATCTCTCGAGGAGGGAGTGGAGGGCGAGACGCGACCCGGCCAGCCGCTCGACAGCGCCACCGCGCGGCGGCTCGGCATGCCGACGGCGCCGTCACGCAGCTTCGCGCCGCCGGACTCCGTGGTGCAGGAGCTGCTCAAGCGCCCGGGCTACCGCCCGACGCGCTATCGCGCCGACTCCGCGACGGTGTTCGTGGAGGACCAGGAGGTGCGCCTCCATGGCGAGGCGCTGACCGAGCGGCAGGGCGCGATGCTCGAGGCCGACTCGATCACCTACCGGAGGGACAGCTGCGTCCTCGACGCGTCGGGGAGCCCGCACCTCTTCGACAACGGCCAGGTGCTGGTCGGGGAGGGCATCAGCTACGACACCTGCCGCCGGCGGGGAATGATCCGGGAGGCCTTCACCAGCTTCAACGAGGGCTCCACCGTCTGGTTCCTGCGCGGCAACGTGGCGCAGGACTCGAGCTCCAGCCGGATCTACGCCGGGTCCAGCGACGTCACCAGCTGCGACCTCCCCACGCCGCACTATCACTTCGCGTCCCGGCAGATGAAGTGGGTGTCTCGCACGGTCCTGGTGGCGCGGCCGGTGACACTCTACGTGCGCGACGTCCCGATCCTGTGGCTGCCGTTCATCTTCCAGGACATGCGGCCGGGCCGGCACTCGGGCATCCTCATTCCCCAGTTCGGGATCAACGACCTGGTGCGGCCCACCCGGAGCTACAACCGGCAGGTGACCAACCTCGGCTACTACTGGGCCCCCAACGACTATCTCGACTTCACCGGTCGTCTCGACTGGTTCGCCAACCGCTACGTGCAGTACGGCGTGACGGGACAGTACCGCTGGCTCGACCGCTTCGTCGCGGGCACTCTGGGCTTCAACGAGCAGCGCCAGGTGGGGGGCGGCTCGGGGCTCGCGCTCCGGTGGGACCACCGTCAGACCTTCGATCTCTCGACCAGCCTCAACCTGGACTTCAACTACGCCAGCAACACGCGGGTGGTGCGCCAGAACGCGATCGACCCGCTGCAGAACACCCAGCAGATCAGCAGCTCGCTCAACTTCTCCAAGCGCTACGGGTGGGGCACCGTCACCCTCGGCGGCAACCGACGGCAGGACATCACGGACGGCAGCGTGCAGCAGCTTCTGCCGGCGCTGACGGTCTCGCCCGCGCCGCTGGCGCTCGGGTCCGACATCACCTGGTCTCCCGGGCTCAGCATCACCAACAACACCACCGACAAGACCGCGCTGCCGAACCTGATTCAGGTGCTGCCGGGAGGAGGTCTCGACACCATCGTGGTCACCGGCGGGACCCGGGTGACGGCGCTCAACTTCGACACGCCGGTCCGATTCGGGTCCTTCAACTGGCAGAACTCGATTCAGGCGACGGATCAGACCAGCACCGGCCGCGACTCGGTGCGCTTCCTGGTCGACGACCCCTCGAGCAGCGACCCCGCGGACTCCATCCTGGTGAGCCGGAGCTTTCCCGGGGACTTTGAGAGCACGCTCGACTGGGACACCGGCATCAACCTGCCGATCCTCTTCCGGGGATCGTGGAAGCTCCAGCCGGCGCTCGGCATCGCGAACACGACCGGCGGCCCGTTCGCGCTCCGCAACCGGAACACCGGCGGCGCCTGGGTGCAGCAGGGCAAGCGCTTCCGCATCGGAGTGAGCTCGACGCCGACGCTGTTCGCGTTCTACCCGGGCATCGGCCCGCTCCAGCGGATCCGCCACAGCTTCTCACCGGTGATCTCGTACAACTACGAGCCCGGCGCCGACGTGCCGGAGGAGTATGCCCGGGCGATCGCCGAGCCGGGCCAGCCTTTCGAGCTCCGGAGCGATGCCCGTCAGGTGCTGACGGTCGGCCTGTCGCAGACCTTCGAGGGCAAGCGCCGACCCGAGGGCAGCGACACCTCCTCGGCCAACGCCCCGAAGCTCCGGATCCTGAGCATCACCACCAGTCCGGTCACCTACGACTTCGAGCAGGCGAAGCTGCCGGGCCGGAACGGCTGGGTGACGCAGTCGATCACCAACTCGCTGCTGAGCGACCTGGTGCCAGGCTTCAACCTGAGCCTGAGCCACGATCTGTGGAACGGACGGGTGGGCTCCGACACCTCCCGGTTCGATCCGTTTCTCCAGCGCGTGGACGCCAGCTTCGCCGTCTCCAACAACACCCTCCGCGCGATCGGATCGATCTTCGGCCTCGGAGGAAAGGGCCCCGACAAGGGCGAGCGCCGGCGCGACGAGGAAATCCCCTCGTACATCGCGCAGTCCGGCCGGACCCGGCCCGGATCGTTCTACAGCACGTCCCAGATGCCTCTGCGGCAGACCGCCGGCCGGGCGTTCACGGCCAGCTTCAACTACTCGCTGACGCGAACCCGGCCGATCCGGGGACCCAACCAGGTCACGCCGCCGGAGATCCAGAGCCTCGGCATGACCACCAGCTTCTCGCCGACGCCGTTCTGGTCGCTGAGCTGGACCACCCAGTACGACATCACCAACGGCACCTTCGAGTCCCACGTGGTGAGGCTGGAGCGCGACCTGCACGAATGGCGGGCCGGGTTCAACTTCGTGAAGAACCCGTCGGGGACGTTCGCCATCTATTTTTCGATCTATCTGACCGACCTGCCGGATCTCAAGTTCGACTACGATCAGACGACATTTGAAGAGTGAGATGTCACCGGCGACGGACAACCCCGGGCCCAGGAGAGGGGTTGGCGCCCCTGGCGCCGTGGCACATCTCCTGCCTGAGCTTTTCCCATCCCTTTCGGAGCCGTCTCATGCGCGCATGGTGGATCCCAGCGGTGGTCCTGGCAGCGGCCTGCAGCAACGACGACGGAAACGGGCCCGGTGCCGCCCCGGAGGCCCCGACCACCCTCTCCAGCACCACGCTCGACGGTGGCATCGCGCTGGTGTGGTCGGACAACCCCTTCAAGAACGACCCCGACCTCTTCGGCAACTACCGGGTCTACAGCACCTCCTACGACATCGACGCCGACCAGTGCGGCTCCGACTGGCTGGTCGAGGGCACCACGGTGGCACCCGAGTTCCTGGTCGGCGCCCTGGCCAACGGCGTTCCGCGCTGTTTTTCGGTGACCGCGGTGAGCGTGAACGGCGCCGAGAGCGATCGGTCGCCGCTCCGGGGAGATACCCCGCGTCCCGACGCCCGCAACATCGCCCTCTCCGCGGCCCCGACCACGCCCAACGGGGCGGGCTTCAGGTTCTGGGACGACCTGAACGATGACGGTTCCACCCAGCCCGGTGAGCTGGGCCTCGTGAGGAGCGCGAACTCGGCCGACATCGACTTCCTGGTGGACCGCGACGCGAACGGGGATCTGTTTCTGACGCCGGTGCGCGAAGGCACCGGCGTCGAGTACTACGACGAGAACGATCCGGTCGAGGACCTCACGAGCATCGACTTCGCGGAAGACAGGACGTATCGCACCACCGGGATCCAGGCCCTGCCGGGGTACGGCTACGTGTTCGAGACCGACGGCGGGGACGAGTTCGTCCGGTACGGCGCGGTGCGGGTGCAGCACGTGGGCACGACTTTCCTGATCCTGGACTGGGCGTTTCAGATCGATCCGGGCAACCCCGAGCTGCTGGTGCGGGGAGTGAGGTAGACGGGGCGGTGCCCACCCCACAGATCACGCTCGACGGGCGTTCGCTCGGCATCGCCGACGTGGTGCGGATCGCGCGGGAGCCTGGCGCCAGTGCCCGCCTGGATCCGGGCGCGCGGGAGGCCCTCATCGCCAGCCGGGAGCTGGTCGAGCGGGCGATCGCATCGGGACAGACGATCTACGGGATCAACACCGGCTTCGGCAAGCTCGCCAACGTCCGCATCGCCCCCGACAAGCTCGACCTCCTGCAGGTCAACCTGATCCGCAGCCACGCCGCCGGAGTCGGCACGCCGTTGCCGGCGGGCGTGGTGCGCGCGGTCATGCTGCTTCGGGCCAACGTGCTGCTCCGGCCCACCAGCGGGGTGCGGCCCGAGCTGGTGGAGGCCCTGATCGCCATGCTGAACGCGGGCATCGCGCCCCTGGTGCCGGAGCAGGGAAGCGTCGGCGCCAGCGGCGACCTCGCCCCGCTGAGCCACATAGCGCTCGCGCTGATCGGAGAGGGCGAGGTGCTGGGCGCCCCGGGCCCCGAGCCCGCCGCCGCTGCGCTCGGCCGCGCCGGCCTGCGGCCTTTCCGGTTCGGGCCCAAGGAGGGCCTGGCGTTCATCAACGGCACCCAGGCTCAGACCGCCCTGCTCGCGCTGCTGGTGCACGACGCCGAGGTGCTGTGGCGCACGTCGGTGGGCGCGGCGGCGATGAGCCTGGAGGCGCTACGCGGCACCCCGGCCCCGCTCGATCCCCGCATCCACGAGGCGAGGCCGCACCGGGGGCAGCTCGAGGCGGCCGGCCTGATGCGCCGGCTCCTCGCCGACAGCGAGATCCGGGAGTCGCACCGCGAGGGCGACCCGAGAGTGCAGGACGCCTACTCTCTCCGCTGCGCGCCGCAGGTGTTCGGTGCGGTCGCCGACGCCATCCGCTTCGCGCGGGAGACCGTGCTCGTCGAGCTGAACGCGTCCACCGACAACCCGCTGGTTTTTCCGGATGGCGACGTGATCTCGGGCGGAAACTTCCATGGCCAGCCGGTGGCCCAGGCCCTCGATTTTCTCGCGACCACCCTCACCACGCTCCAGGCCATCGCCGAGCGCCGGGTCGAGCGGCTGGTGAACCCCGACCTGTCGCAGGGGCTCCCGGCGTTCCTCACCGCCGAGCCCGGCCTCTGCTCCGGCTTCATGATGGTCCAGATCTCGGCGGCGTCGCTGGTGGCGGAGTCGCGCACGCTGGCGATGCCGGCCAGCATCGGCTCCATCCCGACCGACGCGAACCAGGAGGATTTCGTGCCGATGGGCATGGCGGCCGCCTACAAGGCCCAGCGAATCCTGGCGAATGCGCAGCGCGTGGTGGCCGCGGAGCTCCTCTGCGGGGCGCAGGGGCTCGAGTTCCTCAAGCCGCTCAGGCCCGGTACCGGCGTCGAGCGGCTCTACCGGCGCCTGAGGGGACTGACCCCGGCGGTGACGCCGCTCGAGGCGGACCGGCCGCCCGCGCCCGACCTGGAGCGGCTGGCACGTGCGGTGGCCCTCGGGGAGCTGGATCCCGGCGATTGAGCGGGCCCCCGCCGCTCATTCTTGCCCCCTCGCCACCAGTCCCGGTATCTTTTGCTCGCTGAACCCCTTATGCCCTGAGTCCCCCCTTCGCCGCCCCGAGTCGCATGAACCTGGAAAAACTCAAGGACACGGCGCGGAAGTTCGAGCAGAAGGAGGATTGGCGGCGAGCCATCGAGGTCTACCTCAAGGCCATTCAGCAGATCGAGTCGGGGCAGGAGACCTCGCCCGACCTCTCTCTCTACAATCGCGTCGGCGACCTCTACCTCAAGACCAACGATACGGCGGCCGCGGTGCGCTCCTACGAGCGCGCCGTGGACCTGTATGCCGACCAGGGCTTCTTCAACAACGCCATCGCGCTGTGCGGCAAGATCCTGCGGGTGAACCCCGGCCGCACCCAGACCTATCTGAAGCTCGCCCAGCTGCACGCCCGCAAGAACGTCGTCATCGAAGCCAAGCGGAACCTGATCGAGTTCCTGGAGCGGATGAACGCGCTGGGGCAGCTCGACCAGGCGTTCGGCTCGGTCAACGAGTTCGCCGACCAGTTCTCGGGCAGCCAGGAGATCCGCCTGATGCTGGTCGAGCTGCTGCGCGCGACCTCGCGGGAAGACGAGGCGCGGGAGCAGCTCGAGAAACTCGCGGGCGAGATCGAGGGCAGAGGAGAGCGGCTGGCGCAGCGCCCATCGCAGGAGACCGCGCCCGCGCGGGACGAGGACTCAGCCTCTCGCCCCTCGCGCACGGCGCCGGCGGGCCTCGTCTTCCTGGACACCGGCGTGGACCTGCCGGCGGTCCCGCTGCCCGGCAAGCCGGGAGCGGAGGAGGTGCTGGAGGTCACGCCCCCCGACGGGCTGCTGCTCTCGGAGCCGATCGGCGGAGACGACGGGACCTCCCCCGGCGACGGCTCCTTCCAGCCGGTGGCCGGCCTGGAGCAGAGCACCGAGGTCGAGCTCGAGGTGACCGGGCCGGACTCCGACCTCGGCCTCGAGCGGGTGCAATCCGCCGACATCGAGTTCATCGGCGAGCCGCTCGAGGGGATGGACGAGCCGCCCGCCGAGCTGATGGACGACATGCTGCTCGACACCACCACGGATGACCTGATCATCTCGGGGGGCGACGATCTGGGCGGCGATCTCCAGCCCGGCCCCGACATCGAGCTGGACCTGATGGAACCGGCGGCGGACGAGCAGCCGGCGCCGGACGAGGAGCCGGCCGAAGCGGCGGAGCCGTCGGCCCCGCTGGGCGATCTCCCGCTGCTGCCGGTGGAGCCTGCCGGTGAGGCGACCATCGTCGAGCTGGAGAGCCTCATCCTCGACGACCCCGACGATCCCGATCTCCACCTGCGCCTCGCCGATCGCCTGCTCTCCGGCGGGGAGGAGGCCCGCGGGCTGGAGGAGCTGGAGCTCGCGCTGGGCGGCTACGAGCGGTTGGCCGAGTGGCCCCGCGCCACCGAGGTGGCCGACCGGCTGGTGCTCCTTGCGCCCGATGCCATCCGGCACCACCAGAAGCGGGTCGAGCTGGCGTTCCGCTCGGGCGACCGGACGCCCCTCCTCGCCGCGTACCTCTCGCTGGGCGATGCGCTGGCCCGGGCGGGCGCCACCGAGAAGGCGATCGCGGTCTTCGGCCGGGTGCACGAGCACGACCCGGGCAACGCCCACGCGCTCGGCGCGCTCGACGCGCTGCGGGGAGCGGCGGCGCCGGTCGAGCCGCCGGCGGCCGGTGCTCCGCCGGCGATGCCGGCCGACACCCGAGCCGCCGAGCCTGCCGAGGCGCGTCCGGCCCCGCCTCCGCCGGCCCCGCCTCCGCCGGGCGCGCGACGTCCGGCCCAGCCGGCCGATTCGTTCGTGGATCTCGGCTCCATGATCCTCGACGAAGGATCGGTCCGGGACACCCGCATGCGGGTGGACCGGGCGGACCCCAAGGACAAGGACGAGCAGCGCGAGTTCCGGGAGATCCTGGAGCAGTTCAAGCGGGGCATCGATGAGAACCTCGACTCCGAGGACTACGAGGCCCACTACGACCTCGGCATCGCATTCAAGGAGATGGGCCTGCTGGACGAAGCGATCGCGGAGTTCCAGAAGGCGCTGCGCTCCCCCGAGGGGCGGCTGCGGACCTCCGAGGCCCTCGGCATCTGCTTCTTCGACAAGGGGCAGTTCGGCATCTCGGAGACCGTGCTGCGGCGGGCGGTGGATACGGTGGACGGTGGGGACGAGGCCAAGATCGGCCTGCTGTACTGGCTGGGACGCGCCGCGGAGGCGCAGGGCAAGGAGATGGATGCGATCACCAGCTACGAGCGAGCGCTCGCCGTGGACATCAGGTTCATGGACCTGAGCGACCGCATGCACCGCCTCGCCGCGGACCGGCACGAGTGACCCCCCAGACCGCTCCGGTCTCCCTGGCCGAGATCCAGGAGCCGCTGCGCCCCCGGCTGGAGCAGGTGCAGCGGGAGCTGCGCCGCGTCGTAGAGGCCGATTTCGGGCTGATCACCGAGGTCAACTCCCACCTGTTCCGGATGCAGGGGAAGCTCTTCCGGCCCACGCTGCTGCTGCTGGCCGACGAGGCGACGGGGGAGCCGGACCCGCGCGCCACGACGCTCGCCGCGGTGGTGGAGCTGATCCATCTGGCGACGCTGGTGCACGACGACTCGGTGGACCACTCGGTGCTCCGCCGGGGAATGCCCACCATCAACGCCCTGTTCAGTCACCAGATCTCGGTCATCATGGGGGACTATCTCTACTCCCGTGCCGTGATCGAGCTGGTGGGTCTCGGCGACCTCGAGCCGCTGCGCGTGCTGAGCCGCGTGACCAACGAGATGACCGTCGGCGAGATGCGCCAGCTGCTGGCGCACGACCCGCTGCAATACTCGGAGGAGGACTACGATCTGCTGATCCAGTCGAAGACCGCCTCGCTGGTGTCGGGCGCCTGCGAGGTCGGCGCGCTCCGTGCGCCCGCCGAGGAGCGGCTGGCGCTCCGGCGATTCGGCGGGGCCCTGGGGATGGCGTTCCAGATCGTGGACGACCTGCTCGACTACGTCGGCGACGCGAGCGTCACCGGGAAGCCGACCGGCTCGGACCTGCGGGAGCACAAGGTGACGCTTCCGCTGATCGCCGCGCTGCCCCGGATGGGCGAGACGGACCGCCGCAGGGTGGCGGACCTGCTCATGGCTCCCGAGCCCTCCGACGAGCAGATTCACGCGGTGGTCGAGTCGGTGGCGGAAGCCGGCGGCCTGGACTACGCGCGCGAGCGGGCGCTCAGGCTGGCGGAGCAGGCGGACGGCGAGCTCGACCGCCTGCCGCCCTCGCCCGCCAGGGACGCGCTGCGCGCCAGCATCGCCTATGTCGTGGACCGCAGGCGCTGATGGCGAGCGGACCCCACCGGCCCGGCTTCTACCTGGGTGTGCTGATCGCCGGCTTCATCGCCGGCGGGGCGCTGACCGCCCTCCTGCGCCAGACCCTGCCCGACAGTGCGGCCCGGACCTTCTTCACCAGCACGTGGACGGCCCAGTTCGGGCCTGTCAGCGCCGATCTTCTGGTGATAAGCTTCACCCTGGGACCGATCGGGCTGCACGTGTCACTGCTGAGCCTGATCACGGTCCTCGTGGCGTACCTTATCGCCCGCTCGCTTTTCTAGGGGGTCCAGGTGGGCAACCTCGGCTTCACCGAGATCATGGTCATCCTGCTGGTGGTCCTGCTGCTCTTCGGCGCCAAGCGGCTGCCTGAGGTCGGCGCCTCCATCGGCAAGGGCATCCGCGAGTTCAAGCGCAGTCTCACGGATACCCAGGAAGCGATCATGGGGAACGACGATCAGCGGAACCTGCAGCCGCGCCCGCCGGAGGAGACCGCTCCGACGAAGGCGTCCGGCGAGCCGAAGCGGCTTTCGCAGTAACTCCGCCGGTCAGATGACGGGCGGCTGCTGGGTCTGCGCCGCCTGCTGTTGCTGCTGCTGGAGCTTCGCGCGATTGTCCACGATCTTCGCGGATTCCCGCAGCGCCCCCATGTAGCCCCGGATCCGATCCTGCCGGGCCAGGTCGATCATCTTCGACCGGTACTCGTCCAGCTCCTTGGCGAACTTCGCCGAGTCCGCCTTGACGTGCTCCAGCACCTTCATCACGTACGTGCCTTCCGGGGTGTCCAGCGGGCCGCTGCGCTGGCCCGCCTCCAGCCCGAACGCCGTGCCCACCACCCCGGGATCGGTCAGCGGGGGATTGACCCGGGTGAATGGCCCGAACTCCCGGTGCGGCAGCTTCATCGCCTTCGCGGCCTCCTCCATCGACTCGCCCGATTCCACCCGCTTCACGTACTCCTCGGCCATGGGCTTGGCCAGCTGCTGCTTCTTCTCGAGCCGGAGGCTGTGCTCCACCGCGGGCCTGATCTGCGCCAGGGGAGGAACCCCGGCAGGCTGCAGGCTGTCGAGCCGGAAGATGTAGTAGGCCACCGAGGCCTCGATGACCGGGCTGGTGGCGCCCGGCTTGGTGCCCTCGAAGGCCCACGCGCCGGCGTCGGGAACGACGAGGGTCCCGAGCTGCACCCGCGTTCCCTGCTGGACCGGACCGGACTTGCCGACCGGCAGGGAGAGGGCCCGCGCGACCGTGTCCAGCGCCGCCGGGTCGTCCCGCTCGGCGCCGAGGCGCTCCAGCGAGTCGGCCTGCGCGTCGAGCCGGTCGCGGTGGGCTCCGGCGACCTCGATCGGGATCAGGATGTGCCGGCCCTTGGCCTTGTCGCCCTTGCGGCTGGTGACCTCGATGATGTGGAACCCGAATTGCGACAGAACCGGCTCCGACACCTTGTTGAGCGGCATGGCGAAGGCGGCCGAGTCGAATGCGGGGTCCATGGATCCCTTCGTCCATTCGCCCAGGCTTCCGCCGTTCGCGGCGGACACGCTGTCGTCGGACTCGCGCCGCGCCACTTCGGCGAAGGGCTCGCCGCCCAGAATCGCGGCCCGGGCCGAATCGGCGCGCGCCCGTGCCGCCGCGGTGTCCGACGCGTCGGTCAGCCGCGGGAGCGCCACGAAGCTGAGGAAGGCCGTCTGGGGGCGCTTGAACTCGTCCTGATGCGACCGATAGTGGGCGGTGACTTCCTCGTCGGTGATCTTGACCGCCGAATCCGGGACGATGTTCCGGGGGATGATCGCCGTGAGCGCGATCTTCACCTTCTCGTTCTCGTCCCGGTACTGCTCCCAGAGCGCGGCGTCGGAGAGATAGATGTCCGCCGCGACCACCCGGAGCAGCTTCGAGCGCCGGATCTGATCGCGGTACTGGGACTCGAGGGCGGGAAGGTACTGCGCCCCCACGCTGGAGGTGAGCCATCGCTGGTATTTGGCGATGTCGAACTGGCTGTCGGTCTGGAACTCGGGGATGTTCCGGAACTCCGCCGGAGGGGAGTTCCGCATCGCCTGGACGATCTCATCGGCGGTGACGGTGATGTTGCGCCGCTCGTACTCCGACTCCAGCACGCGGCTCGTGATGAGCTGCTCCCAGACCTGGTCCTCGATCTGGTTCCGCTCCTCCAGGGTCAGCGAGGCGGGCAGGTCGCGCTGGCGGCTGTCGATCGACTGCTGGACGAAGCTCTGGTAGGTCCGGGCATCGATGCTCTGACCGTTGATCTTCCCGACGTTGCTCGACATGCCGAGGCCGGACCAGTCCACGCTGGTGAGAACGAAGACCAACATGAGGATGGCGAAGATGGCGCCGGCCACCTTCGCGCTGTTGCGGAATGCTTGCATCATAGGACGGTGCTCGGAGCTCCAGCCTGAGGGTGGAAAAGAGCAGTAAGTTTAAGCCCGGCAACGCAGAAGCTCAAGGCTCCCGGCGGCGAAACAGTTGACAGCGGCGAGGCGGATCGCTACTCTCACGGGACTCCCCACAACGGCTTATTGCGTCGTCTCCCGACCCCCGCTTCACACCTCGACAAACCGGGACCCGGATGGCACTTAGCGAGATCGAGAAGCTCGAGCGCCGGTACGCCGAGAACCCTCAGGGACTCACCTTCGCCCCGCTCGCCGAAATTCACCGGAAGAACGGGGAGGTTCAGCGGGCTCTCGATCTGCTCGGCGCCGGTCTGTCGATCCATCCCGACTACATCCCCGCCAGCATAGTGCTCGGCCGCTGTCATATGGACCTCGGCAACGTGCAGGCCGCCGAGGCGGCTTTCCTGCACGTGCTCGGGCTGGACGGCGAGAACGTGATCGCCCTCAAGGCGCTGGCCGAGATCAGCGAGCGCCTGCTCAAGTTCGACGACGCCGAGCGCTGGCTCAACACTCTGCTCACGGTGGATCGCAGCAACGACGACGCACGGGAGCAGCTGCAGCGGGTCGAGATCGCCCGGCGCCAGGCCGGGGCCGCCTCCTCGGCCGAGCCTTCGAGCGTGGCGGAATCCGGGAGCGAGGCCGCAACGGACCAGACGCCGTCCGCCGCGACGGTCGATTCGCCGGTTGCCGAGCCTGCGGATCTCGAGCCTTCGTTGCTTGACGAGCCGTTCGTGGAGCCGGCCGAGATCCGGTTCCAGGAGCCCGCCCCCCCGGAGCCGGCGGGGCCTGCGGGCATCGAGCTCGAGACGCGCGGCGGCATCGAGGCGGACGTCCCGCTGCTGGACGAGCCGGTGGAGCCGCTGGAGGGCCTGGTCGGGCGCGAGGTGGACTCCTTCGTCGAGCACGACGAATTCCGGGTCGAGACCAGCGAGGACATCGTCCTCGAGAGCGCGGGAGGCAGCGAGTTTCAGATGCCCGACGCCTCGCAGGAGCTCTTCGCCTCGGGTGCTCGGGGAGCGCGGGCGCCTTTCGAGGAGGATGCTCCGGTCGGGCGGAGCGGCGCATGGGAGCCCCCGCAGGCGGAGCGGGCCGAGCCCGCGGAGCCCCGGGTGCCGCCGCCCGAAGAGCCGGCCGCCGAAGAGCCGGCCGCCGAGGAGCTGATCGCCGAAGAGCTGATCGGCGAAGAGCTGATCGTGGACGAGCTGGTCGTCGAGGAAGCCCTACCCGAAGCTCGCGCCCCCGAGCAGCCCGCGGCCCAGCCGTTCGTGTACCAGCCGCCCCCGGCCGCGCCGGAGCCTGGCGCCGCGGCTCCCGAGTCGAGCGAGCCACCCTACGTCCGGAGAGCAGAAGAGACCCGTCCGCCTGCGGCTCCCCCGAAGCGCTCGTATGCAGTGGGAGAGACCGGAGGGCTTTCCGTCGCGCACCTGTTCAAGGGCATCCTCTCCGCCCGGCCGCCGGCACAGGCCTCGGCCGCACCCGTGCGGCCGGCGCCCGCCTCGGGCAATGCCGGCGCCCCGACCCGGCCGGCTGCGGAGGCGCTCTCGCTCAGCTCGGTCTTCGGTGAGGAGGGATCCGAGACGCCGCCCGCGGTGCCCGCCGCGAACCAGGGCGGGGGCTCGGTGTCCTTCGACGACTTCTTCAGCTCCCCGAGCGGCTCACCCGCCTCTCGAACCCCGCGCACGCCGGATCCCAAGACCGACGACCTCGACCAGTTTCACGCCTGGCTGCAGAACCTGAAGCGCTGAATGCTGATCGCGGTACTGAACGGCCCCAACCTCAACCTCCTGGGGCAGAGGGAGCCTGAAGTCTACGGGCGCACCACGCTGGGCGAGATCGAGACGATGGTGCGCGACGCCGCCAGGTCGCACGGCGCGGAGATCGAGTGGCTCCAGACCAACCACGAGGGCCGGCTGGTGGACGCGGTGCAGGGTCTCCGCGGCCGGGTGGACGGCGCTCTGGTCAACGCGGCCGCGCTCACCCACTCCAGCCTCGCGCTGCGTGACGCGATGCTCGCCGTCCGGGTTCCGTTCGTCGAGCTGCACCTCTCCAACATTTTCGCCCGCGAGCCGGAGCGGCGGCACTCGGTGATCGCCGACCTCGCCATCGGACTGGTCGCGGGGTTCGGGGCCCAGAGTTATCTGCTGGCGCTCGAGGCGCTGGTGGGCCGCCTCCGTGCCGGGTGACCGCCGTGCCGAGCGGCAGAGTGCTCTCCGCGCGGCGCTCGCCGCAGAGGGCCTGGACGGGCTGCTGATCACCCACCTGCCGAACGTCCGCTACCTGACGGGATTCAGTGGATCGGCCGCGTTGCTCCTGGTTCACGCGGACTCGACCGTGCTGGTGACCGACTTCCGCTACGCCGCCCAGGCGCCCGCCGAGGCGGGTGAGGCGGCGACGGTGGAGGTGGACCAGAGGAGCGTGTGGGACCGGTTGGGTCGGGTGCTGGCTAGTCTGCCCCAGGGCTCCATCGGCATCGAGGCACGCGCCCTGACCGTGAAGGATGCCGAACGAGTGGCCGGGCTGACCCGCAGCCGCGTGGTGCCGACCTCGGATCTGGTCGAGCGGCTCCGGGCCGTCAAGTCGCCCGAAGAAGTGGCCGCGATCCGCACGGCCGCCGAGCTCGCTCAGGACGCCCTCGCCGAGGCGGTCCCGGCGATCCGGGTGGGGCGGAGCGAGCTGGAGATCGCGGCGGCGCTCGAGGGCGCCCTGCGGCGGCGGGGCAGCGAGTGGCACCCGTTCCCCACGATCGTGGCGTCCGGCCCTCGGTCGGCCCTCCCCCACGCGCGCACCAGTGCCCGCACGGTGGAGCGGGGGGAGTGGCTGCTCCTCGACTTCGGGGCGCAGGTGGACGGGTACTGCGCCGATCTCACCCGCACCTTCGTCGTGGGGGCCCGCGCCGATCAGCGGCAGGTGGCGATGTACGATCTGGTGCGCTGTGCGCAGGCCAGAGCCAGGGATCACCTCCGCCCGGGGCTGACCGGAAGGGAGGGCGACGCCCTCGCCCGGGACGTGATCGCCGCGCGAGGGTTCGGCGAAGCTTTCGGGCACTCGCTCGGGCACGGGCTCGGCCTCGAGGTGCACGAGGCTCCCCGCCTCGCGCCCACCTCCGATCAGCCGCTCCCCGAGGGCGCCGTGGTCACGGTGGAGCCGGGCGTCTATTTTCCGGGCTGGGGCGGCGTCCGGCTGGAGGATGACCTGTGGCTGGGTGCGGACGGAGCGGAGCTGCTCTCGGATGGGCGAACCGAGCTCGTGGAGCTGGTGTAGCCCCGACCAGATCCTCGATTCTCACGATGCCATCGTCAACCACCATTCTCGGGCCCTGCGGGCCCCGTCCGGCCCGGCGTCTTCCGCTGCGGGCGACGCCGGAACGGGCGCCATGAAGCCGGCCAATCGAGGAGGCTCACGTGATCCGGACCGCTCGCCGCGGCGCCGCAAGGCCGACGGTGGTATGACGCCCCAGGAGATGAAGCAGCTCGCCGAGCTGCTCCAAAACGTACCCGGCATCCGCTCCATCGAGCTCAAGGACGTCGAGGGACTGGCGCAGCTGCTGCGGGAGGCCCCCGAGATCGGGTCGATCGAGATCAAGGGGTGGTTCGGCACCGGGATCGTCATCACCCGCACCTCGGCCGCGCCTTCCTTTGCACCGGCGGTGGCGCTGGCGGCGCCGGCGCCGGCTGCCGCGGGCGGAGTGGAAGCGGAAGCGGCTCCACGCGCCGTCGTCCCGGCGCTCAAGGAGATCAAGTCGCCGATGGTGGGGACCTGGTACAAGGCGCCCGAGCCGGGCGCGGAGCCGTACGTGAAGATCGGCAGTCGGGTGACGGCCGGGCAGACCGTGTGCATCATCGAGGCGATGAAGATCATGAACGAGATCGAGGCCGAGATCACCGGCGTGATCCGCGAGGTGTGCGTGGAAGACGCGCAGCCGGTCGAGTTCGGCCAGGTCCTCTTCCGGGTCGACCCCAATGGCTGAGTCCTCCACCGCATCCGGCGCCGCGGGCGCGTCCACCTTCAACTTCAGGAACACCATCGGCCAGATGGTCCAGCGCAACGCGTCCGACCTGCTCCTGAAGGTCGGGCGGCCGCCGACCGTCCGGGTGAACGGTGAGCTGCTGAGCCTCGACGTCCCGCCGCTCAAGCCCGAGGATCTCAAGGCGCTGGCCGAGCAGGTGATGACGCCCCGGCAGGTGAAGGAGTTCGCCGAGAAGAAGGAGGCCGACTTCGCGATCGGCGTGCCGGGGGTGGGCCGCTTCCGGACCAACATCTACCAGCAGCGGGGGACGCTGGCGTTCGCCTTCCGGGCGATCCCCTACGAGGTGAAGACCATCCGCGAGCTCTACCTGCCGCCGGTGCTGGAGGAGATCGCGCTCAAGCCCCGCGGCCTGGTGCTGGTCACCGGAATCACGGGATCGGGCAAGTCCACGGCGCTCGCGGCGATGATCAACCACCTGAACCAGCACCGGCGGGTCAACGTCATCACCATCGAGGACCCGATCGAGTTCCTCCACCGCGACGTGATGTCGAACATCTCACAGCGTGAGGTGGGCAGCGACACGCTCTCGTTCGGCTCCGCGCTCCGCCACGTGCTGCGGCAGGATCCCGACGTGATCCTCATCGGCGAGATCCGCGACATGGAGACGCTGGACACCTCGCTCAAGGCGGCGGATACGGGACACCTGGTCTTCTCCACGCTCCACACCACCGACGCCACCCAGACGCTCAACCGGATCATCTCCTTCTACCCGCCGCACCAGCACCAGGAGATCCGGATGCTGCTCGCCACCGCGCTGCAGGCGGTGATCTCCCTGCGCCTGGTGCCCCGGGCCGACGGCCGGGGACGGGTGCCGGGGTGCGAGGTCCTCATCAACACCGCCGCGGTCGCCGACAACATGCGGGAGATCGAGAAGGCGCTCAACATCCCCGACCTGATCGCCGAGGGCACGGTCTCCTACGGCATGCAGTCCTTCGACCAGTCGCTGATGAAGTGGTTCAAGGAGGGGATGATCTCGTACGAGAGCGCGATCTTCTACTCCTCGAATCCGAGCGAGTTCGCCCTCCGGGTCTCGGGCGTGGACTCGGCGTCGGACCGGAAGTTCTCCGAGATCAACGGAGACGCTGGAGGCGTGCGGTCGCTGGACCTGACGCCTTGAGGCGCGGGAAGGTCCGGCGCCTTGTTTAAGAAGATCCTGATCGCCAACCGCGGCGAGATCGCGCTCCGGGTCATCCGCGCGTGCCGCGAGCTGGGTCTCCAGACCGTGGCCGTCTACAGCGAGGCCGACCGGGAGTCGCTGCACGTCCGATTCGCCGACGACGACGTCTGCATCGGGCCTCCGCCCAGCCGGCAGTCCTACCTTCGGATCCCCAACATCATCGCCGCCGCCGAGATCACCGGCGCCGACGCGATCCACCCGGGCTACGGGTTCCTGGCGGAGAACGCCGAGTTCGCCGACACCTGCCGGGCGTCCAACATCACCTTCATCGGACCTAGTGGCGAGCAGATCCGGCAGATGGGCGACAAGGCCACCGCGCGCCGCCTGGCGCAGGAGGCGGGGGTCCCGACGGTGCCCGGCTCGCCCGACACGATCGAGGACCCGGACGAGGCGCTGGCGTTCGCCGAGAGCATCGGGTTTCCGGTGATCATCAAGGCGACCGCGGGCGGCGGCGGGAAAGGCATGCGGATCGCGCTGGACGCCGAGCAGTTCTCGCAGTCGTTCGGCCTGGCGCAGAACGAGGCGCTGGCCGCCTTCGGAAACGGGTCGGTCTACGTCGAGAAGTATCTGGAGCAGCCGCGGCACGTCGAGATCCAGGTGATGGGCGACTGCTTCGGGCGGGTGGTCCACCTCGGCGAGCGCGACTGCTCGGTCCAGCGCCGTCACCAGAAGCTCATCGAGGAGAGCCCCAGCCCCGCCCTCGACGACGACCTGCGCGACCGGATGGGCCGCGCGGCCGTCGCGCTGGCCTCCAACATCGGCTACATCGGCGCGGGCACGCTGGAGTTCCTGCTCGACACCGACGGCAGCTTCTACTTCATGGAGATGAACACCCGGATCCAGGTGGAGCACCCGGTGACCGAGATGGTCACCAGCTTCGACCTGGTGAAGGAGCAGATCCGGGTGGCCGCCGGCGAGCCGGTCAGCTTCCAGGGCGACGGCCGGCGGCTCCGGGGCCACGCGATCGAATGCCGGATCAACGCCGAGGATCCCTACCGCGGGTTCCAGCCTTCGCCGGGACACATCACGGCGTACCATCCTCCGGGAGGTCCCGGCGTCAGGGTGGACACGCACGTCTACGCCGGCTACACCGTGCCGCCCTACTACGACTCGCTGCTCGCCAAGGTGATCGTCCACGGCAACGACCGCGCCGAGGCGCTCACCCGCATGGGACAGGCGCTCGACAGCTTCATCCTGGAGGGCGTCACCACCACCATCCCCTTCCTGGCCCGGGTGATCCGCCACCCGGACTTCGCCGCCGGAAAGGTGGATACCCGTTTCCTCGAGCGGGAGGCGCACCTCCTTCGCCCCGACGTATGAAGCTCGACGTCCTCTTCACCCCCGCCGGCCTGACGCTCACCGCGGTCCAGGGCCGGACGGTCTTCGTGATCGACATCCTGAGGGCCACCACCTCGATGTGCGCGGCGATGAGCAACGGAGCCAGGGCGATCGTCCCGGTCTCCTCGGCCGAGGAGGCCCTGCGGCTCGCGCAGACCCTCGGAAGCGACGACGTGGTCCTGGCCGGTGAGAGGAACTGCCTCCGCATCGAGGGATTCGAGCTGGGCAACAGCCCTCTCGAGATGACCGGGGCCGCGGTCCGCGGGAAGACCCTCGTCCTGACCACGACCAACGGCACCAGGGCGCTGCTCGCCTGCCAGGGCGCCGGAGCGGTCTATCCGGCCTGCGCGGGCAACCTGACGCTCGCCGCGGCGAAGGCCCGCGAGTCCCTGGAGGAGGGGGGGGACGTGCTGGTCCTCTGCGCCGGCCGGGGCGGCGCGTTCTCCCTCGACGACGGCTATGCCGCCGGGCGCCTGGTGGCCGCCGCGCTCGGCGGGGTCAAGGTCCGGCGCGGGCTCAACGATGCCGCACTCGCGAGCCTCGATCTGGTCCGCCGCTATGGGGACGACTGGGAGCGGCCGCTCCGCCGGAGCCGCGCCGGGCGCGCGCTGGTCCGGCTCGGCTTTGCCGAGGACGTCGCGGTCTGCGCCCGGCAGGACGCATTCCCGGTGCTCCCCACCTTCCAGGAGCGCCGGGTGATGCCGGCGGCGGTTCCGGTATGAGCGCCGCGGCCAAGACCGCCTCCGACGAGCAGGGACGCCGGCGCCGGCTCGCGGCGCTGACGGCGCTCGTGGTGGGCCTGTTCGTCGGGCTCACCCTCCTGCCGGTTCCGATCACCGGTCCGGTGGGCCGATACATCGGCCATGCCCTCTGGCAGCTCCTCGGAGCCGGCGCCCTCGGTATTCCCCTGCTCGGCATCGGCCTGGCGCTCTCCGGGTTCGACCGGCTCGGCGGGCTGGACATGAAGCGCTCGGCCACGCTGATCGTGGGCCTCAGCATCCTGGTGCCCTACGTCGTCGGCGTGCTGACCCGCGTGACCCCCGCCGAGCTGGACATCGACGTGGGGCAGCGGGGGCTCGCGGCCCGGACGGTCGGCCTCATCCCGGGGTTTCTGGCGGAGACGATCTCCGGAAAAGTCGGCGTCGCCGGCGCGGTATTGCTGGGATTCCTGGCGCTCTCGGCACTCACCCTCGTGACCTTCGCCTGGCATCCGCTCCAGCGCCTGGAGGGCGGG
>CAMPKP010000049.1 GCA_946887295.1 uncultured Gemmatimonadota bacterium | reverse complement strand
ATGGCGACCATCCTGAGGCAGGCGATGGAGGCGGACGAAGTCGTGCTCGCCGACCTGGACCCGGTGAGGGACTACTGCTTCGTGAGCGACGTGGTCGAGGGCGTGCTCGCTGCCGCGTGCGCGCGCGGCCTCACGGAGACCACGTTCAACCTCGGCTCCGGTACCGGCACCTCGGTCGGCGACCTGGCCGCGCTGGCGCTGCGCCTGGTCGGCCGAGAGGTGCCGATCCGGGCGGAACCGTCCCGCGGCCGGCCTGCCGGGACCGACATCACCCGCCTGGTGGCCGACCGCAGCCGCGCGGAAACCGTGCTGGGATGGACTCCAGCGGTCCTGCTGGAAGACGGAGTGTGCCGGACTCTCTCATGGATGAGGACCCACGCATGAGCGCACGAATCCTGGTGACCGGGGCGCAAGGCTTCCTCGGACGGTACCTGGTCGCGCACCTGCTCCGGGCCGATCCCTCGAGCGAGGTGCTGGGACTCGGCCGCTCGCCGCGGCTGGAGGACTCGTTCACCCACTCCCTGCAGTGGGGTGCGTCCCGGCTCAAGGCGCCGCTGCCCGATGAGCTGCGCGACGCATTCCAGTCACCGCACTACCACTACGTCTCGCTGGACCTGACGCGACAGCCGGAGCTGACCGGCCTGCTGACGGACTTCAGGCCGCACCGGATATTCCACCTCGCATCCGGGCTGCGCGACGCTCCGCCGGACCACCTGTTCCGCACCAACGTCGAAGGGATCATCTCTCTCGTCGAGGCGATCCGCGAGGCCGGCATCGAGCCGCCGACCCTGATCCTGGGCTCCACCGGGTTCCTCTATGGCGCGGTCGAGACGGATCGCCTGCCGATCCACGAGGGCACTCCCTGCGCACCCATCGACCTGTACGGGGTGAGCAAGCTGGCGGCCGAGAATGCATCGCGCATCCTGGTCCGGCGCTACGACCTGCCCGCTCTCTGGGCCAGGATCTTCAACCTGGTCGGACCCGGCCAGGAGGAGCGTCACGTGTGCGGCCGGCTCTCCAGTCAGGCGGCCGCGATCGCCGCCGGGCTGCTGCCTCCGCTGGTGGAGGTCGAGCCGCTCACCACCACACGGGATTTTCTCGATGTCAGGGACGCCGCGAGTGCGCTGGAGCTGGTGGCGGCGAAGGGCGTGCCGGGACAGGTCTACAACCTGGCGAGCGGGATCGAATCGCCGGTGGAGCAGGTGTTCGATTCGATCTTCCGGCAGGCCGGGCTCCGGGAGCGGGTGGAGATCGAGATGAAGGCCGCGCGCCCCGCGGACATTCCGCGCTACGTCGCGGACATCACGCGGCTGCGGGGGCTCGGGTTCGCCCCGGCCCATCCGCTCGATCGGAGCCTCGCCGACCTGCTGCGATATTATGGCGTTACCGTCGCCGAAGCGGCGCAGCGGACCAACGGCTCCCCGCGGCGCTCCCGGGTGTGGGCCACGGTGGAAGCGGACAGCGCCCACCGCTACGAGGTGGAGATCGAGGCCGGCCTGCTCGAGCGACTGCCCGCGCGCCTGCAAGGACTCTACCCGTCGGCTCGCATCGTCGTGCTCACCGACCCGACAGTGCTCGGTCTCTACGGCTCCCGCCTGGTGGACGCTTTGCGCGCCCTGGGCGTGGAGGCCGACGTGGCTCTCCTTCCGGAGGGCGAGCGCGCCAAGTCGCCGGAGAAATATCTCGAGCTGATCGAGCAGCTCCACCGGCTGCACTTCGACCGCCGGGCCCTGCTCGTCAATCTGGGCGGCGGGATCCTGAGCGACGTCGGCGGCTTCCTGGCCGCGACGTACATGCGGGGCGTCGCGTACGTCAACGTCCCCACTACGCTCCTGGCCCAGCTCGACGCCGCTATCGGCGGGAAGGTGGCGGTGAACATGCCGTGGGCCAAGAACTTCGTCGGCGCGTTCGCCCACCCGAGGGCGGTCTTCTGCGACCCGGCCGCTCTGGCGACGCTCCCGGTCCGGGAGCTCTCGGCCGGCGTGGCCGAGGCGCTCAAGGTCGCGATCATCGGAGATCCGGAGCTGTTCGAGCTGCTGGAGACCCGGAGCGCGGCCATCGTCGGCGAGAAGGACGCGGGCGTGCTGACCGAGGTGGTCGGGCGTGCGAGCGAGCTGAAGATCGCGATGCTCGCGCCCGACCCGTACGAGCGCAACCTGCGCCGGGTGCTCAATCTCGGGCACACCTTCGGCCACGCGCTCGAGGTGCAGACCGGCTACGACCGGCTGCTCCACGGCGAGGCGGTGGGTTTCGGCCTCGCCGTGGCGGCCGCGGTAGCCCGGCGCCGGGGGCTCTGCTCTCGCAACACGGTCGATCGGATCTTCGGCGCCCTGGACGCCTACGGACTTCCGCCGCGGGTTCCGCGCTCGGACCTGATGGGCGCCTGCGGCCGGCTCGAGGAGATCAGGCTCGTCAGGGGGCGCAACCTGAACTTCGTGCTGCCCCGCGAGATCGGGGCGGTGGAGATCGTCGCCGAGGTCTCCGATGCCGAGATCGCTCGGGCATTGGAGGACATCGCCGCCCATCCGGTCCTGGGCAAGAGCGTGGGGGAGAACGTATGCGGGCACTCGGACTCGATCTCGGCGGCAGCAAGCTCCTAGCGTGCGTCATCGGCGATCACGGGGCGATCCTCGGGCGCGCGGTCCGGCCCACCGGGCGGGCCACCGGCCCGGCGGAGGCGCTCCGGCTGGTCGCCGGGATCGCGGAGGAGATGCGGGCGATCGCCGGGCCGTTCGACGTGGCCGGGCTGGGCTTCCCGGGCCTGGTGGATTTCCCCCGCGGGGTCGCGCGCTCGAGCATCATGCTCGACGGCTGGCGAGACGTGCCGCTGGCGGATCAGCTCGCCCATGAGCTGGGTGTGCGATGCGTGGTGGACAACGACGTGAACGCCGCGGCCGTGGCGGAGCTCGCATGCCGGCAGGACGCGCCGCCCGGGAGCATGCTGTTCGTCTCGGTCGGAACCGGCATCGGGGGTGCGCTCGTCCTCGACGACCGCCTCTGGCGCGGCCACACCGGCGTGGCGGGCGAGATCGGCAACATGACGATCGACCGGCACGGGCCGCTCTGCTGGTGCGGCCGGCGCGGTTGCCTCAACACGGCGGCGTCGGGAGCGGCGATGGAGCGCCTCGATGGCTCCGAGGACGAGGTCCTGCACCAGGCCGCGACGGCGCTGGGGATCGGGCTGGCCAACGCGCTCAACCTGTTGAACCCCGCGCTCGTCGTGCTGGGTGGCGGCGTGTCTCGGCTGGGCTCCCGCTGGCTCGACGCCGTGGCTTCGACCGCGCGGGCGGAGGCGTTCCCCGAGGCGGGGGCGTGCCGCATCGAGGCGGCGCGTGCGGGTTACGAGGCAGGTGCGGTCGGAGCGGCGCTGCTGGCGATCGAGGCTACCACCACGGCGCCGCCGGAGGCTCCCGGAGCAGCAGCGGCGAGAGGTGCTCGTACGCCTTCCGAAGGCCCTCCACCCGTCCGATGACCGGATCCTCGTGCTCCACCGCGAGCACCCCATCGTAGCCCGCCAGGCGAAGCTCGGAGATCAGCTGCTTCCAGTCGAGGTCGCCCCAGCCGGGAATCCGGAAGCGGAACCCCCGGTCGCGCCGGTCCCACCGGCCGTGAGCCAGCAAGCCCGAGCGATCCGCCTGATGCGCGACGAGCTCCGCGTCCTTGGCGTGGACGTGCAGGATCCGGTCGCCCAGCTCGGCGACGAACGCGATCGGGCTCATCCCGGCCAGCATCAGATTTCCGGGATCGAAGTTGAATCCCAGTGACGGGTGGCCCTCCACCAGCTCCAGCGCCAGTCGGGCGGTCTCCAGGTTATAGGCGAACTGCCTTGGATGGCACTCGTACCCGAATCGGACCCCGTGCCGCGCGAAGGTGTCGAGCAGCGGCACCAGGCGGCCCCGGAACGCCTCTCCCATGCGCTCGTAGCCATCCTCCAGCGGCCAGGGAAACCAGCGCGAGGAATCCTCGCAGCCGGTGAACCCGCAGATCACACCGACCTCGAGTCGCTCTGCGAGCGCGGCGGTCTGCTCCAGGCGGTGCGTGGCGTAGCAAATCTTCTCGTCCGCGTCACCAGGATGAATGGCGTCGGTATCGACGCCGTGAGGCCCCAGCAGGAGCTGGCCTTCCTGATGATTGGAGAGGGCGGAGATCGTGAGACCGGCGTCACGCACCGCCTTCGCGATGCGGCGCCAGTCCCCGGCGAGCGCCTTCTCGAGATCGACGAAGGGATTTCTCGAGTCGACCGGCAGCTCGATGGCTTCGAAGCCCAGGGCGGCCGCGGTCGCCAGCGCCTGGTCGAACGGCTGATGATAGAGGACCTGCGCACACAGCCCCAGCCTCATGCTGCCTCCGTGCGTTGCGCCAGCGCGACCAGCTCATGAACGTGGGTTTCCGGGATCCCGAGCGGCAACGCGCGGATCGCATCGGCCAGCGCGCCGCGATCCCGTTGGTCGGCGGCCTGGAACGTCAGGGTCTCCGCCCGCGCCATCGCCCGCAGGAACCCGGCGACCGGGTCCGGCAGGGGGCCGGGCGCAACCGGCCGGGCACCGCCGGGCGAGAAAGTCGCCGCCACCTCCACCACCAGCGCCGAGGGCAGCTCCGGCAGGAGGGTGCCGTTGCGCAGGTTGACGAACCCCTCGTGCGGGGGTCCGCCGAGGAGCGAGGAGACCACCGGCGCCACGACGCGATCCAGCCAGGGAGTCGGCCGCGCTTCCTCCTCGGTGACACGGGCACCCGGCGACTCCGAGAAGCGTCGCAGCAGGGTTTCGGTCAGCTCGCCGAGGCGCTGAGCGCGATCCGGCGGACGCTCGAGGCCGAGTCTCCGTCCGGCGTCCGTGTCGAAGACCTGGTAGAAATACCGCAACGGAGCGGCGTGGAAGCGCTCGAGCGTCGGCGGGTCCAGCGGCTGGGCTCCAGGAGAGCCGGGCGATGACGCGGCCAGCCGGCGCAGCACGTCCTCGCCAGCGGCGCGTACGTTCCAGAACCAGCCGAGGTGATTGAGCCCGCCGTAGCGCCAGCTCGCATCGCTCCGGGCATGGCCGGTCGCGGCGAGCCAGCTCTCGATCGTCAGGAGCGGCAGGTCGCAAAGGCCGACGGCGTCCAGTCCCTGCTCGAGCAGCAGCCGGGTGGTGACGCCCAGAGGCGCCATCAGGTTGATCACCCGTGCCGCGGGGGCGGCGCATCGTATGGCCTGGCCGATCCGCCGGAGCTCCGGCAGCGTGCGCCAGGCGTTGGCGATGCCGCCCGCTCCCAGCCCTTCGTCACCGGCCAGGCCGAAGCGGCGGGGGAACGTCTCGTCCCAGGCCCGGGCCTCGAGCCCGCCCACGCGGACCAGCAGCACCACGATCGTCGAGTCTGCCAGCGCCGCGTCGAGCGAGTCGGCACCCTGGAGCGTCCAGCCCGGCCGCAGAGCGGCGAGGCGCCGGGCGCCGTGCTCCGCCAGGATCCGCACGCGATCCGTGCGGCGAGCCCAGAGCCGGAGCTCGACCTCGGGCAGGTCCACGCTGCGGGCGAGTGCCTCGCAGAGCCGCGGGGCAAACGCGCCCCCGCCGATGACGGTGATCACCACCCTGCCCATATGCGCCACGGAGTCCGAGGTCGTGAGGAGTGCACCAAAGATGCGTGACGGACGGCGGGACCGCGAGCCGGGCGGTAGATTGTCCTGATCCCGGCGCCTCCCGCCGGCTCTCCCGAGCGACATGAGGGCAGATGACGAAGATCACCAGCCTCGTGGAGCAGGTGAAGCGGCCGCTGCGCCGGGCCCGGGCCGGCTATCGGCTTTGGACCGCGCCGCTGAGGGGACTGCCCTCGGCGCTCATCATCGGGGCGCAGCGGAGCGGCACGACTTCGCTCTTCAACTATCTGGTGCAGCACCCGGATGTCCTGGCTCCGCTGGGCAAGGAGATTCACTACTTCGACGTGCACTATGCCCGTGGCCCCCGGTGGTATCGCGGCCGCTTCCCGTTCGCCCATCGGCTGCGCCGCGGCGCGCTGACGCTCGACGCCTCGCCGTACTATCTCGTGCACCCGCTCGCCCCCGGGCGAGCCGTGGAGCTGTTGCCGGACGTCAAGCTCATCGCGCTGCTCCGCAATCCGGTGGACCGCGCCTTCTCGCACTACCAGCACGCCGTGCGCGACGGGCGGGAGTCGCTCGCCTTCGCCGAGGCCATCGCGAAGGAGCCGGAGCGGCTGGCGGGAGAGGAGGAGCGGCTGCGCGTCGAGCCGGGCTACTACAGCTACCATCACCGTCACTACTCGTACCTGCATCGGGGACGCTACGTCGAGCAGCTCCGCCGCTGGGCCGAGGAATTCCCCAGGTCGCAGATGCTGGTCCTTCAGAGCGAGCGGCTGTTCCGGGAGCCGGCCGCGGTCACCGCGGCAGTGCACCGGTTCCTCGGACTCCGCCCGCACCGGCTGGAGCGGTACGAGCCGTTCCTTCGAGGGGGCTATCGGGGAGGGATCGCGCCGGAGCTGAGGGCGGCGCTGGTCAGGCGGTTCGAGTCCTGCAACCGGGAGCTGTACCAGTGGCTGGGTGAGGAGTTCGACTGGGCCTGACCGGGACGCGTGCGCTTCATGGTGCGACCTTCGTCAATATTTTATGGCATCGGCGTTCGGCGGCTCGATCCGTCTGGCGGCCCTGGCATGCACTCCACTCTCCTGGAATCCGACCGGAGCTTGCTCCGATCCACCGAATGTGCCTGCGCGAGCGTCCTGGCACATGCGGGACTCGTGTGCCTCGCCCTGGCCGTCTCGGAGGGTGGGCCACGGATCCCGGCCGACGAGCGCGAGGCCAGGGTGTTCTTCCTCCTCCCGCCCGACCGGGTGGACGTTCGAGCGCGCCAGACCGACATCATCCAGTGGGGCAGGCTGGGCGGAGACCCGAAGGATGGGAAGAGCCTCATGCAGCCGAGCGTGGGCGACGCCATCCGAAAGCAGACGTTCGGCGCCCGGAGGTCGGGGAAGGGGAGCGGCGCCCGGAGCCGGCTCCCGTTCGGCCCGAGCTCTCCCTATGTGCCGGACACCGTCTTCAGCGTGCTCGAGGTGGACGAGACGGTGGAACGCTACGCCGGCAGCGCCGCGCCGGTGTACCCTCGCGATCTCCTCGCGGTGGGGACGGAAGGGCAGGTTCGCGCCACGTATGTCGTGGACACGGCGGGTCTGGTGGACACGTCGACGATCCAGGTGAAGCTGAGCGACGATCCGCGCTTCACCGAGTCGGTGCGCACCGCCCTGGGCGGCATGCGCTTCCGGCCGGCGCGGCGGGGAGGAAAAGCGGTCCGGCAGCTGGTCGAGCAACGGTTCCGCTTCCAGATCGCTCGCCCGTCCCTGGTCGCCGAAGAGATCAGCTGAAGCGAGCGGCGGCGGGCGGGCGCGGTCCACTCTGGAACCGCGCCCGGTCGTGCTTCAGATCACCGCGCGTCGGGCGCGACGATCGCCGGGTACTCCGTCACGAACAGAGCGTGGAACTGCTCCGAGGTGAGGATGTGCCCCTGCTTCTGGGCCTGATCCGCCACCTCGAATCCAAACCGCGCGGCCGCCAGACGCTGATTGGGCGTGCCGTGATGGCCCGGATTGGTGAACGAGCAATCCCCGATCTGGAAGTAGACCTGGAGGAACTGCTCGACGCGCTTCTGGTTCATCGTCCCCCCGCGCTTGTGCGTGAGGTAGTAGGCGGCCATCGCGTCGGCCATCAGCTCGGTGTACCGGGTAAACTCCGCATCGGTCGTTGCGCCCGGGACGTCATCGTCGAAGTATTCGTTCTCGTACTGGATGTGGTGCGCGAACTCATGGGCGTAGACCGCCTGGGGCGCCACGTCACCGAAGCCGAGCGCCGCGAAGCCGGCCAGAATCCCGTCGCCCATCACGATCTTGTCCTCGATCGGCAGCACATCGCTGGAGAACGCGAAGGCGTTGAACGTGAAGATCGGGTGATTGCCGCCGTTCAATGCCGGGTCCGCGAGGATCGCGTCGTGGATCAACGAGGCGAAGAGCGCGGCGTCGTCGGGAGGGACACCGAAGACGAACGAGCTGTAGGTCGCGGCGACCCGGGCCTCATCCAGCAGCATGGTGCCGTGCATGCCGAGCAGCTGGATGTCGTCCGAGCGGATGTCCCAGAAGCCCTTGACGTCCCTCTCCGTCTTGAGCATGACCTTGGTGTATTCCCCGTTGTAGCCGAAGTACTGGGGCGTGTCTTCGGTCTGGAACAGGAGTGCCTCGTAGGTCACGACCAGGTCGGCGAGCAGGTCGTCGTAGAGCAGGCCGAAGATGTCCGGGTCGACCTTGTTGACCTCGGCGGTGAGCCAGCTCCTGACCTGCGTCGCGGTGGAACACACGTAGTCGCCGGGGTTGATCGCGCCGCGGACTACGTCGGCCAGGTACTGGTCGCTCATCCGCGACTCCGCGGACAGCTTGATCCGGCCGCGCTCCAGGCCGTAGAGGCTGCTGGACTTCAGGCTGGATTGCGGGGTGCTGCCTACGGGCGGGGCGGTCGGTGAGGAGCTCTGATCTTGACACCCGATGGTGCCGAGCGCGATGGCAAAGCACAAGCCGAGCCAGGGGCTTCTTCTCATGAAGCAGTCTCCTTCTAGGGGGAGATCCGAGGATCTGAACTAGGGACGCGGAAAACGCACTGAGCTGCGGGAGGACGATGCCGTCGCGACGGCTCCCCATCTTATGCCGCGACATTTGGCAGGGCAAGCGCATTTGGCAAGGGCGAGTATATGCAGATTTGTGAGCGAGCCCTTGCTCACGCCGGCGCCGAGCGCCCGCGGAATCGCGCGACGAGCGCCCGCCGACTCGCGCGACGAGCCTCCCTTCAGGTGCCACCGGTCAGGAAGGATGTATCCTTCAGTATGGTCCCACCCCGGTTTCCTTCGATCGCCAAGCCACTTCTCCTCTCGCTGCTCCTAGCCGCCTGCGCCGGTACCAGCCGAGCTCCGGCTCCGGCTTCACCACGGTCCGCGGGGCAGTACCCCTCTACCGAGGCGGATGCGCGATTCATGTCGGACATGATCGGCCATCACTCCCAGGCTCTGGTCATGGCCGGTTGGGCACCGACCCACGGAGCCGGCCCTGCGGTGCTCCGGCTGGCCGAGCGGATCATCAACGGACAGCAGGATGAGATCGCCAGCATGCAGCAGTGGCTGCGCGATCGCGGGCGGCCGGCCGAGCAGGGTGGCCACTCGGCGCACGGGGGCCACCTCATGCCCGGCATGCTGACGGACGCCCAGTTGAAGCAGCTCGATGCGGCGAGGGGGCCGGAGTTCGATCGGCTCTTCCTCACCTACATGATTCAGCATCACCGTGGCGCCGTCACGATGGTGAAGGAGCTGTTCGGCACCCCTGGTGCCGCCCGGGACCAGACCGTGTTCAAGCTCGCCAACGACGTGAGCGTCGATCAGACCACCGAGATCGCCCGAATGGAGCGCATGCTGGCCGGCCTTCCGGCCGGCGGGCGCTCTTCCTGACCACCTCCAAGGGAAACCCGCATGTCATTCTCCAGATCCCTGCCGTTTCTGCCCGCCGCCGGCCTCGCCCTCCTCGCCGGCTGCGCCGGCTCGAGCTCGTCCAACGCCGGAAGCCCGGCGCCGGTCGGCGGCAGGTCCGCCCAGGCGCCGAGCCCCGATCCGAGAGTCGGTCTCCGCGCGGGGCTGCATGACGCGGGGGAGGCGGTGTGGAACCTGCGTGTGATCTCCGAGACCCCGTCCCCGGAGCAGTTCGCAGGGATCACCAACTCCGACCTGGCCTTCACCGGCAAGTATGCCATTCAGGGCAACTACAACGGCTTCCAGGTCTGGGACATCGAGGATCCGAGCCGGCCCACGCTCACGACCTCGTACGTCTGTCCGGCATCGCAGAGCGACGTCTCCGTCTATCGGAACCTGCTCTTCGTCTCCGGCGAGGATCTCTCCGCCCGGCTCGACTGCGGGACCCAGGGCGTCCAGGACACGGTCAGCACCGAGCGCCTGCGGGGGCTCCGGATCTTCGACATCAGCGACATCCGCCACCCGCGGAACGTCGGCAACGTGCAGACCTGCCGCGGCTCCCATACCCACTCGGTGCTGGTCGACCCCAGGGACTCGGCGAGCGTCTACGTCTACATCTCGGGCTCGTCCATGGTGCGGTCCCCGAGCGAGCTCGCCGGCTGCGTCGCCGCGATGCCCAACGAGGATCCCAACACGGCGTGGTTCCGCATCGAGGTCATCAAGGTGCCGGTGGACCACCCGGAGCAGGCGGCGATCGTCAGCTCGCCCAGGATCTTCGACAACCTGAAGGCTCCAGCGGAGCACGGCGACACCCCGGAGGACAGCGCCGCGGCGGCGAAGGAGCTGGCCGACGCCAAGGCAGCGGGACGGTTCACCTTCATGCTCGGCGGCAGGGAGCGGATCCTCGACGACGAGGACGCCGACACGATCCTCGGCCAGATCGTCCGGTCCCGAAACGGGAGCGGTGCCCCGACCGCCGCGGACAGCGCGCTGCTGCGCCAGGCGCTGCCCCATTTCATCAGCGCCATGGAGGGAGTCGAGCCCGACAGCACCGCCGGTCCTACCCAGTGCCACGACATCACCCTCTACCCGGCGATCGGGCTCGGCGGCGGCGCCTGCGAGGGCTATGGACTGCTGCTGGACATTCGGGATCCGGTGCGTCCGGTGCGCATCGCCGAGGTGGCCGACTCCAACTTCTCCTACTGGCACTCGGCGACGTTCAACAACGACGGGACCAAGGTCCTCTTCTCCGACGAGTGGGGCGGCGGGTCCCAGCCGAAGTGCCGGGTGACGGACAAGCGTGAGTGGGGTGCCGATGCCATCTTCGCGATCGAGGGCCGGAGCCTGAAATTCAGGAGCTATTACAAGCTGCCGGCCCCGCAGACGGCGCAGGAGACCTGCGTGGCGCACAACGGGTCGCTGATCCCGATCCCCGGCCGCGACGTCATGGTGCAGGCCTGGTATCAGGGGGGCCTCTCGGTGTTCGACTGGACCGACGCGGCTCGCCCGGTGGAGATCGCCTTCTTCGACCGCGGGCCGGTGGATTCCACGAGGCTGGCCAGCGGAGGCTACTGGTCCACCTACTGGTACAACGGCGTCATCGTCGGGTCCGAGATGGCGCGCGGTCTCGACATCTTCGAGCTGACGCCGAGCGCGTTCGTGTCCCAGAACGAGATCGACGCGGCCAAGTCGGTGCGCTTCGACGCCTACAACGTGCAGGGCCAGCGCAAGTTCGTCTGGCCGGCGACGTTCGCGCTGGCGCGGGCCTATCTCGACCAGCTCGAGCGGTCGAAGGGGCTCGAAGCGGGAGAGATCTCGGCCGCGCGGGCGTCGCTCGCGGCGGCGGAGAAGGCCTCGGATACCGAGCGGCGCGATGGGTTGACGCAGCTGGCGGCGAGGCTGCAGGGCGCCAAGGGAGCAAACGATTCGGCCAAGGTGCGGACGCTGGCGGAGACGGTGAAGCAGCTGGCGGCCGCACCGGGGCTGGCGCACGGCGAATGAGGCCGCGCTGCTGAAGTCATAGGGGTACACATGCGACGTCGCACCCGAATTCTCGCTGTGATCGGCGGGCTGATCGTGCTCGTGGTCGGCCTGCTGGTCGTCCTCCCACTCCTCTTCCGCGACCGGATCGAGCAGCGGGTGAAGACGGAGGTGAACCGGAGCGTGAACGCCCGGGTGGAGTGGCGCGATGCCGGCCTCACCTTCTTCCGGAACTTCCCCGACCTCACCCTCCGGCTGAATGACCTCACGGTCGCCGGGATCGGCCGCTTCCAGGGTGACACCCTCGCCTCGATCCGGCACCTGGGCGTGGCGCTGGACCTGTTCAGCGTGCTGCGAAGCACGCTTGGCGGGGGCGGAGCGCCGATCGTGGTGCGCTCCGTCGAGCTGGACCAGCCGCGGCTGAGCCTGGTCAAGCTCGAGGACGGCACCGCCAGCTGGGACATCACCAAGGAGACTCCGGAGGCGCAGGCCCAGCCGCAGGCCTCGAAGCCGGTCGCGATCAGCCTCCGGCGCTTCGAGATCGTCGATGGCGCGGTGGCCTTCGACAACCGGCAGGCCGGGCTGAAGGCCACGTTGGTCGGCTACGACCAGTCCCTGAGCGGCGACTTCAGCCAGGACCAGGTCGGCATCAGCACCCGGGCCGGCTCGGACCAGGTGAGCGTCACCTTCGCCGGCATCCCCTATCTGAACCGGGTGAAGCTCGACCTCGACGCCGACGTCCAGGCCGACCTGGCCCGGAAGTCATTCACCCTCGGGGACACGGAGCTGCGGCTCAACGATCTGCGGCTCGCCGCCTCCGGCTCGGCCTCCACGATCGGCAAGGACATCGGCCTCGACCTCGCGTTCGAGGCGCCCAGCACCGAGTTCAGGCACATCCTCTCGCTGGTGCCGGCGATCTATGCCCGCGATTTCCAGTCGGTGCAGGCCTCCGGCAAGATCGCGGTCTCCGGTCGGGTCAAGGGCACGTACGGCGACAGCGCCTTTCCGTCGTTCGCGCTGAACACCAAAGTGGACAACGGTGCCTTCCGCTATCCCGACCTCCCGCTGCCGGCGCGCGACATCTTCGTGGATCTCTCGATCGACAACCCCGGCGGGGACGTCGACAGCACCGTCGTGAAGCTGCAGCGCTTCCACGTGGTCGTCGGGCGCGACCCGGTGGACGCGAGGATGGTGCTGCGAACGCCTGTGTCCGACCCGGATCTCGATCTGCGCGTGAAGGGCAAGCTGGATCTCGCGGACGTCCGGCGCACCATGAAGCTGGAGGGCATCGACGAGCTGGCGGGGACGGTCGCCGCGGACGCGGCGGTGCGCACCCGCATGTCGTACATCGACACCCGACAGTACGACAAGGTGGATGCAAGCGGGAGCCTGGACGTGGGGAACCTCACGGTGAAGGGCGACAACCTGCCTCACCCCCTGGCGATCGAGGAGGCCTCGCTCCGCCTAGCCCCGCAGCATGCGGAGCTCAGGTCCTTCAGCGGCTCCATCGGCAGCAGCGACCTCCAGGCTTCGGGCTCCCTCGAGAATCTTCTCGGCTTCGTTCTCCGCGATGACGTGCTTCGCGGAAGCGCGACGGTGCGCAGCAGCCGCTTCAACCTGGACGAGTGGCGGTCCGGCGGGGGCGATCTCCAGATCATTCCGGTGCCGCCCAGAATCGACTTCGGGCTGGACGCGACGGTCGGGGAGCTGGCGTACGGCGGACTGAAGATGACCGATGCGCGCGGCCGGCTCCGCATCAAGGACCAGCGCGTCACGCTGGAGGACTTCCGGCTGAACACGCTGGGCGGGCAGATCGGGGTGACCGGCTTCTACGAGACGACGAACCCGGCCAAGCCGACGTTCGACGTCGGGCTCAGGATGACCAAAGTGGACATCCCGTCCGCGTTCGAGGCGCTCACCACGGTCCAGATGCTGGCTCCAGTGGCCAAGTACGCCCGGGGCAACTTCTCCACCGACCTCAAGGTGAACGGGGCGCTGGGCAAGAACATGATGCCCCTCTTCGAGGGCCTGGACGGGCGCGGGTCGCTCCAGACCTCGCAGCTCGTGCTGCAGGACTTCCCGGCCCTGGACAAGGTCGTGGACCTGACCAAGCTCCAGTTTCTCGACGATCCGACGATGAAGGCGATCCGCACGGCGTTCCAGATCAGGGATGGCCGGCTGCACGTGGACCCGTTCGCGGTGAACCTGGGGAAGTCCACCATGAACGTGAGCGGCTCCAACGGGCTCGACCAGTCGCTGAGCTACGATCTTCGTCTCAAGGTGCCCCGCTCGGAGCTGGGTGACGCGGCCAACCAGGCCGTGGCGGGGCTGGTGGCGCGGGCGGGCGGCGCCGGGATAGACCTCCAGGCGGCGCCGGAGATCGCGCTGGGCATTCAGCTCACCGGCACGGTCACCAATCCCTCGGTCAAGACCGACGTGGGCAGCGTGGTCGCCTCGGCGAAGGAACAGGCCGGAAAGGCGGTGCGCGAGGCCGCTACCCAGAAGCTCTCGGCGGAGGCGACGAAGCTGGTGCAGGAGGCGGAGCAGCAGGCCGCGGCGATCCGCAAGGAGGCCCAGGCGCTGTCGGAGAAGGTGAAGCAGGAGGGCTATCAGCAGGCGGACGCCCTGACGGCCAAGGCGACCAATCCGATACTCCAGGCCGCGGCTAAACCGGCCGCGGACAGGCTCCGCCAGGAGGCCGACGCCAAGGCGGCCGGGATCGTCGGCGAGGCGGACAAGCGGGCCGAGGGTGTGATCGCGGAGGCCCGACGGCGCGCCAATCAGACGGCACCGAGCAAATGATCATCCATGTCGTCGACGGCACCTACGAGCTGTTCCGTCATTTCTACGGCCAGCGGCGCTTCAACCAGGGCAAGGACAAGCCTTACGGTGCCGTCGCGGGAGTGCTGCACTCGGTGCTCGAGATGATCGAGACCGGCGCCACCCACCTGGGTGTGGCGACCGATCACGTCATCGAGTCCTTCCGGAATCGCCTGTGGCCCGACTACAAGACGGGAGCGGGCATCGAGCGGGCGCTCCTTGCGCAGTTCCATCCGCTGGAGGAGTCGCTCGGGGCGATGGGAGTCACCGTTTGGCCCATGACCGACCTGGAGGCCGACGACGCCCTGGCCTCGGCCGCGCGGCTCGCGGCGGAGGACGAGCGGGTCGAGAAGGTCTGCATCTGGGCCAACGACAAGGATCTCGCGCAGTGCGTCCGGGGCGACCGGATCGTGCAGGTGGATCGGCGGGGGAAGGAGATCCGCGACGCGGAAGGGGTACGCAAGAAGTTCGGCGTGGAGCCGGCGCTCATCCCGGACTTCCTCGCTCTGGTCGGCGATGCACAGGACGGCTACCCGGGCATTCGCGGGATCGGCAAGGGGACGGCCGCCCGCCTGCTCAATCAGCATGGCCCGATCGAGGCTTTTCCGGCCGGTGTGCTCGGGGAAGAGCGGGAGCGGGCTCTGCTGTTCAAGGACCTCGCCACCCTCAGAAGCGACGCGCCGCTGTTCGTGGACGTGGACGAGCTCCTGTGGCGCGGGCCTGGCGAAGGGTTCGCCGCCTGGGCCGGGCGGATAGGCGACGCGCGCTTGCTGGACCGCGCCACGAAGGCCTGGGCTGGACTCCCGGCGACTCAGACGTAGCTTGTCCAATTCGGGGCCGCCCGGTCGTCCACGTTACACGACCCGGCGTTTCCAATTTCGACTCGAAGGAGGACAGCAGCCATGGATCACACGATCGTGCATTTCGAGATTCCGGCGGACCAGCCCGAGCGCGCGGCGAAGTTCTACCGCGAGATGTTCGGCTGGAACATCAACCGGTGGGAGAATCCCGGCGGCATCGAGTACTGGATGGTGGAGACCGTCCCGACCGACGCCGAGGGCCGGCCGGTCCGCTCGGGTGTCAACGGCGGCCTGATGCCCCGGATGTACCCCACGCAGGCTCCCGTCAACTACATCGCCGTCGAAGACGTAGACGAGGCCGTGGCGAAGGCCGAGCGGCTCGGCGCCAAGATCCTGATGACCAGGACTCCGGTCCCGGGAATGGGGTGGTTCGCCCAGCTCGCGGACACGGAAGGGAACGTCATCGCGGTCTGGCAGACCGACATGGCCGCTGCCGCGGAAGGTGTGGCCGCGGCGCAGGCGGACGGCGCGAGCAAGTAGGAGCGACAGTCAGGCAAGCAGGAGTGATGGAAGGGCCATGACCCGGCTCGTGGCCCTTTCCCTCGCTCACTCTCCCCGCGGCACCGCCCGTCCCACCACCACCGTGATGTTGTCGCTCCCGCCGCCCTCCAGCGCATCCTGGAGCAGGGTCTCGCACGCCTGCCGCGCCGAGGTCATGGAGCGGAGCACTTCGCGGATGCGATCGTCGGAGACATGCCGGGTCAGCCCATCGCTGCAGAGCAGTATCACATGGCCCCAGGTCATGTCGAAGCGGGTGACCTTGGGATCGGTCTGGCTTCCGCCGATCGCGCTCGTGAGGGTGTGAGCGAGGCGGGTGCCGGCGGCCTCCTCCGCCTTCATGGCGCCGATGTCCACCATCTCCTGAGCCATCGTCTGATCGCGGGTGATCTGGGTGAGCTCACCGTGGCGGAGCAGGTAGCAGCGGCTGTCGCCCACCTGGAGGAGGTACCCGTGCGGCCATACGCCGAGGAAGAGAGTCAGCGTGGTGGCCATGCCCTGGAAGGCGGGGTCCTCCTCCCCGCGCCGCAACAGATCCGCATGGCATTGGTGTGCGCCCTCACGCAGGGCCTCGTCGAGCTGCCGCTCGTCCTCGTCCGACGCGCCATAGTAGCAGCGCAGGCTGCGGGAGACGTACTGCGTGGCGGCCGCGAGAGCGAGCCGGCTCGCCGTCTCACCGTGGGCCGCGCCGCCCACGCCATCGGCGACCATGGCAAGCGAGGCCAGCCGCTCGGCGTCGGCCGGCAGGTCGTGATCGGGAATGCTGGTGAGCCGTACGACGAGCTGCTTCCGGAGCGAGCAGAGGAGGAAGTGGTCCTGGTTGTCGCGCCGGACCTTGCCCGGGTGGGTCACGCCGTGGGCGTCGATCTCGTCCTCGCGCGGCTTTCGGGCGGGGCCGGCAGGTGCGGTCGATGTAGGGGTGGGCATTTCGGGCTCCAGGTGCGGCGTAGTCTCCTGCCGCAATCTGGAGTACTGGGACCGAGATCACCACCGCGCGCGGCTCTCGTCCTGTCCGAGCCGTGCCCGCCCGGCATCACGCCGGTCGCTCGCCATCGCATCCTGTGCCAATTCTTGCATGCTGCCACCTCGACCCCCGCCAGGCGGCGTACCGCGCGCCCCCTTCCTTGCTGGAACTCCCGACAGCGACGGCACTTGGCCCATCGGCCCCGGGGATCGCCCGCCCGGCACGCTAGGTGCCTTCGCACTGTCGGGGTCGGCGGCTCGCGCCGCCACACACCCCGCGCCAGCCATAGCCGCCCGTTACACGTCCACCCACGCTCGGAAGGTACCGATGGCCTACACGCCCAGACTCCTGGTCCCAGTGCTCGGTCTTACCCTCGCGGCCGCCGGCTGTGGCGGCAAGCAGGTCGAGGACACTCCCCCGCCCGCTCCCGAGATGTCCGCGCCGACTCCGGCTCCGGCCCCCGCTCCCACGCCGGTCGCGGTGGAGCCGGCTCCGGCACCGGATACCCGCCGCGCCACGCTGGAGGAGCGGATCCACTTCCAGCTCGACCGCTCCGACCTCACTCCCGAGGCGCGCACCACGCTCGCTTCCAAGGTGGACATCCTCCGGTCCTCTCCCGGCCTCACGCTCAAAATCGACGGCCATGCCGACGAGCGGGGCTCGGACGAGTACAACCTGGCGCTGAGCAAGCGCCGCGCGGCCGAGGCCAGGCGGTTCCTGATGGAGCAGGGTATTGACGCCTCGCGCCTCGAGACCGTCGGCTACGGCGAGGAGCAGCCGCTGGATCAGGGCTCCACCGAGTCCGCCTGGGCCGTGAACCGGCGGGCCGACTTCCACGTCACCGGAGGCGCGATCTCGCAGCGCTGACGGAGCGGCGGGTCACTGCAGAACGGGGGCATGCCGCGTGGCATGTCCCCGTTTTGTCGCTTCGCCATGAGCAAGCCGGTACCGAGGCGTCGCGTCGGGATCACCAGCGCAAGGACAGACAGCTCAGGCCGCCGTCCATCTTCCGGAACTCCGACATGGCGAGTGGCACGACGTCATGGCCGAAGCCGCCGAGGAGCGCTCCGGTCGCCGGGAAGCCCCGGGCGACCAGCAGCGCGTCGTTGATCCTGATGCAGTTGGCGGCGTAGTCCTCCCCTTCCGCAACCCGCACGATCTCCCACCCGGCCAGCGCTTCGTGTCGGGCGATCTCGCCGGCCGCGAGCAGCCGCCGGTCACCCAGCCAGGAGAGTCCGGTCTTCAGGTGCAGCAGGCCCGGCATGGACCTGATGTCGATCACGCTGGAGCTGAATCCGTGATCCGCCAGCCACTCGGCCAGTTGGGCCGCCCCTTCACGGTTGGTGCGCCGCGAGAGGCCGATGAAGAAGTGCCCCCCTGCTTCACAGACATCGCCGCCGTCCACGGTGCCGGGAGCGGTGATCTCGGCCGGCTCGGGAAACCACTCGCGGAGCGCGGCTCCGACCGCCGCCACCTCTCCCGCGCGGCTCGCGGCGCCGGGGCGGGTGAGGATCGCACCCCGCGGGGTGACGATCGCGGCATCCTCGACGAAGGTGGAGTCGGGAAAGTCCGGCTCTGGGCCGAGCCGGACGACGGAGAGTCCCAGGCCTTCGAGCGCCCGGCAATAGGCCTCGTGTTGCTCGAGTGCGAGCCCCAGGTCCGGTGGACCCAGGTCGGACGAGGTGATCCCCGCGGCGAAGGTGTCGGCGGGTGCACGGACGAGGGCATGCGTGAATCGCATCACTGGCTCGTGCCCGATCGGCCTCTTGCGGCCACGATGAGCCGGTATGCAGGATAGCTCACCGTCAGCAGCAGCAGCGATTTCCAGCTGTTGCTCCAGTCGGTGACGACCGACCCCACCAGGAAGGCCACCGAAGCCAGCAGCACGAGTCCGGTGGTGAGGGGGAAGCCGGGCACCCGATAGGGCCTCGGCGTGTCGGGCTCCTTCCGCCGCAGGGCGAACACGCTCAGAAAGGACAGCGTATAGCTGGCGACGAAGAAGAACGCGCACACGGCGAGCACCGTGTTGAACGTGCCGGAGACGATGAATCCCACCGCGACGCCGACACTGGCCCAGTGTCCCACTGTCGGGGTGCCGCCGCGGTTCACCGTCTCGAAGCCCGCGGGGAGCAGCCGGTCCCGGCTCATGGCCAGCACCACTCTGGGAGCCATGAGCAGGAGGGCATTGATGCCGCTCAGAATGGACAGCAGCACCAGCGACCGGATGACCAGGTCACCCCGCTCGCCGAAGAGCGCCTTTCCCGCCGTGGCGGCCACGAAGGGATCGCCCGCCATCCGGTCGATTCCGAGCACGCGAACCAGCCCCAGGTTGACCAGCACGTAGATCAGGGTGACGAGAAGGACGCCCAGCACCATCGCGCGCGGAATGCCGCGGCCGGGGTTCTGAACCTCCTCGCCGAAGTAGACCGGCCCGGTCCACCCGTCGTAGGTGAAGATCACCGCCTGCAGTGCCAGGACGAGAGCCGTCACCATGGCCATACCAGTGGGGAGCAGCGCCGGCGTGACTGTCTCCCGGGCCGGCACGGGCAGGAGCAGGCAGAGGGCGATCAGGATCCCGAAGGCCAGCGCCTTGAGGGCGCTCAGGATCTGCTGCGAGAGATCGCCGACTCGGATCCCGCGCCACAGGAGCAGGCCGAACAGGAGGACCAGGGCCACGCCCGCCGGAACCCGGCGTCCCGCCATGGCAGGCAGCAGGGCCTCGAGGTACTCCGTGAAGACCATCGCGCCGAGGGATACCGACGCGCAGGTGGAGATCCAGTCGTTCCAGCCGACCACGAACCCGGGGTACTCGCCGAGTGCACGGCGCACGAACACGTACTGGCCGCCCGATTCGGCCACCATCGCGCCCGGCTCGGCCAGGGACATCGCCCCGAGCAGCGCGTACAGGCCGCCGACGATCCACACGCCGAGGAAGAGCGCCGGACTCGGCAGCCGCTCGGCCACGTCGCCCGGCGTGCGGAGGATGCCCACCAGGATGGTGTTGCCGATGATGACCGCGACGCCGAAGGAGACGCCCAGCACCTGGAGCAGCTTGCCCCGGCTGGTCACGGTGCCCAGCCCGGCCGGTACGGCGGCTCGCGCCACTGCGTCAGGTATCGGCACGTTGGTTACCACGCCCTTGGCGGGCCAATGGTGGGAGGGTGAGTCCAGCTCGCCGCGTCACGAGCAGGTGCCCGGAGCGCTGGTCAAGATACCTCAGGATCCGGATTTCGGCTCCCGCCCCCCAAACGAAAAGGCCGGAGCCGAGTACTTCGGCCCCGGCCTATGTCGTGTCCGGCCTCGTTACGGCCGCGAGGCCACTTCTCGATCCGCCGCCGCCGCGACTCGTTCCACCTCGGCGATGTCGATCTTTTTCATCTTCAACACCGCGGCCATCGCCCGTCGTGCCCTTTCCGGATCCCGATCGGTTAACAACTCGGTCACCCGATCGGGCACGACTTGCCAGGACAGGCCGAAGCGGTCCTTGAGCCAGCCACACTGCTGCGCCGCAGCGTCGCCGCCCTGCGACAGCCGGTCCCAGTAGTAGTCCACCTCCTCCTGCGACTGGCAGTGCACGACGAAGGAGATGGCCTCATTGAACTTGAAGTGCGGACCGCCGTTCAGGGCGGTGAACCGCTGTCCCTCGAGCTCGAAGTCGACGACCATCACCGAGCCGGCCGGCCGTCCGGCGGCCTGGGAGGCTTCCTCCGTGTAGCGGACAGTCGCCAACACCTTGGAGTTCTTGAAGATGGAGGTATAGAAGTTGGCCGCTTCCTCCGCCTGGTTGTCGAACCAGAGGAAGGGCGTGATGCGCTGGGTGGTGACTGGCATGTAGGTGCTCCTCGCGAAATCCCGGGTAAGTAGTTGTTGGGCGGGCGGGCGGACGGCGGCCGCCTGCTGCTTTCACCCTATCGACGAGCACGCTCGAGTCAATTCGACATCGACACGTCCTCTGGCGGCCACGGCATCGCGGCTTCCCATGAGCCAGAGTCCCGTCACTGGGTCCTGGCCGGTCCCCCGCCCACCTCGATCTTCCCCAGCCGCCCGGTCCCACTGAGCGCCAGCCAGATCCGGCCCCGCGTGCTGTCGGTCTGCATGTGGCGCACGATCGCGCCCGGCGTGGGGATAGCCACGACCTCCATTCGCTCGGTCTTGGGATCGAACGCCACCATCGATCCGGTGCGCGACTCGCAGTACCAGATCCGACCATCGGTCCCGATGGCGATGCCGTAGGGACCGGCATCCTCTCCTGGTGAGCGCCACTCGCGCACCTTGCCGGTCCGCGGATCGAGCGCGCCGAGATAGCCCCGGGCGTAGTCGGTATACCACACCGTCCCGTCGCCACCCACCTGGAGTCGTCGCGGACGGGCGCCCTCCGGGAGGACGAACTCACGGAGCTTGCCCGTCGCGGGATCGACCCGGCCCAGTTTGTTGGTGCCGAGGTGGGCGATCCACATCGACCCGTCACCTGCCGGCACGATTCCGTAGGGCACCGAGCCCGAGGTCGAGGCCTCGTAGACCTTCACGGCCCTGGTCTTGGGATCCAGGCTGCCGTAGGTGTTGTTGTTGGCGTCGGTGAACCACACCTTGCCCCGATGGAAGATCGGGGTGTGCGGATTGCGCGCGCTGGCCGGGAGCGGGTACTCCTCGATCGCGCCGGTCTTGGGATTCACCCGGCCGATGAGACCGGCCCCTTGCCCGGTATACCAGATGCTGCCGTCCGGGCCGGCCACGAGCCCATGGGGCCCGGAGCCCGGAGTCGGCGTGGGATAGTCCACGATCTTGCCGGTCTCGGGATCGAGCTTGCCGATGTAGCTGTTCTTCTGGTCGGTGTACCAGACCGAGCCGTCCTTCGCGACGGTCGGGTCGTGAGGGAAGTTGCCGGGGCGGGGGATCACGTACTCCACGACAGTTGGTGCGGTCGGGGCGATCCCGAGCGCTGCCGCGGCGCCGCACGCAAGGAGGAGTGCACGCATCATGAATCTCCGTGTCCATCGGGATGCAGAGAGCGCAGAGGTGTGTACCGGACGGGAGGGAGGTCGCTCGGGTTTCTCGCGGGGCGGTCGGCGCGGGCAGGAAGCTCGGCTCTACCGCAGTCGTGGGGTGTAGCGGTTCAGCGTCGCGTAGGACGGCGGCCATGAG
>CAMPKP010000048.1 GCA_946887295.1 uncultured Gemmatimonadota bacterium | reverse complement strand
CCATCCGCGGCGCTGCCATCCGCTGCACTGTGCAAGGCCCCTTGCCCCTCGCATCTCCTGTGCTCCCCGAGGAGGTGCCATGCGCGTCCAGACACTGGTGATGGGCTTGCTCCAGGCGGCACTACTGACCGCCTGCGAGCGCCAGCCGACCGTTTCCGATTCACCCAGTACTTCAATCGATGCGGCCCACAATGAAGCCGGCACCGCCGAGCGCAAGGCCGGCGCCGTCTCCCTCGGCACCGTCGGCGATCGCGAGGTCGCGGCGGCTGCCCCTGCCCCCGCCCAGGACTGGTCCCGCTGGTCGCTGCCGGACCTCGCTGCCCGCCTGATCGTGCGCACCGGCCAGGCGAGCATCGAAGTGGATTCGCTGGAGGTTGCGATGACCGAGCTGCGGCGCATCGCCCAGCGCGCCGGCGGCTTCGTGGCCGATGCCTCGGTGCAGAGCGGCCGGAACCAGCTGCGCCAGGCGACGCTCGAGCTGAAGGTGCCCTCCACCCGCTTCGACGAGCTGACCGAGGGGCTCCCGCCGATCGGGCGCCTGGAGTTCGTGAACGTCGGCGCGGAGGACGTGAGCGAGGAGTTCGTGGACCTGAGCGCCCGCGCGGCCAACGGCCGCCGGCTCGAGGAGCGCCTGGTCGAGCTGCTGCGGACCCGGACCGGCAAGCTGCAGGACGTGCTAACGGTGGAGCGCGAGCTGGCCCGCGTACGCGAGGAGATCGAGCGAATGGAGGGGCGCCTGCGCTATCTCCGGAGCAGCGCGCAGCTGAGCACTCTCTCGGTCAGCCTGCACGAGCCGATTCCCATCGTCGCCTCGCACGGCCCCGGGCCGATCACCGAGGCGTTCCGCGCGGCGTGGCGCAACTTCGTGGGCGTCCTGGCGGGAGCGATCGCCTCGCTCGGGTTCGTGGTGCCGGTGCTGGGCGGCGGGTGGGCGGTGCTGGCGATGGGTCGCCGGTGGCGGCAAGGCGTGAAGGCTGGAACGGCGTGACCGGGCGCCTTACTGTTCAGCGTCCTCACCCGGATCCTCTCGATGCCCGTGGATGTGCTGGCCATCGCGGCCCACCGCGATGACGTGGAGCTGACCTGCGCCGGTACGCTGCTCAAGGCGGTGGACACCGGCCATCGGGTGGGCATCCTCGACCTGACGGCGGGAGAGGCGGCGACGCGAGGCAGCGCCGAGCGGAGAGCGGAGGAGGCCGAGCGCGCGGCCGGGATCCTCGGCGTCTCGGAGCGGCGCAACGCCGGACTTCCCGACGCGCACCTGAGCAACTCCGAGGAGTCGCGGCGCCTGATCGTCGCCGAGATCAGGCACTTCGCCCCCCGGGTGGTGATCCTGCCGTTCCCCGTCGGACGGCATCCGGACCACAGGGTCGCCTCCGAGCTGGGGCGGGACTGCTGCTACCTCGCGGGCCTCGGCCGGTACGATGCGCCGGGTCCGCCCCACCGGCCGCACAAGATCCTCTACGCCCTGTCCTATCGGGAGGATCCGCTCAAGCCCACCTTCGTGGTGGACATCAGCGATCAGTTCGAGCGCAAGCTCGCGGCGATCCGCTGCTACTCCAGCCAGTTCGACGGGGCCAAGGCCGCCGGGGAAATCTTTCCGACCGGCCAGGATCTCTACTCCCTGGTCGAGACCCAGAACGCCCACTACGGTTCCCTCATCAGGGTCCGCTACGGCGAGCCCTTCTACACCCACGAGACCGTCGCGGTGGACGACGTGGTCTCCCTGGGCGTGCAAAGCATGTAACGACGCGCAACTTGGAGCGGCCCCCCCGGACGGGTATTTTTCAGGTGCCATGACGCGCCCACCGGTTTATCTCGATCACGCCGCCACCACCCCGGTACGCCCCGAGGTGCTGGAGGCGATGCTCCCCTACCTCACCAACCAGGCCTTCGGGAACCCCTCCAGCGCGCATCGCTTCGGCCGGGCCGCTCGGGCCGGACTCGAGCAGGCCCGCCGGGAAGTGGCCCAGGCGGTGGGGGCGGAGCCCAACCAGGTCGTCTTCACCTCCGGCGGCACCGAGGCGGACAATCTCGGCATCATCGGGGCCGCGCTGGCGGCGCGGGACCGCGGCGGGCAGGTGTGTGCCGTGGTGAGCGCGATCGAGCACAAGGCGGTGCTCGCGGCGGCTCATGCGGTCTGCCACCTGGGCGGGCGCGAGGTCGTGCTCCCGGTGGACGGACATGGACAGGTGAGCCTGGAGGCCCTGGACGCCGCCCTGGCCGATCGTCCCGCGCTGGTCTCCATCATGTGGGTGAACAACGAGGTCGGCGTGGTCCAGCCGGTCGAGGAGATCGCGCGGCGCTGCCAGGCGGCCGGGGTGGCCTTCCACACCGACGCGGTGCAGGCCTTCGGCAAGGTGCCGGTGGCGGTGAGCCGCCTGTGCTGCACGCTGCTGACCCTCTCGGGCCACAAGATCGGCGCTCCCAAGGGTATCGGCGCCCTGATCGTGCGGGACCGGAAGGCCATCGAGGCGATCATTCACGGCGGTGGGCAGCAGTACGGCATCCGGCCGGGCACCGAGAACGTCGCAGGCGCGGTCGCGCTCGGACGGGCGGCGCTCCTGGCGGCGCGGGAGCAGCCCGAGGAGGCCGAGAGGCTCCGCGCGCTGCGGGCTCTGCTGGCCGACCGCCTGTGCGACGCCGTGCCCGACCTCGTGGTCAACGGCACCGGGGTAAACAGCGCGCCGCATGTGCTGAGCGTGTCGGTGGCCGGGGCCGACAGCGAGGCCCTCCTGATGCACCTCGATCTCGCGGGCATCGCGGCCTCGAGCGGCTCCGCCTGCTCCACCGGCACGGTGGAGCCCTCCCACGTGCTCGTGGCGATGGGCGTGCCCCGCGAGCTGGCCCTGGGCGCGATCCGGTTCAGCCTGGGACGGGAGAGCACTGCCGACGACGTGGAGCGGGTGGCGGAGGTGATGCCGGCCGTCGTGGCCAAGGTGAGGAAGCTGGCCGGCATCCTGGGGCGAGCCTCGTGACCGGGCGGGTGCTGGTCGCGATGTCGGGCGGCGTCGACAGCTCGGTGGCTGCCGCGCGCCTGGTCGAGCAGGGCTACGAGGTGGTCGGCGCCACCATGAAGCTGTTCTGCTATGGCGACGACGTGCCCGACCGGCCCTGCTGCTCGCTCGACTCGATCAGCGACGCCCGCGACGTCGCGCACGCCCTCGGCATCCCGCACTACGTGCTCAATCTCGAGGACCGCTTCGCGCTCCACGTCATCGAGAACTTCGTGAGCGAGTACAGCCGCGGCCGCACGCCCATTCCCTGCGTGCGCTGCAACTCCTTCACCAAGTTCCGCGACCTGCTCGCCCACGCCGACGCGCTCGATTGCCGGTACATCGCCACCGGCCACTACGCGGTGGCCCGGGATGGGGGTCTCTACCGCGGCCTGGACCGCGGAAAGGACCAGAGCTACTTCCTGTGGGGGGTGGACCGCGAGGTCGTGAGCCGGATGCTGACGCCCGTCGGCGAAATGACCAAGGCCGAGACGCGCGCGCTGGCGCGAAGGCTCGGCCTCGTGACCGCCGACAAGCCGGAATCGGTCGAGATCTGTTTCGTGCCCGACGACAATTACGTCGGTGTGCTGGAGCGGCACCTGCCGCCGGACGCGCCAGCGCTCGCGCCCGGACCTCTCGTCACTACCGGAGGCGACGTGGTGGGCGAGCACAGCGGCTATGCCCGCTACACCATCGGCCAGCGGCGCGGCCTGCCCGGGGGGTTCGGCGAGGCGCGCTACGTGGTGGCGATCCGTCCCGAGCGGTGCGAGGTGGTGATCGGCACGGTGGACGAGCTGGCCGGCCACCGGGTCCGCCTGGAGGAGCTCAACTGGCTGGCGGATCCGCTCGAGCCGGGCGACGAGTGCCGGGTGCAGGTGCGCCACCGGGCCCGGGCCGTCGCGGCCACCGTGGCCTCGATGGAGCCGGGCGCGCTCGACCTGCTCCTGGAGACGCCGGTGCGCGCGATCACTCCCGGTCAGTCGGGTGTGCTCTACTCGGCCGAGGACCGGGTGCTCGGCGGCGGGGTGATCGGCTGAAATGACCTCGCTCCTCCTCCACTGGCTGCTCAACGCCGCGGCGCTCTGGACCGCGGCATGGCTGCTGCCGGGACTCGATTTCCGGGGCAGCCTCGGCCAGCTCCTGCTGGTGGCCGCGGTCTTCGGGATCGTGAACAGCCTGGTCCGGCCCATTCTGACCGTGCTGACCTGCCCGCTCATCGTCGTGACCCTGGGGCTTTTCACCCTCGTGATCAACGCGCTCATGCTCCTGCTCACCGGCGCGCTGTCGGAGCGGTGGGGGCTGGGATTCACCGTCAGCGGATTCTGGGCCGCGTTCTTCGGCGGCCTGGTCGTGGGCCTCGTGAGCGTGCTGCTCTCGCTGCTGCTCCCGCGCCCGCGTGAGCCGTCGTAGGGCCGGTTCAGGGGAGCGCGAGAGCATGGGATACATCGCCCGGATGACCGACGTCGAAACGCCCGCGCAGGCATCGGCTCCCGCCCTCGATCTGCGTGACGCCTCTCTCTACATCAACCGCGAGCTCTCCTGGCTCGCGTTCAACCGCCGGGTGCTCCACGAGGCGCTCGACCCACGCACGCCTGCCCTCGAGCGGCTCAAGTTTCACGCGATCTTCAGCGGCAACCTCGACGAGTTCTACCAGGTGAGGGTGGCGGGCCTCAAGCGGCAGGTCTCCGCCGGGATCGTCGAGCGCACGGCGGACGGCATGACGCCGGAGGCGCAGCTCCGCTCGATCGCGGAGATCGTGCGCGAGCTGGTGCGCCAGGACCGAGGCTGCCTCCATGACGACCTGCTGCCGGAGCTCGCGGGCCGCGGGCTGGTGCTTCACCAGAGCCTCGCCAGCCTCCGCCGGGAGGAGCGGGAACGGCTCGACGCCTATTTCCATGCCAACGTGTTCCCGGTGCTCACGCCGCTCGCCGTGGACCCGGGGCATCCGTTCCCGTACATCTCCAACCTGAGCCTCTCGCTCGCGGTGGTCCTGCGGGGGGTAGACGGCGAGGAGCGCTTCGCCCGGGTCAAGGTGCCGAAGATCCTGCCGCGCTGGGTGCCGCTCATCGCGGCCAACGAGTTCGTCCCGCTCGAGGAAGTGATCGGGGCGAACCTGGAGTCGCTCTTCCCCGGCGTCGAGATCCTGGGCTGGTACACCTTCCGGATCACCCGGGACACCGACCTGCAGATCGCCGACGACGACGAGGCCGACGACCTGCTGAGCCTGATCCAGGAGGAGGTGCGGAACCGCCGGTTCGCCGAGGTGGTGCGGATCGAGGTGCACTCCTCGATGCCGGCCTCGCTGCGCCAGCTGCTCCTGGCAGAGTTCAGCGAGCAGCAGGAGCCGCCGGCCAGGCCGCTCACCGCGGACGACCTGTACGAGATTCCCGGGCTGCTCGACACCGCCGACCTGCTGTCGCTCTCGACCCTCGACATGCCCGAGCTCAAGGACCCGCCGTTTCACCCGGGGACCCAGCCGCGCCTGGCGCCGCCGCGCAACATCTTCGACGTGATCCGGGAGGGCGACATTCTCCTGCATCACCCCTACGACAGCTTCGCCACCTCCGTCGAGCGGTTCATTCAGACCGCCGCCGACGACCCCGACGTCCTCGCGATCAAGCTCACCCTCTACCGCACCGGGGGAGACTCCAGCCTGGCCCGGGTGCTCGCGCATGCCGCCGAGCGCGGCAAGCAGGTGGCGGTGCTGATCGAGCTGCAGGCGCGGTTCGACGAGGAGAACAACATCATCTGGGCCCAGCGCCTGGAGGACGTCGGCGTGCACGTGAGCTACGGCGTCCCGGGGCTCAAGACCCACGCCAAGGTGGCGCTGGTCGTGCGGCGGGAGGGCGACACCATGCGTCGCTACCTGCACATCGGCACGGGCAACTACAACCCGAAGACGGCCCGGGTGTACGCCGATTTCGGACTCCTGACCTCGAATCCCGATCTGGGCGCCGATCTGACCGACCTCTTCAACGTGCTGACCGGCTTCGCGTCCCCGGCGGGATACCGCAAGCTGATCGTGGCGCCCAGAGGCATGCGGGAACGGTTCCTGGCGATGATACGGCGGGAGGTGGAGCACCACGAGGCGGGAAGTCCGGCGCGGATCGTCGCGAAGATGAACTCGCTGGTGGACCCCGAGATCATCGTCGCGCTGTACCAGGCCTCGCAGGCCGGCGTGCAGATCGACCTGCTGGTGCGGGGCATCTGCTGTCTCCGCCCCGGGCTCCCCGGGATCAGCGAGACGATCAGGGTCGTCAGCATCCTGGGACGCTTCCTGGAGCACAGCCGGGCGTTCTACTTCCTCAACGGCGGCGACGAGGAGGTCTATATCGGCTCGCCCGACTGGATGCCCCGGAACTTCGACCGGCGGATCGAGGCGGTGGCTCCGATCGCGGACCCGGCCCACCGTCAGGCGCTGAGAGACATCCTGCTGCTCATGTGGCAGGACAATCGCCAGGCGTGGGACCTGCAGCCGGACGGCACCTACCGCCAGCGCCACCCGGCTCCGGGCGAGCCGGAGCGCGCGACCCACAAATTGCTGCTGGACCGGGTCGGCAGGATGGCGGAGCCGAGAGCCTAGCTAGTAGCTCATCCCCGCGGCTTCTGCGAACTGCTTCATCAACTCCTGCTGCTCGGGCGTCAGCGCGGCGGGAACGGTCACCTGCACGGCCACGAGCTGGTCGCCGCGGCGGCCGTTCCTCTCGAGGCCCTGCCCCTTGATGCGGAACTTGCGCCCGGGCTGGGTGCCCGGGGGAATCCGCAGCATCACCTTCTTGCCATCCAGTGTGCGCACCCGCAGCCGGGTTCCGAGCGTCGCCTGTGCCACGTTGAGCGGCACCTCGCAGACGAGGTCGAGGCCCTCCCGGCGGAAGAACCGGTCGGGCTGCACCTGGAACGTGATGATGAGGTCGCCGGGAGTGCCGCCGGGCCGGCTCCTCTCCCCCTGCCCCCGGAGCCGGATGCGGGAACCGGTCTCGGTGGCGGGCGGCACCGTGATCGCGACCCGCTTCTCCGTTCGCACGTCGCCGGAGCCACGGCAGGTCGGGCACGGCTGGGAGGGAATCTTCCCCCTGCCCCGGCACTGGGGGCAGGGGCGGTTGACCGCAAATCCTCCCTGGCCGAAGGAAATCGTGCCGCGGCCGTCGCACTCCGGACAGGTGGACCAGGTGGCGCCCGGCGCGCCGCCGGTGCCGCTGCACGTCGGGCAGGGCTCGGTCACCGGAATCGTCACCGTGAGCTTGCCACCGAGGGCCGCCACCCGGAACGGCACCTCCACCACCGCCTCGACGGTCTCGGCGCCCGGCTCGGCCTGACGGGCGCCTCGGCCGAAGATGGACGAGAAGATGTCGCCGAGCCCGCCGAAGTCTCCGAAATCGAACCCCTCGGCCCCGACGTCGCCCGGAGCACCCGCCGGCCGCGGGCCGGCGCTCGAGCGCCTCGGTCCCCCATCGAACGCTCCCAGACGGCGCATCTGGTCGTACTGTTTGCGCTTCTCCGCGTCGGAGAGAACGCTGTGCGCCTCCGAGATCTCCTTGAACCGCTCGGCCGCCGACGCATTGTTCGGGTTGGCGTCCGGATGATACTGCTTCGCCAGGCGACGATAAGCCTTCTTGATGTCGTCCTGACTGGCGGAGTCGGAGACGCCCAGGACCTGATAGAAGTCCTTGGCAGCCACCGTCAGGCCTGGCCCTGTGACGAGTAGACCTGGACTCTCGCCGGGCGCACCAGCGCGCCCTTGTACCGGTAGCCGACCTGGAAGGTCGCACTCACGGTATGATCGAGGTCGGCCCGCGGCGGCGGTACCACCGATACCGCCTCATGCAGACTGGGATCGAACGGCTGGCCGACCGGATCGATCCGCTCCAGCCCTGCAGATTCCAGCTCCTTGCGCAGCTTGCGATCCACCAGGTCGATCGCCTGTCGAATCGCTTCCACGGGGGCTGCCGCCTTTTCGGCGCTGAGACGATCCATGTCGTCGAGCACCTCGAGCAGCCTGGTGACCACCGCAGCCTGAGCCCGGGCAGCATCCTCGGCCCGCTCGCGGGAGACCCGCTTGCGGTAGTTGTCGAACTCCGCCGCCAGACGGAGCTGCCGGTCCTTCCATTCTTCCAACTGCGATTCGAGCCGCCGGATGGCTTCCGGCGCAGGCTCCTCCGGGAGCATGTCTCGCTCCGGGCCGAAGAACGGTTGAGTATCCTGTTCGCGCGAGCTCGGCTCGGCGGACATGTCGGTGGAGGCCAGATCGGCGCCGTCCTCGCTGGGACCGGTCTCGGAGGCAGGCTCCGTCATGCCGCCGGGCGTGTGGATGGGGTCGCGGCGGGCCTCGTAGTCGGTGTTAAATCTTCGCTTGTCAGTCACTTGCACTCTCGCAGGAGAGGTTATGCCCCAAAAGATAACAAGAAGCTGCGATACTGGCCGACCAGGCCAGAACGACAGCTCGCGAAGATGGCTCTCGAGCGGCGCCTGCGGAAGGAGAAGCGGTCAGACGGTGAGGAGCCGGCGATTGACCAGGAAGAGGGCGGTCTGTGCGGCCCGCTCGCGGATCTCCCTGCGGGAGCCGAGAAAGATGATCCGCCTGGTCTCGGTCGCATCGGACGAGGCGACGGCGAACCACACGGTGCCCACGGGCTTCGCCTCGGTGCCGCCCCCCGGACCGGCGATGCCGGTGACGGACACCGCGAGGTCGACTCCAAGCCTGGCTCGCGCGCCTTCGGCCATGGCCCTGGCTGCGGCCTCGCTCACGGCGCCATGCTCGGCCAGCAGCTCCGGCCGGACACCCAGCAGCTCCGTCTTGAGGCGGTCGGAATAGCAGACCACGGACCCCGCGAACACGTCGGAGCTGCCGGGCACGTCGGTGAGGCGGGCGCCGACGAGCCCGCCGGTGCACGACTCCGCCACGCCGAGCGAGAGCCCGCCACCGCGTGCCCGGTCGAGGACGACGGCGGCGAGGTTCGCGTCCCCCTCACCGTATACGTGCTCGCCGGCACGGGCGTGGATCAGCGTCGCGGCCTCGCGCAGGCGGCGGTCGGCCAGCGCGGGCTCCATGCCCCAGGTGGTGAGCCGCAGGTCCACTCCCTCGGTGCCGGGAAGGTAGGCGAGCGTGAGCGGCGCGATCTCGGGCTCGATGTCGCCCATCCGCTCCGCCAGCGCGGACTCGGCGATCGCCGTGGTCCGGACGACCAGTGAGCGCACCACCGCGCCGGTCGCGCGCGCGGCCAGCCGCGGCAGGACCTCGCACTCGAGCAGCTTCCGCATCTCCGAGGGAACGCCGGGAAGCATGATGGTGAGCCCGATGGGGCCCTCGATCCAGAGCCCGGGCGCGGTACCCCAGCGGTTGCGAAGCACCGTGGCGCCGAGCGGCACTTCGGCCTGGCCGCGATTGCTGGCCGCCGGCGTCCGCTGCGCACCGGCGAAGCGCGCGACGATGTCCGACCAGACGCTCTCGTCGAACCCCAGGGGCATGCCGTAGAGCTCGGCCACCGCCTGCTTGCTCACGTCGTCGCGGGTCGGGCCCAGCCCTCCGGTGGTGATCACGGCGCCGGTGCGCCGGAGACTCTCCGCCACCGCCGCGGCGATCTCCTCGGGGCGGTCGGGCACGGCGGCGCGCCGGACCACCTCGATACCCAGCTCCGACAGGGCCCGCGCGATCTCCGCCCCGTTGGTGTCCACCGTCAGTCCGAGCAGGAGCTCGTTGCCGACGGTCACGAGCTCGAGGCGCGAGATCATCGCGCGCGATCGGAAAAGAGCGCGCGGTTGCGGTAGAGGTACAGGAAGAACGAGTACACCGTGAGCAGCGTGGCGACCGCGAGGGTCACGGCCACGAACCCCCCGTGGAACTCGTTCCAGTAGTCGGCCCACGCGCTGTGCTCCCAGCCCATGGGCTTCCGGGCGTCGCGGAAGGCAAACCAGAGGATCACCGCGCCGATGAAGATGTTCTGGATGGTCGTCTTCAGCTTGCCCGCGCCGGCCGCCGGGATCACCACTCCGCGCTGTTGGGCCCAGTGGCGGAACCAGGTCATGGCCAGCTCGCGCCCGATGAGAAGCACGCACACCCAGAGCGGGATGCTCCCCCAGATCGGGATGTCGTACAGATCGTGCCGCCAGCGGGAGATGAAGTAGATCGGAATCAGCGAGGCGAGCAGGAGCAGCTTGTCGGCGACGGGATCCAGCATCTTGCCGAGGTCGGTGACCTCGTTGCGGCTGCGGGCCAGGTGGCCGTCGTAGACGTCGCTGATGGCGGCCGCGAGAAAGACGAAGAACGCGATGAGCTTGGGCCAGTAGCCCTCGATGAACGGCAGGAGGGCGATGACCGGCGTGAAGCAGATCCGAACCAGGGTGATGACGTTGGCGAGGGTCCACATGGCGAGCCGCCTACCCCAACGTCTTCACGACGCTCTTGCTGATCGCCTTCAGGGTGTCGAACACGCCCTCGCCGGTGACCGCCACGGCCTCGAAGTAGGGCGCCCGCTCGATCCAGTGGCCGTTGTCCTGCCAGACCAGGAGCTCGGACTCGTGGTACGGATCGGGCACCTGGCGCTGCTTCGCGGGCTCGTCGACGGGCCAGCCGGGATTGACGGCGGCCTGGAGCTCGGCGATGGGAGCGGCATTGGGAAGATCGCGCTTGTTGTACTGGACGGCGAAGGGGATCTTGGTGAGGTCGTAGCCGTGCTGGGCCATGTTCTCGTAGAGGTTCTGCATGGCCTCGATGTTCGCGTCCATCCGCTCGATCTGGCTGTCGGCGACGAACACCACCCCGTCCACTCCCTTGAGGATCAGCTTCCGGGACGCGTTGTAGTAGACCTGGCCCGGCACGGTGTAGAGGTGGAACTTCACCTTGAATCCGCGGATGGTGCCGAGGTCCACGGGCAGGAAGTCGAAGAACAGGGTGCGCTCGGTCTCGGTGGCGAGGGAGATCATCTTGCCCCGCGATCCCGGCGCGACCTTGTTGTACACGAACTCGAGGTTGGTCGTCTTGCCGCCCAGCCCCGGGCCGTAGTACACCAGCTTGCAGTTGATCTCGCGCGAGGCATAGTTGATCATCGACATGCGGTGCGGTTCTCCTCAGGATCCGAACAGTTTGTCGATCTCGTCTTCCGCCTCGCCGAGGAAAGCCGACTCCACGCCCGGCGCGCTCCCGCCGTCCCGGCTGAACATCTCGGTGAACACCTGATTCAGCTGCCCCACGGCGGGTTTCATCCGCAGCTTCACCAGACCCAGCGTGGTCCGGTTGTCGAACAGCACGACCAGGATCACGCGCCGGGCCACGTCCGCCAGGTACATGGACTCGCGCTCCCCCTGGTGGAACAGGGTGCCGAACTCGGCCTCGCCCAGCATGCGGGCCAGCTGGTCGTTGGCGCTGAAGTCGGCCGCGGTGAGCGACGCGAACGCGGTCGGATCGAACGCGGGGGCCTCGCCCACGGTGGCGACGAGCTGACCGGTGCGATCCACGATGAGCGCGGTCCGCGCGTTGGTCTCCCCCAGGAACCCTCGCAGGATCCCGTGGATGCGGTGGGAGTCGTCCTCCCGGAAGGACCAGCTCGAGGCGCCCGTCAGCGACGATCTCTCATGTCAGGGTCGACTCCAGCCGCTTGAGGATGGCTTCGGCCCGCCGCCGCAGCCTGGGCTGCCGCTCCCAGGTGAGATAGTCGCGGAGCAGTCGCGCGGTCTCGACCCCGTCCTGTCCGGCGAGATAGCCCAGCGCGGCGAGGCGGCGCATCGGGCGTGGGCTGAAGAGAGCCCGTCGATGGAAGGTCAGCCGGCGCTGCGCCAGAACCCAGCCGGCCGCCGCGCCGAGCACCGCCCCGCCGCCGAAGAGGAGCCCGCGGCTCCGCATCAGCCGACCTCCTGCCGGGCCACCAGCGCGTGCGCCAGTGTGACGCCGTCCACGTACTCCAGATCGCCGCCCATCGGGAGACCGCGGGCCAGACGGGTGACCCGCACCCCGCGCCCTGCGAGAAGCTGCTGGATGTAGGTGGCCGTCACCTCGCCCTCCATGGACGGGTTGGTCGCGAGGATGACCTCGCGCACCGTGCCTTCCTCCACTCGCCCCACCAGCCGATCGAGGCGCAGCGCCTCGGGCCCCACGCCGTCCAGCGGCGACAGGCGCCCGCCGAGCACATGGTACCGGCCCCGGAAGTCCGTCGCCCGGTCCACCAGGGACACCGCCGAGGCGTCTTCCACCACGCAGAGCAGCGCGGGATCGCGTCGGGGGTCCCGGCAGATCGCGCAGGGCTGCTCCTCCGTCAGGTTGCCGCATTCCTCGCACGGACGCACCCGCTCCCCCACGGCGACCAGCGCCGACGCCAGGCGGCCGACCAGTTCGGGAGGTTGCTGGAGCAGGTGAAAGGTGAGACGCTGCGCCGTCTTGCGGCCGATCCCGGGCAGTCTGGCCAGCTCGGTGATCAGCTCCTCGATCGCGCTCACGGGTCAGAAGGGCGGCGCGAATGGAAGCGACGGCACCTTCCGCATTTCGGATTGCAGGAGCTCGGCCGCTCTCCGCTGGGCCTCGGCCACTGCAGCCAGGACGAGATCACCCAGGAATTCGGCGTCGTGCTTCTCGAAGACGGCCGGATCGATCACGACCGAATGGACCGTGCCGCGGCCGTCGGCGGTCACCTTGACCAGCCCGCCGCCGGAGGCGGTCTCTATGGTCTGGCCCGCCAGCTCCGACTGCAATTGCTGCAGACGGCCCTGGACCTGCTGGCCGAGCTGAAAAAGCTGTTGAAGATCCGCCATGCCTTCCGGTAGTCCTGCCATTTGGGCCAATGGTATCGGGGGGTGAAGAGGATTGCAACCGACTGTCAATCCACGATCTCCAAATCTAACGCATCGGCCGCTGTGTCGAGGGCCGGATCCTTGTCGCGGAAGGATCGCAGCCGGTCGGCCCGGAGCGAGGTCTCGGTGATGGGGCGCGGATTGGGAACTGCCGCTCCCTCGCCCACCGTCACCCGGATGCGAAGCGTCCGGCCCGCGTGCCGCTGAATAACTTCCTCGACCACGCCGGCCTGGGCCTGAATCCGCTCCGCGAACAGCGGGTTGGACTCGGCGAGCACCAGCGGGAGGGTCGAGCCCTCCAGCGGTCCCGGGGTGGTGCCGGCCAGGGCCTCGCCCAGGAACCGGCTGCGGCCCCTCACCTCGGTGACGACCTCGGTCCACACGTCGGCCGGAACGGAGGGTCCCGCCGTCGGAGCGGCCGGAACGGAGGGTCCCGCCGACGCAGCGGCCGACGGCGGCGGGCCCGGGGCCGCGCTCGAGGGCGCGGGGGACACCGCGGCCGACGGTGGCGGGGAATCCCGCATAACGCGAGGTCCGGCGGAATTTCCCGATCGGCCCGCCGGGGACGGCGGAGCGGCCGCGGGGGCGGCCCCGGCTCCCTGGAGCACCGCCTGGAGGTCCACCGTCCGGTCCATCATCGCCCAGCGCAGCAGGAGCGTCTCGACCACCAGCCGGGGGTTGGCGCTCCGGCGGATCGAGGCCTCGCTCTCGGTCAGGAGGCGCAACATCCGCACCACGTCCCCCGGCTCGAGGCGCCCCCGGTAGAGCTCGAGCCCCTGGCGCGTGGCCTCGGTCAGGCCCTCGGGCTCGTTGCCCAGCTGCAGCATGAGCAGGGAGCGGAGCAGCTCGCCGGCCCCGCCCATGAACTCGGCCAGGTCGGCACCGGCGTCCACCAGGCGATCCACCAGGGGGAACACCCCTTCGGGACGGCGTTCCGCCACGAGCGCGAGCACCTGCGCGTAGAGCTCCTCGCCCACCAGCCCGAGGACTTCGCGCACCCGCTCCGCGGTAACGGCGCCCTCGCCGAAGCTGAGACACTGGTCCAGCACCGAGAGGGCGTCGCGCATCCCGCCATCGGCGTGCCTGGCGATCAGCGTCAGGGCATCCTCGTCGGCCGCGATCGCTTCGGCGTCGAGCACCTGCCGGAGCCGCTCGCGGATGCTGGCCGGCCCGATGCGGCGGAAATCGAAGCGCTGCAGCCGGGAGAGCACCGGCGCCGCGGTCGCGGCGATCTTCTGCGGCTCGGTGGTGGCGAAGACGAACACGACGCCCGGGGGCGGCTCCTCGAGGATCTTGAGCAGCGCGTTCCAGGCCTCACGGGTCAACATGTGGGCTTCGTCCACGATGTAGACCTTGTGATGGCCGGCCTGCGAGGCGGCGTACATCGCGCGCTCGCGCAGCTCGCGCGCGTCGTCCACACCGCGGTTGCTGGCGGCGTCGATCTCGACCACGTCGAGGCTGGCCCCGCCGTTCCAGATCCGCAGGCAGCTCTCGCACTCGCCGCAGGGATCGCCGGAGGGATCGCGCTCGGGACAGTTGAGGGCCATCGCGAGGATGCGGGCCGCGGTGGTCTTCCCCACGCCCCGGGGACCGGTCAGCAGGTATCCGTGACCCACGCGGCCGCGGGCCACGGCCCCGCGCAGCACGGCCGCGACGTGATCCTGCACCAGCAGGTCGGCGAAGCGCTTGGGACGATAGCGGCGGGCGAGGGCGATCATTGGGCGACGTGGTGGCGCGAGGAGGGAGGAGCAGGAGGCGGGCCGAGTGCCCCGCTGAAAAAGAGAGTACCCCAGGCACCCCGAAGCGACACCGGACATCGCTTAGCGCTGCTACCGGCGAGGTCCTGACGCGGTTCACGCGCCGGCGCCCTTCGGACCTGGGGCACCCGCAATATAGTCCCGCGCATAGTGCGATGGAAGGCTCGGGATGCCGGGGTCAGGCCAGCTTCGCCCGCTGTCGCTGCTGCATCTTCCGCAGCTCCCAGGTTTCCGCGACGACGCCTCCGAGCAGGAACACGATCGCCGTGTAATGGATCCAGAGCACCAGGAGGACGGCCGCTCCGATGTTGGCATCCCCGCTGGGGCCCTCGAACGAGGCGAAGTTGGCGAGGTAGAGGCCGTAGAGCCGCTTGGCGACTTCGAAGAGCACGGCGGTGAACGTCGCGGCCAGGAGCACGGTGCGCCAGGGCAGGCGGCGGGAGGACGCGTGCGCGTAGGTGAGATAGAAGAGCGACACCGAGAAGCCGATCGCCAGCAGCTCCGCCAGAAGGCGGCCGAGCGAGGAGAGGAAGAAGGCCAGCTCCGGCACCCGGGCCGCGCCCCGGGCCTGGAGCAGCGCGAGCCCCGTCGTCAGGAGCGTGTTCGCGAGGAACAGCACCACGGTCGCGATCACCATGCCGGCATCCCGCATCTTGTCGTACAGGAGGTTGAGCAGGAAGTTCCGGGGCGGCGCCGGGCGCGCCGAGATGTCGTAGATCTCGTTGAGCGAGGTGCGGATCCCGGCGAACAGCCGGGTGCTGAACCAGACGAAGGCCGGAACCGCGTAGAGGGAGATCTGGCCACGATTCTCCGACACCCGCACCAGCAGGCCTTCGATCGCCCCGAAGGGATCCTGCCCCGGCGTGGACACGTGCGGCGGAAAGAACCGGTGGAACAGCGTGGCGGCATCCACCGTGGAGTTGCTCTCCATCGCCTGCGCCAGATGGGTCAGGCCGATGAGCAGGAGCAGCGCGAAGGGGATGGCCGCGAGGAGCGCGTCGAAGGTGAGCGCGCTCGCGAGAAACGGCAGGTTGTATTCGTCGGCGGCTTGCAGAGTCCGGCGGATGAAGCCGGCGGGCGAGCGATGCCACCCGCCGGGTCGGACGCCGCTCAGGCGAGCGGCTCCTCGATGTCTCCGGAGACCCGGCGCCGGGCCCGGGCCTCGGCCAGTCGGCGCTCCAGCTCCTCACGCGCCGAGGGGCCGGACGAGCCGGCGGCGCGCCCGCGCTGCACCGGGACCTCGCGGGGCTCGAACAACTCCTCGTCCTCCGCGTCCTCCTCGTCCAGGTCGCGCAGCGAATCCCCCCTGGGGCCGCCGAACTGCTGGGCGATCTCGTCGAACTTCTCCTCCGTCATCGCCCGGAGTTTCCAGAGCCTTCGCTGGAGGACGCGCCGGGTCTCCTCACCGCTGCGCGGGGCGTACATCAGGGCCAGTCCGGCGCCCAGCACCCCACCCCAGAACAGCCACTTGGCCGAGGAATCTCCCCGCTCCACGTAGACGACTTCCCTCCCCTTGTGACGCATACGCTCCCCCTATTCCCCGGCATCGGGGTCATCGGCCGCCGCCACCAGCACCGGCTTGAGCGCCGCGTGATGCTGGATCGGGGCCTGTACGAAGCGATTGATGTGGTCCGCGGTCCCGTTCACGTTCAATTGCTCGAACAGAAAGGCGAAGGTCCGCTCGAGATCGGCGGCGATCGCGCCGCGCACGTCCTCCGGCAGCGACCAGAGCTCACGCTTGAACGGGCCGATCGCCTTCTTGCGGGCCTTGTAGTAGAACTGCTCCCGGGTGTCCCCGCTCTTCCGCTCCCCGGCGGCGTTCTCGTCCAGCCACGCCCGGATCCGCTCCCGCAGGTCGGCCGGCAGCTTCGGATGGTCGAACACGATGTTCTGGAAGTTGGTGGCGAGGTGAATCTCGGCGGTCTCGATCCGGGGAAAGTTGCCGAAGGCGTCCGGCGGCAGTGTGCTCGCGCCGTGCTGCACCGCCCCGGCGAGCCCGTACTGCTCCCGCGCGACGCGGGAGAGCGCGGCGAGGGCCTGGAGGTCGAGCTTCACGTCGGCGATGGAGCCGTCCGGCAGCACGACGCCGCCGTGAGAGGTCCCGGTCTGGACCGAGATCTTGCTGATCCCCGGGTGCCGCCCCAGCGACGCGAGGCTCCGGTTGTAGCCCTGCATGAAGGCGTGCAGCTCCTCGACCGTGCTGTTCTTCATACCCACTTCACCGATCTCGGCCCCGACGGATACGGTGACGCCCTCCGGCGACTGGGCCCGGATGAAGGCGGTGATCTCGGCCGCGCGCTCGTAGTTGGCGCGCTGCTGCTCCTCCAGGGTCGGCTGGTCGAGGTCCACCAGCGTGGAGGTGTCCACGTCCACGTTGTAGAAGCCGGCGCCGATCTCCTCGGCGATCAGCTTCCTGACCTCTCCCACCTCGGCCTCGGGATCGGCCTGGTACTTCTTGTGATTGACCTGGCAGTGATCGCCCTGGATGAAGAGCGGCAGGGTGTAGCCCTCCCGGAGGGCGGCGCCGATCACGACGGCGACGTACTCCGCGGGGCGCTGCTCGGTGTAGGCGATCTCGGAGCGGGCGATCTCCAGAATGATGGCGCCGGCCTTGCCCGCCCGCGCGGCCCGGAAGATGGCCCGCGCGGTATCGTAGGCCAGCATCCGCACGTTCATGGCCGGCACGGTGAAGCCCCCCACGTCGCCCCGACCCCGGGCCATGTAGAGGCCGTTGATCGAGGCGGGGCGGGCCCCGGTCGCCTGGCCCAGCTCCCAGAGCAGCCAGCGGGCCGCCTCGCGCTCGTCCCCGCTCCCGAACACCGCCTGCCAGACCACCTTGTCGGTCGCAGGGGTGCGGAGCTTCGCGGCGTCCCGGACCGTCACCCCGTTGGGGGCCGCCGCCACCGCCCCACCGTAAAGGTCTATCAGTTGCTGAGTTGCATCAGCCATGCGCGGTAACACCTCGTTGAGACGCCGGAGCCCGTTGGGGAACCGACAAAGGTAGGGCGGGCACCGGGGAGCGTCAAACGATCAGGCCTCGTCGGCCGGCCCGGACGGCCTGGGCTTGGCCTCGTACCCGGGTCGCCCCATCGCCGCATAGATCAGGCGCTTCCCCAGCTCCACGCCGGGCTGGTCGAAGGGGTTGATCCCGTACCACACGCCCGCGTAGCCGGTCGCCAGCTGGTAGAACATGATGGCTTCTCCCACGGTCTCCGCCGTCAGCTCGGGGAGATGGAGGGTGCAGCTCATGCGGCCCATCTCCGCCAGGGCCGCGGCGGTCGCCTCGTACTCGGCGTGGAGCAGCTCACCCAGGGAGTGACCGACGAGGTAGGCGAGGTCCGCGGGGAGCTCCGCCCCTCCGGACTCGGGCACCACGCCGGATGGCCGGATGGGCAGGTCGTCGCCGAACTGCTCCACCCGGATGAAGGTGATGACCTTGTCGAAGGGTCCCTCCATGAAGAGCTGCACCTGGCTGTGCTGGTCGGTCGCGCCCACCGCGGCCACCGGCGTCGGCCCCACGTGGACGGTCCGGCCCTCCCGGTCCACCCGCTTGCCCAGGCTCTCCGCCCAGAGCTGACGATACCACTCCGCGAACTCGCGGAGCCGGTCGGTATAGGGCATCTGGACGTGGATCCGGGCACCCAGCTCGGTATCGGCCGCCCAGTGCAGCGCCGCGTACAGCGCGGCGGGGTTGTCGAGCAGGTCGTCGGAGCCGGCCCGATCGACCGCGCGGCGCGCGCCCGCGATCAGGCCGGCGACGTCGATGCCGACCAGCGCCGCCGGCAGCAGTCCCACCGGCGAGAGCACGCTGAACCGGCCTCCGACGTTCGGCGGCACGTCCAGCGTCGCGATCCCTTCGCGGGTGGCGAGCTCGCGCAGCGCGCCCCGGGCGGGATCGGTGGTGAAGACGAGATGGCGGAACGCGGCGTCTCCCAGGAACTCCTCGAGCCACGCGCGCACCACCAGGTACTGGGCCATCGTCTCGGCGGTGCCGCCCGATTTGCTGATCACGTTCACCAGGACCCGCCTCGGGTCGATGCGCGCCAGCGCGGCGGCCATCGTCGTCGGATCGACGTTCTCCAGCACGGTCAGTCGGGGGTAGTACTCGCGCCCTTCGTCGCTCCATTCGTTCCACGCCGGCCGCCGGAGCGCGTTGAGCAGCGCCTTGGCGCCCAGAGCGGAGCCCCCGATGCCGAGGACCAGCACGTGATCGTAGGCCTGGCCCAGTCCCTCGGCGAACCTGGTGATCGCCTGGATCGTCGGTCCCTGGTCCACCAGATCGTAGAAGCCGTATTCCCCCGCGGCGCGCCGGCGGCGCACCTCGTCCTGCACCGCCCCGAACCGGGCGGCCAGCTCGGCCAGGCGGGCGCGGGGAAGCCCGTGCCGCCCATCCAGTCCATCCTGCAGCATGCGTCCATAGGCGAGCTTCATCACGGAATCTCCAGGGTGAGCCCGTCGTAGGCGGGCTTCACGTCGTCGGGCAGCTGCGCCGCCAGCTCGGCGTGCCCCGTCTCGTGCGTGAGGTGAGTGAGGTAGGTGCGACGTGCGCCGAGCGCACGGGCGGCCTCGACCGCCTCGCCGATGCTCAGGTGGGTGGGATGCGGGCGCCACCAGAGGGCGTTGACGACCAGCACCTCGAGGCCCCGGAGCTGGTCCCGCTCCGCCTCGGGGATGGCCTTCACGTCCGTGAGATACGCGAGCTTGCCGAAGCGGTAGCCGAATACCCGAAGGTGGCCGTGCCGGAACGAGAGCGGCAGCGCCTCAACGCCCGCCATGCTGACCGCGATCCCGGGCTCGACCTCGTGGAGCTCGAGGGCCGGCTTCGAGGTGCCCTCGTACGGCAGCGCGGCATCGTCGAAGATGTAGTCGAAGGAGCGGCGGAGACGCTCGAGGGTCTCGCGGGGGCCATAGACCGGCAGCGGCGAGCGGCGGCGCACCGAGAATATGCGGAGGTCGTCGACGCCGTTGACATGATCGGCGTGCTCGTGGGTGTACGCCACCGCGTCGATGCTGGAGAAGCCTCCGGCAATGAGCTGGAGTCTGAGCTCGGGCGACGTGTCGATGAGGATGGACGAGCCGCCCTCCTGCACCACCGCCCCCGAGCGGGTCCGCTTGTCCCTCGGATCGGCGGACCGGCAGACCGCGCAGCCACAGCCGACCTGGGGCACGCCGAACGACGTGCCCGTGCCGAGGAAAGTGAGCCTCATTCCCTAAACTGCTTCGATCCTCAGGAGGTTGGTAGTGCCCGACATGTCGAAGGGGACGCCGGCGGTGACCACCAGACGCTCGCCCTCGCGCGCGAGCCCGCGCTCGAGGATCCGGCGCCGGGCCACCGCGAGCATCCGGTCGTAGTCGGCGGAGTGCTCGATGAGCGCCGAGGTGACTCCCCAGACCAGCGAGAGCTGCCGGAAGGTCTCCGGCTCAGGGGTGCAGGCGAATATCGGCACCCCGGGCCGGCAGGTGGATACCTTGCGCGCCGTGAACCCGCTGCTGGTGAAGCAGAGGATGACGGGCGAGCTCAGCATCTCCGCCGCGGCGCAGACCGCCACGGCGATGGCGTCCTCGGTGCGCACCGGCCCCCCCTGCCCCGGCCGATGGTTCGGGAGCAGGACCCCCTCGCTCGACCGGCGGCCCAGCGCTGCGTCGATGGTGACGCCGCGGCCCTGGCGCTGCAGCTCCATCTCGCGCGCGATGCGGTCCATGGCTCGTACCGCCTCGAGCGGGTAGCGTCCCACCGCGGTCTCGGCCGACAGCATGACCGCGTCGGTGCCGTCGAGGATCGCGTTGGCGACATCGGACGCCTCCGCTCTGGTCGGCCGCGGCGCGTGGATCATGGACTCGAGCATCTGGGTGGCGGTGATCACCGGCTTGCCGTGCAGGCCCGCCTCGCGGATGATCTGCTTCTGCATCAGCGGCACTTCCTCGAACGGCAGCTCCACCCCCAGATCGCCTCGGGCGACCATGATCGCGTCGGAGGCGTCGAGGATGCCGCAGAGGTTCCGAAGGGCGGTGTCCTTCTCGATCTTCGCGATCAGCTTGGTGCTCCGCGGCACCAGCCCGCGCAGCTGCTCCATGTCCTCGGGCCGCCGCACGAACGACAGGGCGATGTAGTCCACGCCCAGCGCTACCGCCTGCCGCGCGTCTTCCAGGTCCTTCTCGGTCAGCGCCGGCGCGCTCACCTCGAGGCCGGGAAGATTCATCCCCTTGTGGGACCGGAGCTCACCGCCGTAATGCACCACCGCCTCGACCCGACTCCCGTGCACACGGGTGACCTCGACCGACAGGAGCCCGTCGTCCAGCAGGATGCGGGCTCCGGGACGCACGTCGGCGGCGAGCGCGTCATAGGTCGTCGGGATCTCCCCGACCGCCGCCTCCGCTTCCGGCGCGAAGACGACCCGCTGCCCGGTCTCGAGCTGCAGGGCCTCGGGCAGGGTGCCCACGCGGATGCGCGGCCCCTGGAGGTCCACCAGGATGGCGCATGACTCGGTGCGCTCCTTCATGAGGCCCTGGAGCTGCTCGATCCAGCTGGCCCGGACTTCGGGCGTGGCGTGCGAGGCGTTGATGCGCACGACGTTCACGCCGGCATCGAGCAGCGCCGTCATCTGGTGGGGCTCGGCCCAGGCCGGACCCAGCGTCGCGACGATCTTGGTTCGTCTCACGGAAGTAGGCATCCGGGGATTCTAACGTTTCCCTCTCAGCGATGCATCACGACCCTCCCTCCCACCACCGTCAGCACCGCGCGCCCCGAGCGGAACGCGTCGCCGTCGCCCCGCTCCACGGCCGGGTCCACGGCCCACGCCACCAGGTCCGCGTCTGCGCCGCGACGGAGCGTGCCGAGGCGGCGCGAGGTCCCCGAGGCTCGCGCGGCCGCGGTGGTGTATCCCCGGACCACGTCCTCCAGGCCGATCTTCTCCTCCGTCCGCCATCCCGCCGCCGGTGCCCCGCCGGAGCCCTTCCGCTCCATGGCGGCATACACGCCGACCCGAGGATCGATCGAGGCGACCGGGACGTCGCTGCCGAAGACGACGGTCGTTCCGCTCTCCAGCAGCGAGCGGAAGGCATAGGCGCCACGGCCCCGCCAGCCCCAGTGCCGCTCCACCAGCGGGATGTCGGTGAGGAGATGAGCGGGCTGCATCGAGGCGACGATTCCGGAGCGCGCCGAGCGCGCGAGATCGGCGGGGTGCACGCACTGGAGGTGCTCGATCCGATGCGGCAGCGCGACCCGGGGCAGATCCTCGAGGAGATCGAGCGCCCGCCGCACCGCGGCGTCCCCGATGGCGTGCACCGTGACGGCGATGCCGCTGGCCGCGGCCGCGCGCATCGCGGCGCCGGCCTCCTGCTCGCCCGCGACCGGCATACCGCGGTCGCGGCTTCCCTCGTAGGGCTCGAGCATCCAGGCCG
>CAMPKP010000047.1 GCA_946887295.1 uncultured Gemmatimonadota bacterium | reverse complement strand
GGCAAGCTGGGCGGGCAGGCCTACGTGAAGGGCGTCGGCGGGACCTGGAAGGACCTCACCGACAGCGTCAACTCGATGGCGAGCAACCTGACGACCCAGGTCCGGAACATCGCGGACGTGACGACGGCAGTGGCCCGGGGCGAGCTGAACAAGAAGATCACGGTAGACGTCCAGGGCGAGATCCTGGAGCTCAAGAACACCGTGAACACGATGGTGGACCAGCTCAACTCGTTCGCTTCGGAGGTCACCCGCGTCGCGCGAGAGGTCGGCACGGAGGGCAAGCTGGGCGGCCAGGCGCAGGTGGTGGGTGTGGCCGGGGTGTGGAAGGATCTGACCGACAGCGTCAACTCGATGGCCAGCAATCTCACCTCGCAGGTGCGCGGCATCGCCAAGGTGGTGACCGCCGTCGCCAACGGCGACCTCAAGCAGGAGCTGCGGGTGGAGGTGAAAGGCGAGATCGCCACGCTCGCCGACACCATCAACGGCATGACCAACACGCTCGCGACCTTCGCCGACCAGGTGACCAACGTGGCGCGCGAGGTCGGCGTGGAGGGCAAGCTCGGCGGCCAGGCCAGGGTGCCCGGCGCGGCCGGCATCTGGCGCGACCTCACGGCCAACGTGAACCAGCTCGCGGCGAACCTGACGACCCAGGTGCGCGCCATCGCGGACGTGGCCACCGCGGTCACCAAGGGCGACCTCACCCGGTCCATCGCGGTCGAGGCCCAGGGCGAGGTGGCGGAGCTCAAGGACAACATCAACGAGATGATCCGGAACCTCCGCGACACCACGCGGAAGAACCGGGAGCAGGACTGGCTCAAGACCAACCTCGCCAAGTTCAGCCGGATGCTGCAGGGCCAGCGAGACCTGGCCGCGGTATCGCAGCTCATCCTCTCCGACCTGGCCCCGCTGGTCACCGCCCATCACGGGGTGTTCTACCTCATGGACTCCTCGGGCGACCAGACGGCCCTCAAGCTGCTGGCGAGCTACGCCTACAAGGACCGCAAGAGCCTCGCGAACGAGTTCCAGGTGGGCGAGGGGCTGGTGGGACAGTGCGCGGTGGACCGGCGGATGCTCCTCATCAACTCGGTGCCGGAGGAGTACGTCCAGATCAGCTCCGGCCTGGGCGAGGCGTCGCCCCGGAACATCGTGGTGCTGCCGGTGCTCTTCGAGGGCGAGGTCCGCGCGGTGCTCGAGCTCGCCACCTTCGACGAGTTCGACGAGATCCGCCTCACCTTCCTGGAGCAGCTGGCCGAGACGATCGGGATCGTGCTCAACACCATCGGCGCCAACATGCGGACCGAGGAGCTGCTCCGGCAGTCGCAGGCGCTGACCGAGAACCTCCAGTCGCAGCAGGACGTGCTGACCGAGACCAACAAGCGCCTGGAGCAGCAGACCCGCTCGCTCCAGAAGTCCGAGGAGCTGCTCAAGAAGCAGCAGGACGAGCTGCAGCGGACCAACGCCGAGCTGGAGGAGAAGGCCCAGCTCCTCGCCAGCCAGAAGGCCGAGGTGGAGCAGAAGAACAAGGAGGTGGAGCAGGCCAAGGTCGCGCTGGAGGAAAAGGCCGAGCAGCTGGCGCTGATCTCCAAGTACAAGTCCGAGTTTCTCGCCAACATGTCGCACGAGCTGCGGACGCCGCTCAACAGCCTCCTCATCCTGTCGCAGATCCTGACCGAGAACGCGGAGGGGAACCTGACGACGAAGCAGGTCGGGTTCGCCCAGACCATCCACAGCTCCGGGTCGGACCTGCTCGACCTCATCAACGACATCCTCGACCTCTCCAAGATCGAGTCCGGCACCATGGCGGTGGACATCACCGCGGTGCCGTTCGTCGAGGTGCGGAAGTTCGTGGACAGCACCTTCCGGCAGGTGGCCGACCTGAAGGGGCTCCAGTTTCAGGTGGAGGTGGATCCCGCGCTGCCTCCCGCGCTCCAGACCGACACCAAGCGGCTGCAGCAGGTGCTCAAGAATCTCCTCTCCAACGCCTTCAAGTTCACCGAGCGCGGCTCGGTCTCGCTCAAGGCCTCGCTCGCGACCGGCGGGTGGAACCCCGAGCAGGAGATCCTGAACGCCGCCAACGCGGTGGTCGCCTTCTCGGTGCGGGATACCGGCATCGGCATTCCCAAGGAGAAGCACGGAGTCATTTTCGAGGCCTTCCAGCAGGGCGACACCGGCACCAGCCGCAAGTACGGCGGCACCGGCCTCGGCCTCTCCATCAGCCGGCAGATCACCCGGCTCCTGGGCGGCGAGATCCGGATCGACAGCCACCCTGGCCTGGGCAGCACCTTCACCCTCTACCTGCCGGTGATCTATCCGATTCAGCCGGTGGACGAGCCCGCTGCGGGCGACGATCGCGGTCTCGCCCTCGCGGCGGAGCCCGAAGCCAAGGCGGTGCCCACCGCGGCCTCGCGCGTCATGCTGGCTCCGGTGGTGGAGCGCGAGGTGGCCGACGACCGCGCGTCGGTCGAGGAGGGAGACCGCATCCTGCTGATCGCCGAGGACGACCCCACCTTCGCCCAGATCCTCCTGGATCTGGCCCGCGACCGCGGGTTCAAGGGACTGGTGGCGAATCGGGCGGACCGCGCGCTGACGCTGGCGAGGGAGTACCGGCCGACCGCGGTCACCCTCGACCTGCGGCTGCCCGACGCGGATGGGTGGACCATCCTCGACCGGCTGAAGCACGACCCGGCGACCCGCCACATCCCGGTGCACATCATCTCCGTCGAGGAGAACTGGCAGCGCGGGCTCCGGCTGGGCGCGATCGACTTCCTGGTCAAGCCCGCCACCCGGGAGTCGCTCTCCGAGGCCCTCACCACGCTGCACGAGTTCGTGGACCGACCGATCAAGCGGCTGCTGGTGGTCGAGGATGATCCGGCGGCGCGGGCGAGCATCGTGGAGCTCATCGGCGACGGCGACGTGCAGACCACGACCGCCGCCAGCGGGGAGGAGGCGCTGGCGAAGCTCCAGGAGGGCCACTTCGACTGCATGGTGCTCGACCTCGGGCTCCCCGACATGACCGGCTTCCAGCTGATCACGCGGGTGAAGAGCGAGATCGGGCTCCGCAAGCTGCCGACGATCGTCTACACCGGGAAGCAGCTCACCCGGCGCGAGGACGCGGAGCTGCGGCGGCTGGCGGAGTCGGTGGTGATCAAGGACGCCGGGTCTCCCGAGCGGCTGCTCGACGAGACGGCGCTCTTCCTCCACCGCGTCACCGCCAATCTGCCCGACGGCAAGCGCCGGATGCTGGAACAGCTCCACCGCACCGATCCGACCCTCAGCGGGCGCAAGGTGTTGATCGTGGACGACGATGTTCGTAACATCTTCGCGCTGACCACGTTCCTGGAGCGCAGCGAGATGCAGGTGACCTACGCCGAGAGCGGGCGCGAGGGCATCGGGCGGCTGCAGGAGGCCGGCGACATCGACGTCGTCCTGATGGACGTGATGATGCCCGAGATGGACGGTTACGAGACGATGCGGGCCATCCGTGAGCATGCCCGCTTCCGGCAGCTGCCCATCATCGCCGTCACCGCCAAGGCCATGAAGGGCGACCGCGAGAAATGCATCGAGGCGGGCGCGTCCGATTACATCGCCAAGCCGGTGGACATGGACCAGCTGCTGTCCCTGCTGCGGGTATGGCTGTACCGGTAGCGGTGAGCACGCCGCTGCCCGGCGCGAGCTCGCCCGGGGATGCCGAGTCGGCCGCCGGCCGGGTCAACATCCTGCTGGTGGACGACCAGCCGGCCAACCTGCTGGCCCTGGAGGCCATGCTCCAGGATCTGGGCCAGAACCTGGTCCAGGCGGCGTCCGGCCGGGAGGCCCTGAAGTGGCTCCTCACCCACGAATTCGCGGTGATCCTGCTGGACGTGAAGATGCCCGACATGGACGGCTTCGAGACCGCCGCCCTGATCCGGGAGCGCGAGAAGAGCCGGGACACGCCGATCATCTTCCTCACCGCCGCCGACAAGACCCACACCGAGGCGGTGCGAGGCTACGCCGTGGGCGCGGTGGACTACCTGGTGAAGCCGGTGGTGCCCGAGTTCGTCCGCTCGAAGGTCTCGGTGTTCGTCGAGCTGGCGAAGGGGAGCGCGCAGCTGCGCCGGCAGGCGGAGCAGCTCCGGCAGGGCGAGCAGGCGGCGCGGGAGCTGGCCGAGACCCGTGCCGAGCTGGTGCGCGACCTGGAGCACAAGAACAAGGAGCTGGAAAGCTTCAGCTACGCCGTCTCGCACGATCTGCGGGCGCCGCTGCGTCGGATCGAGGCGTTCAGCCGGGCGGTGCTGGAGAGCCAGGGGGAGCGGCTGGATCCCGAGGGCCGGCGGTTCATGGACCGCATCCAGGAGGCGAGCCGGCAGATGTCGCAGCTGATCGACGACGTCCTTCACCTCTCGAAGGTGAGCCGCGCGGAGCTGCGCCAGCAGGAGGTGGACCTGAGCGCGCTGGCCGAGGCCATCCTGGAGCGGCTCCGTGAAAGCGAGCCGGAGCGCGCGGTGGAGGCGCGGGTGCGGCCGGGCGTCATGGTGACCGGCGACGGCCGGCTGCTGCGCATCGCGCTGGCGAACCTGCTGGAGAACGCGTGGAAATTCACTGCCCGGGTGCCGGCCGCGAGGATCGAGTTCGGCCTGACCACCGCGGCCGGCGAGCCCGCCTACTTCGTGCGCGACAACGGCGCCGGATTCGACATGACCTACGTGGACCGCCTCTTCGGGCCCTTCCAGCGCCTGCACCTCGCCAGCGAGTTTCCCGGCTCCGGAATCGGGCTCGCCACGGTGCAGCGGATCATCCATCGGCTGGGTGGCCGGGTCTGGGCCGAAGGCCTGGTGGGCCAGGGCGCCACCTTCTCCTTCACCCTGGGACGGGTCCGCGCGTGAAGGTACGTCGCTGGTGAACGGCCTGCCCGACGACGTCCACCTCTTCCTCTATCAGAACATCGAGTCGGTCGAGCAGCTCGAGGTGCTGCTCCTCCTGTGGCGCGCGCCCGAGCGCGGCTGGACCTCCGACGAGGTCGCCACCGCCGTGTACAGCCACCCCTCGTCGGTGGTGCGGCGTCTGGCGATGCTGCTGGGGCAGGGCCTCCTCCGCGAGCGCGAGCCCGGCTGCTACCAGTACGCCCCGCGCACCGCCGAGCTCCACGACACGGTGAGTCGGCTCGATCACATGTACCGCGAGCGCCGGGTCGCGGTGATCACTCTCATCGCGTCCAAGCCCATCGAGAACGTCCGGGCGTTCTCCGACGCGTTCCGCATCCGCCGCAAGAAGGAGGATTGAGATGGCGGCCGCCGTCTACGTGCTCTGCGCCCTCACCAGTCTCGTGTGCGCCGTCCTGCTGCTCCGCGCGTACCAGGCGCGCGGCGTCCGGCTGCTCCTGTGGAGCGGCCTCGCGTTCGTCGGGTTCACGCTGGGGAACGTCATGCTGGTGGTGGACCGGGTGGTGACCGGTCCCGAGGTCGACCTGCAGATCTGGCACAGCCTGCCGGTGCTCGCCGGCCTGGGCGTGCTGATCTACGGCCTGGTATGGGACGCGGGATGAGCGGGGTCTGGACGGTGGTCCTGCAGCTCGTCTCCGGAGCGATCGTGATGGGCTATGCGGTCGCGGCGCTGTTCTTCCTGCGCTTCTGGCGGGAGACGCGCGACCGGCTGTTCCTGGTCTTCGCCGCGGCCTTCGCCGTGCTGGGGTTCCAGCGTCTCGCCCTCGCGTTCAGTCACGACATGGTCGAGGATCACACCGGGCTGTATCTCGTGCGCCTGTTCGCCTTCCTCCTGATTCTCGGGGCGATCGTGGACAAGAATCGCTCCAACCCTCAGCCTCCCGCCTGACCCCGCGCCCGCCGGCGCTCCTCGTCGGCGCGCTCGCGATTGGCCTCCCTGGCCCGGACGATCCCGCAAGCGGCTCGCGGGTGCGGCTGGATCATGGGGCACTCCCGGGTGCCCTTGTGGACCACCATGTCGGCCGCCGGCGGGCTGGCCGGCCGGACGTCGCCCTTGCGCTCGGTCATTCGCGTCCCGTCTCGGAGGCGTTGGGATAGTGCATGCGGAGAGGATAAGACTAGCGGTCGGCCTTCGCCACCATCGCCGCGGCCCACCGCTCGGCATCGTCGAGCGAGTCCGCGCGGAAGGCCACTCCGGTTTCGCCGGTCCACGCCTCGAGGAACCGGCCGAGCTTGCCGTAGCTGTTGTCGAGCACCGCGTGCGGGATGCCGAGGAGAAGGCACAGGATGTGGGCGTGAAGCCGGTCGGTGATGACGACTCGGCCGGAGGACAGGAGCGCCGTGCCGCGCAGCACGCGCGCGCGGGCGGCTGCCTCGTACCTCGCCGCGCGCGTCCCCGGGTGGTCCGCCGGTCCGCCGCCTATCCGGTGCAGAACGCGGCGCAGCCGCGAGTGCCTGCTGGAGACCCGGCTTTCCACCGGCCAGTCGGCGACGCGGAAGGAGTGGTCGGGGATCCCGGCCGGGTCCCGGCTCGCCCGCTCCTTGTCGGTGCGGAGCAGGTAGAGCACATCCACCTCCGGCGCGCTTCGCTCCAGCGGTCCCAGGAACAGCGCCATGTCGGGGCAGAGGACGGTCTCGCAATCGAAGTGCGCCGCGGCGAACTCGTACGACGGCACGTCACGAACAAACAGCCTGACATTGCCGTGCCGCGCGATCGCCCGGGCGGTGTCGGCGGCGTTCGCGGGGTCGCCGAAATGGATGGACTGCGGCAGCTGGATGATCTCGCGATCGGGGAAGCGCTCCAGCAGGTGCTTCCGGAACTCCTGGTGGCGGGGCCAGAGATCGCCGAAGTTCCCGCCGCCCTGGATCAGGATGGGCCCGTCCGGCAGGGACGCGTGGAGCTCGGCCTCGGAAAATGCGCCGATGGACGCGACGTAACGCGGCTCCGGGATCCGGCGGCTCCGGAAGTAGGCCAGGGTCCCGAGCCAGATGGCGGCGTCACCGACGTTGGAGTAGTCCGGGTAGTCCACCAGCGCGCACGGTCCTTCCATCCAGGTCCCCCGCAGGGTCTCCGCCGCGAGGTCCTGCAGCCGCAGTATCGGGCCGGAGCTCATACCTCCACTCTCGACAGGTTGGCGGGGGCGCCGGGGAGGAGCCGCCGGAAGTCGCGAACCTGCTGGACCACGAAGCCGCGGGCGAACAGCAGCATGGCCGCGGCATAGATCGCGGCGCCGGTCAGGATCATGCAGAGCAGCTGGAGACCGCGGTTGCCGAAGCGGCCGCCGACGAGACGGTCGAGCCCGAGCAGCGCGCCCGCCATGACGAGCGAGGTGAGCAGCGGCGGCGCCAGCGATCGCAGCAGCTCGCCGTAGCCCAGCCCGCTGTGCTTCTTGAACGCCCACATCTGGAGCGGCAGCACCAGGTAGGAGCGCGCCACGTAGGCCCCGGCGATCGCCAGGAGGCCGTACGGGGCGGCCGCCAGCGTCATCACCACCGTCAGCGCGAGCTGGAGCGCCGCGATCTTCGCCAGCAGCCCGGAGCGCCCCAGCGTGGCGAGCGCCGGGCCGGCGAACCGGTTGACCGTGAACGGGACCGCCATGAGCCCGAGCAGCTGCGCGATCCTGGCGCTCTCCGCCCAGCGATCCCCGAAGATGAAAGGGATCGCGGTCGGTGCCAGCACGGCGAACCCCATGATCGCCGGAAACGCGAGCGCGGCGCTCACGCCGATGATGCGGAGGTACGCCTTCCGGAACGCCGGCAGGTCGTCCTGGAGCCGGCCCAGGGTCGGGAGCGCGACCTGGGAGAAGGGCATGATGACTCCCTGCGCGATCAGCTCGACGGTGCGCCATGCCGTGCGGTACACCCCGACCGCCGCGGTGCCGATGGTCCGTCCGATGATGAGGTCCTGCACCCGCACCAGCGCGACGAAGAGGACCTGGGTGAGGGTCATGCTGGCGCTGAATCCGGCCAGATCGCGGAGCACTTCGAAGGAGAACCGCCTGCCGGGAATCCACCGAAAGGCGTGCCAGGCCATGGCCGTGCCCGCCACCTCGGTCACGCCCCGCTGCACCACGAGGCTCCAGGCGCCCCACCCGGCGTTCGCCGCCGCGAGCGCGGCCGCGCCGCCCGCCAGGTTGCTCACGACCGACCGTGTGGCCATGGCCCGGTGGCCGAACTCCCGGAGCATGAGCGCGATGTGGATCGCCCCGGCCACCGAGACCACGAGGATGGCGCCGAGCGCGGCGAGCAGCGGGGCCACCGCGGGCTCGCCGAACGCGCCGGCGATCGGGCGCGCGAGGAGTGCCAGCGCTCCCGCGGCCAGGACCGCTATGCCCAGCGACGCCCAGAACACCGTGTCGGCCATGACCGGTGTCACCACTCTCGCGCGCTGGAGCGCGGTCGCCATCCCGGCGGCGGGAAGCACCTTGCCGAACTCGGCGAAGGCCACCGCCAGGGCGAAGATGCCGAACGCCTCGGGTCCCAGCTTCCGTGCCAGGACCGCGAAGACCGCGAACGAGAGGATGTAGTCCGAGCCGGTCCGCGCGATGGTCCAGATGATGGACCGGGCGGTCTTCTCCTTGAGATCCCGCGGCGGTCCTGGAAGGGGCTCGGCGGCCTCCAGCTCGGGGTTGGAGGCGCCGTCCAGCGGATCGTCGAAGTCGCGCTCGGTGGCGCCGGTCATCGTGCCGCCAGCGCTTCGAGCGCGGGCGGTCGGCGGGACGCGAGCAGCCGGGCCCGCTGCCTCAGCTTCAGCGCCCGGTCTCTCATCTTCATCGCCTGGCGCCGCGCCCGCAGCCGGGCCGGAATCGTGAAACGCTCGAACCGCGCCGGCTCGATGGCGGATGCGGTGGACTGCTCGATCACCGGAAAGGGAAAGAGGCCGAGGCACGGCACACCGTGCTCCCAGGAGCGGTCGAGCTCGTCGTCGAGCGGTCGCCGGACCCGGCGACAGTGGCGCACGAAGCGCTCCGCGCCCTCGCGCGTCAGGACGTAGCCCTGGGTTCCCAGGGGGCGGTCGAGATACTCGAGCAGGGTCCGCTGCCGCTCGACCGCATCGCGCAGCACCTCCCGGAAGGCGCACGGCCGCTTGGCGTAGAGCCTGAGGTACCGGATGCCGGCCGCCTGGAGGTCCACCGTCACCAGCTTCTCGAGGAATCCCCAGTCCACGATCGTGTCGTCTTCGAGCACGAGCATGCGAGGGGCCCCGGAGTCGAGGAAGGCGCGCCAGGCGGTATGGTGGCTGGAGTAGCAGCCCAGCTCCCCCGGATACATCGGCCGCCCCTTGGCGACGATCGCCTCGTCGGGATCGTGGGTGAGGCCGGGAGCGAGCTCCCGGTGGGCGTCGAACCAGCTCCACTCGATGGACGTTCCGCGCGCCCGCTCGGCGAAGGTGGCGCGGCGCTCCGCCGCGTCGGGCAGACTGATCACCACCACCCGGGTGCGATCGGCCACGCGGGCTAGCCGGCCCGCGCGGGTGAGCGCGAGCCGGCCGCGATGCGGAGCTCGGAGAGCAGCGTGAGCGCGCTGCTGTTCCAGGAGAACTCTGCCGCCCGCCGGAGCCCGCGGTCCCGAAGCTCTGCGGCGAGCCGGTCGTCCAGGCTGACACGCTCCATGGCGGCCGCCAGCCCCGCCAGGTCGTCGGGATCCACCAGCAGGGCCGCGCCGCCGGCCACCTCCGGGCAGGCCGAGGTGGAGGCGGTCACCACCGGGCACCCGCACGCCATCGCCTCCACGATCGGAATGCCGAAGCTCTCGTAGCGCGACGGGAAGACCAGCGCGCGCGCCATGCTGTACAGAGCGGGCATGTCGGCGAACTCGACGAAGCCCGGCGTGTGCACCGACGAGGGCTCGGCGTGCCGGGCGACGACGTCGGGCGTCAGGCGCTCGGCGATACCGATGCCCAGAATCACCAGCGGCGGGGCCGCGGCGCCGAGCTCCGCCGCGCGTCGCCGCATGCTGCCGTACGCCTCCAGGGCGGCCGCGACGTTCTTGCGGGGCGTGAGCGCCTTCCCGGAGGCCTGCCCCAGAATCTGGTGCCCCTTGACCACCATCAGCAGGAACGGCTCGGGCGGCAGCCGGTAGCGCGCGCGGACGGCCGCCAGCGCGGCCGGATCGGTGATCGGCCGGAAGCTCTCGTCGGCCGACGCGTAGACGGTGCGCAGCTTGGAGCGCGGCACGCCGACATGGCGCACCAGCTCGTCGGCCAGTGTGTCGGAGTTGGTGAGCACCCGGGCCGCGCGGCGGCAGTAGAGCGGGATCATTATCCGGTTGTAGAGCTGGTCGAGGCGCCCCGAGAGCCCCACATAGAACTCCGGATGGCTCCAGTACTCGGTGCCTCGCTGCTGCACCACGGTGGGGCAGGGGGCCAGCAGCGGAATGCTGAACTTGTGGTGGAAGAGCACGTCGAGGTTCTCCCGGCGCGCGGCCCAGGGCACCAGCACCTGATCCCAGAGCAGCTTGCTGGCTCCGGGCACGACCACCTCCCGCACATTGGGGCGATGCCGGTAGCGTCCCGCCTGTCCCGCCCGGCTGTAGAAGGCGACATACTCGCTCTGTGGGTCCGCCTCGAACAGCGCATCGCACAGCTTCCGGATGTAGATGCCCTGGCCGTCCACGTCGTCGATGGCGCGGAGCATGAGCCCGATCCGGAGCCGCTCGGACGGGGGTGCGAGCAGGTCAGCTGTGGTCACGGGGGCCGGTCCGGGCCTGCTTCATGTGATGCATCCTCTGGAACAAATGTGACGGGGACCGTTGACACGATCCCCTGGTAACTGGTAGTAATCTTGCACTGTTAGAGCATTGTTCGAGGCGGTGGCAGGACCGAGCGTATCGAATCCCCCTACTTACACCGGACGGCAGCAACGGGGAGTGACTCTCGTCACAGCCGCTCCGCACCCTGCGGACGGCATAAACATAGAGGGAATCGGACCCAAATGACCGAGTCATCCCCAGGGATAACGCTGGTTACCGGCGCGACCGGGTTCACCGGCAGCCGGCTGGTCCGGGCGCTGGTCCGCGATGGCGAGCGGGTCCGGGTCATCGCGCGCTCCGCCGCGCGAGCCGGCCAGATTCTCCCGAAAGGGGTCGAGCTGGTCGAAGGCGACATCGCCGAGGCCGGCCTGGTGGAGCGGGCCATGGAAGGCGTGGCCACCGTGTACCACCTCGCGGCGGTCTACCGGGAGGCCAAGCACCCCGACTGGCGCTACCGCGAGGTCAACGTGGACGCGTCGCGGAGGCTGCTCGATGCCGCCGTCTCGGTGGGGGTCCGCCGGTATCTCCACTGCAGCACCGTCGGTGTCCACGGACACATCACCTCGCCGCCCGCCGACGAGCGGACCGCGTACGAGCCAGGCGACATCTATCAGGAGACCAAGTGCGAGGCCGAACAGCTCGCCCTCTCCTACCGCGACCGGATCCCGCTCACGGTCGCGCGGCCCACGGCGATCTACGGCCCGGGCGATACCCGCCTGCTCAAGCTGTTCCGGATGGTCGCACACCAGCGCTTTCCGCTGCTCGGCGGCGGCGAGAATTACTACCACACGGTGCACGTGGACGACCTGGTCCAGGGCCTGCGTCTTCTCGGCACTCACCCGAATGCCGTGGGGGAGATCTTCATCCTCGGCGGCGAGAGCTACCTGAAGCTGTCGGAGCTCACCGCCATGATCGCGGCCGCGGCGAACGTCCCGGCACCCCGGCTCCGGCTGCCGGTGCGTCCGTTCCAGCTCGTCGGTTCGCTGGTCGAGAAGCTCTGCGTGCCTTTCGGCATCGAGCCGCCCATTCACCGGCGCCGGGTCGACTTCTACACCAAGAGCCGCGCCTTCAGCATCGAAAAAGCCAAGCGGCTCCTCGGCTATCGTCCCGCGGTGAAGCTCAACGACGGCATCCGCGATACGTTCGAGTGGTACGTGGCCAACGGGTACATCGAGGCCGCGTACCAGCAGTGACGGCGGCTGACCCCAAGCCGCGCGAAGATGCCGACATCGAGTCGTCGTCGGAGAGCTACGCGCGGCGGTTCGAGGGTCCGGTCGGCCGGTGGTTCGTAGATTCCCAGACACGCATCACGCTGGACTGCCTGGCGGGTCTCCCCGCCGGGGCCGCGATCCTCGATGTCGGCGGCGGGCACGCCCAGGTGGCTCCGCCCCTGGTCGAGGCGGGCTACCGGATGACGGTCGTCGGCAGCGATCCGTCCTGCGGTGAGCGGCTCCGCGAGCTGGTCGGCGCCGGGCAGTGCACCTTCGACGTGGGTGACCTGCGGGCCCTCCCCTACGGGGCCCAGAGCTTCGACGCAGTGGTCTGCTACCGCCTGGTCGCGCACAGCGTGGACTGGCGCCACCTCATCGGCGAGCTGTGCCGGGTGGCACGGCATCGGGTCATCGTGGACTATCCCGCCCGCCGGAGCGTGAACTTCGCCTCCAACGCCCTCTTCAGGATCAAGCACTCGATCGAGCGGGGCACCACGCGTCCGTTCGCGCTCTACGGCCGGGGGGAGATCGCCCGGGCGTTCTTGGACGCGGGCTTCGCGGTCACCTCGACGCGCCCCCAATTCCTGCTCCCCATGGCTCTCTATCGGCTGGCGGGATCGGTGCCCATGGCCCGTGCCGCCGAAGGTCTCGCCCGATCGCTGGCGCTCACCAGCGTGCTCGGGTCCCCGGTGATAGTCCGCGCCGACCGCAAGCTCCAGCCCGGTGCCTCCCGTCGCTAGAGCGGCGCTCCGCGTGCTGGCCTGGCCCGGCATGGGCGCGCGGGCGAAGAATCCCTATACCTGGCTCCTCTGCTCCCACCTGGACGGACTGGGTGTGCGGGTACGCGACTTCACGCCGGGCCGGGCGCTGCGGGGGGGATACGACGTCCTGCACGTGCACTGGCCGGAGAAGGCGCTCAACGCGTCCACCCTGGCGGGGCGGGCGGCGGGCGCGGCCCTCGCAGTCGCCGTCCTGGATGCCGCCCATCTCCACGGTGCCCGCGTGGTGTGGACCGCGCACAACGCGCGGCCCCACGAGTCCCGGCATCCGAAGCTGGAGGACTGGTTCTGGTCGGCCGTGGTGCGGCGCATCGACGTGGTGATCCACCCGAGCGAGGCCGGCCGCCAGGCGGTGGAGACCCGCTATCCCGAGCTGAGTCTGCGGCCGCGTGCGGTCGTTCCCCTCGGCCACTTTCGGGGCATCCATCCGGCCACCGTCTCGCGCCAGGAGGCCCGGGCCGAATTCGGCATCCCGGAGGGCGCGAAGGTCGTCGCCTTTCTCGGGCTGGTCCGGCCGTACAAGAACGTGCCGCACCTGATCCGCACCGTTCGCGCCCTTCCCGAGGACGTGTTCCTCCTCGTCGGAGGAGCACCCCACACGGCTGCGATCGCCGAGGAGGTGCGCGGGGCCGCCGCCGGTGACCCGCGGGTCCATCTCACCCTCGAGCACATCCCCGAGGTGCGCGTGCAGCATTACCTCCGCGCGGCCGATCTGGTGGTGCTCCCCTTCCGCGACATCACCAACTCCGCCAGCGCGCTCCTGGCGCTCTCCTTCGACCGTCCCGTGCTGGTTCCGGAGCGCGGAGCGATGGGGGAGCTCCGAGCCCTGGTCGGAGCCGACTGGGTATGTACCTACGAGGAGGAGCTGACCCCGTCCGTGCTGGTCGGCGCGATCGAGTGGGCGGCGGGTCGGCCGGCCGGCGCGCCGCGGCTGGAGGCGCTGGAGTGGCCGGCGATCGCGCGCCGGACGCTCGCCGCCTACCTGTCGGATGGCCCGTAGGCACGCGTGTCCCGGATCTCGGTGGTCATCCCCCTCTACAACAAGGCCGGGTCCGTTCTCGCGGCGGTCGGGTCGGTCCTGCGGCAGTCGTTTGCCGACTTCGAGCTCATCGTGGTGGACGACGGAAGCACCGACGACGGCGGGTCGGTCGTGGCCGGAGTGGAAGACCCGCGGGTGCGGCTCGTCACGCAGGCGAACGCCGGGCCCGGCGCGGCGCGCAACCGCGGCCTCGCGGATGCGCGTGGCGAATACGTCGCCTTCCTGGACGCGGACGACGAGTGGGAGCCGGAATTTCTCGCGCTCGCGGTGGCCGCCCTCGACCGCGATCCCGGGAGCGGCGCCTGGGTATCGGGCCGTGCGGTCGGGCCCGGGCGCGCGAGTCAGGCCCGCCGCAACCGGAGCATGGGTCTTCGGGCCGGGGCCTGGCGGGTGCCGCACCGCTCGCCGCCCAAGGCGCTCAAGTTCTACGTGGACTTCTGCCATTCGAGCTGCGTGGTGGCCCGGCGCGAGCTGGTGCTGCGCTACGGCGGGTACTACGCTGCCGAGCGCAGCTCGTACGGCGAGGACAGCTATCTCTGGCTGATGTTCGTCCTGAATCACCGCCTGCAGGTGGATCCCGAGCCCCACGTCTGGTTCCATACCGAGCACTCGGGTCTCGGCTCGGCGCTCCTGGGCCGGCATCCGGTTCGTCCGGCCCTGACGGCCTGCGGTCCGCTGCTCGACCGGTGCGATCCCGAATATCTGGGTGAGCTGCACGACCTGCTGGCGTACTACCGGCTCATCGAAACCGAGAAGCTGGTGGCGCAGGGAAAGCTCACCAGAGGGGACCTGGAGAGATGGCGGATGCGTTTTCCGTGGCGGCGGGGTGCGCGGGGAAAGGTGGCGCTGCGTGAGATGGTCGTGTCCGCGGCGGCGGTCTCGCCGGCCTTCATGAGGATGGTGGCGCCTCTGGCCGGGCCGCGTCCTCGGAGGGGTGCATGATTCACGGGACGTGCGGCTCGAACCCCGGGTAGTACGGCAGGCCGAAGGGCTCGACGAACCGCCGGCAGGCCTCCACCTCCTCGGCGCCGAGGCGCTCCCTCCACTTGTCGATCTGCTGCACGGTCGGCCGCCTCATCGAATACACTCGCCGGTCGTCCTCGCCGTCCGAGGCGAGGATGAACCGCTCGGCCTTCGGGCTCCACGTCATGCCGAGCCGGTGATAGAGGTCCCTGAAGCGAGGCACCGGATCCGCGCACAGCCATTCGTGAGTTACGATGATCCGGCCGGGCCCCGGCCGGCTCTGGCGATGGATGACGTACACAGTTGCCGCCCAGAGGGCGCCGGCCCGCTCCCAGTACCCGGCGGCCGACCGGATGAGCTCGGCGAAAGGCGCCAGGTGGTCCGCGACCAGCCTCGGATTCTCGAGCAGGCGCTCGGGCCGCGGCTCCCACCCGAGGCGCTTCCAGCTTTCGAACTGGCCGCATGGGTGGCGAAGGACGCAGACCTGCCGCGCGTGGGGGAGGTTCGCCGCCAGCCACTCCAGGTTCAGGTTCGCGCAGATCAGCTTCAACAGCACGTCGCGCTTGCGGAGGAACAGGGAGGGGAAGCGCTCGCCGAGGGCCCGACCCGGGCCGCCGAGATACGCGAGCAGCGGCCCCGGGTCCTGCCGCATGGTGCGGGCGGTCGCCACTTCGCCCGCCGCGGCACGGGTCATGAGCCGCCGGTATGCCGGGTCGTCGTGCTCGGCGGTGAGATAGAGGTAGGCGAACCGCTCCTCCGCGCCGGGCACGAGCCTGTAGTTGTCGGGTTCGCGATAATAGGTGAAGCCGGGAGCGAACGAGAGGCCTTTGGCGAGCCAGCTCGTGCCGCTTCGGGGAAAGCCTGCGACCACGACGCAGCGCCGCGGGGCGGTGTCGGTCAGGATTCTCTCCACCCGTCTGTGGGATGGCCAACTCTAGCCGGGTCCGGTCTCCAGTGCCATCACCCGTCACCGGGCGGGGAGATCGCATCGGCCACACCGTATATCTTGCCGCTCCCGGGCACGTGCCATCGCACCTCCGGGTTTGCCCGGCTGGTCCCTGGAACTCCGATGACCGGGGAGGATCGGAATGGAGCTGTCACAGCCCGACGGCGGGTTCTCGCCCGCGCGGATCCTGGAGGTGGCCGGTGTTGACGAGGAACGCGTCGAGCTGACGCGCCGCGCGGCGCCCCGGCACGATCTCGGCAGGATCGGCATCCCTCGACGCGGCGGCCGCTGACCCGACATGCCCCATGACACCGCGCTCCTCTCTACCCTCGCTGCGGGGCTCGGCTGCGCGTTCGTGTTCGGGTTCATCGCGCAACGCCTGCGGATGCCGCCGCTGGTGGGCTACCTGGTCGCGGGGATCGCCGTGGGCCCGTTCTCTCCGGGCTTCACGGCGGACATGTCGATCGCCGCGCAGCTCGCCGAGATCGGCGTCATCCTGCTCATGTTCGGCGTCGGGCTGCACTTCTCGCTGGGTGATCTGCTGACGGTCCGCCACATCGCCGTGCCCGGCGCGATCGGTCAGATCGCCGTGGCCACCGCGCTCGGCGCCGCCGTGGCCCACCTCTGGGGCTGGTCCTGGCACCAGGGACTCGTGTTCGGCCTGACGCTCTCGGTGGCCAGCACCGTCGTGCTGATCCGCGCGCTGGATCATCGGGGGGTGCTCGACTCCCTGGACGGAAGGATCGCCGTCGGCTGGCTGATCGTGGAGGACCTGGTGACGGTGGTCGCGCTGGTGCTGCTGCCGGCGCTCGCCGTGCCGCTCGGCGGCACGGCCGCCGTCGCGCCGGGACCCGGACCCGAGAGCGGTCTGTGGGAGACGCTGGCGCTCACCCTGGGCAAGGTGATGGCGTTCCTCGCGGTCATGCTGGTGGTCGGCCGGCGCGCCGTTCCCTGGCTGCTCGAGCGCGTCGCCCGGTCCGGCTCGCGCGAGCTGTTTACGCTCTGCGTGCTCGCCATCGCGCTCGGGATCGCGGTGGGCGCCGCCGAGATGTTCGGCGTCTCCTTCGCGCTCGGCGCCTTCTTCGCGGGCGTGGTGATCAGCGAGTCCGACCTGAGCCACCAGGCGGCCTCGGAGGCGCTGCCGCTGCAGGACGCCTTCTCGGTGCTCTTCTTCGTCTCCGTCGGCATGCTGTTCGATCCCGGCATCCTGCTGAGGCAGCCGCTGCAGGTGCTCGCCGTCATCGCCATCGTCATGCTGGGCAAGTCACTGGCCGCGTTCGCGATCGTCCTGACGTTCCGCTATCCACTTCACACGGCCCTCACGGTCTCGGCCAGCCTCGCGCAGATCGGCGAGTTCTCCTTCATCCTCGCGGCCCTCGGCGTCTCGCTGCGGCTCCTGCCGCCGGAGGGGCAGAGCCTCGTCGTGGCGGGTGCGCTCCTCACCATCACCCTCAACCCGCTCGCGTTCGCCGTCGTGGACAGGCTGGGGCGGTGGGTGCGCGGGAGGCCCCGGCTTCTCGCCGCGCTCGAGCGGGTGGATGAGGTGGCGGAGTCCCAGGCGGGAACCGCCGCAGGGGAGCGTTTGCGGGATCACGCCATCCTGGTGGGACTGGGAAGGGTCGGCGGGACGGTGGCCGAGGCGCTTTCCTTGTACGGAATTTCCTACATCGCCATCGAGCGGGACCGCAGGACCGTCGAGGCCCGTCGGAAGCGCGGAGTGCTCGCGCTCTCCGGCGATGCCACCAGGCCTGGAATCCTCGAGCTCGCCCGTCCCGAGCGCGCGAAGCTTCTGGTGGTGGCGAGCCCCGACCCCTACCAGGCGCGGGAGATCATCGCGCTCGCGCGAAAGGCGAATCCGGCCATCGACATCGTCGTCCGCACCCACCGGGTGGCCCAGGAGCGGTACTTCGAGCGCCTCCGAGTGGGACGCACCGTGATGGGTGAGCGCGAGCTGGCGCTCGGCATGGCGCACTACGCGCTGTTGTCCCTGGGCCGCACCGACGACGAGGCGGATTCCGCGGTGGCCACCCTCAGGGAAGCCGCCCGGACCCAGGGCCGGGCGAGCTAGCGCCAGGCGGACCGCGTCTCGCGGATCCGCTCGAGTACCTGTCGGCTGCAGTACCTGGATCGAACCCGAGTCACCCGGAGCAGCCTATGCGTCGAGTGTTTCGCGAGAACGGCCTGTCCATCGTGCTGCTGTCGGCGTTCGCCGCCTTCTGGATCGGTCAGAGCGTGGCGGGCCACCGGGAGTACAACGCGGACCAGAGGGAGCACGGGCAGCCGGAGATCGGGTACCGCCCCTATCTCATGACCTCCCACTTCTGGGAGGCGACCAGCGAGAACTGGGAGAGTGAGTTCCTCCAGATCTTCTCCTACGTGTTCCTGACCGCCTTCCTGTTCCAGAAGGGGTCGGCGGAGTCGAAGGATCCCGACGAGCCGGACCCGGTGGACCGCGACCCGCGGGTGAGTCGCGCCCGCCCGGATGCTCCCTGGCCGGTGCGCCGCGGAGGACTGGTGCTCAAGCTCTACGAGCACTCGCTGTCCATCGCGTTCCTCCTGTGCTTCGTCGCGGCGATCTCGGTTCACGCGGTGTCGGGGGCGCGCGATTACAGCGAGGAGCGGATCGCGCACGGCGAGCCGCCGGTCTCGCCCCTCCAGTATGCGGCCACCTCGCGGTTCTGGTTCGAGTCCTTTCAGAACTGGCAGAGCGAGTTCCTGGCGATCGGGCTCGTCGTCGTCCTCTCGATCTTCCTCCGCCAGCGGGGCTCGCCGGAGTCGAAGCCGGTGGACAGTCCGCACAGCCGGACGGGGAGCTAGTGATCGACTCTGGGGGGGCGTGTCAGGCGGGCTCGTGCAGCCTCCACCCCCGAATCGCCCGCGCGTGGAGCGGGTAGTGGCCCCAGGTATCGAGCCGCAGACGCCGGCGGAAGCGTGTGTCCCGCGAGTAGAGCTCCTCCGGTGCCGCACGGACGTACTCGACCAGCCGTGCGTGCACCTCGTCGTGCTGGCGGAGCACGTCGGCGAGGGACAGGTGTCGCCGCTCCTCGGTCCGCAGCGCGTTGAAGGCGTCGATGCCGCCGTATCGCACCGAGTAGCGCGGCGGCCGCCCGCCCTCGCGGACCAGCGGAAGGTGCCTCAGCGCTTCCTCCTCCCACCACGTCACGTGCGCGATGATGTCGCGCACCGACCACCGGCCCTGGACACCGGGCGTCAGGAGCCGCGCCTCGGAGAGGCCGGCGTACGACGCCTCGAAGTCCACCCATGCGGCATCGAGCCGCTTCAGGACCTGCTCCGTCTTCATCCCTGATCCCTCGGCGAGCCGAGGCGGTGACGGTCCGCCTCCGCCGCACTCATGCCGCGTCGTGGAAGATGATGCCGGTCGTGTGACGGTGCCCCGACCGGACACGACTGACCCCGTGCCGCAGGCTCACGCGGTAGCAGCCGCGCTTCCCGGCCACGGGGCGGTGGCGCACCGCGAAGATCGCCGCGTCGCCCTGGCGCAGCGGCACGACCTCCGCGCGCGACTGCATCCGCGGCCGCTGCTCCGTGAGGACTAGCTCACCCCCGGCAAAGTCCCGACCCGGCTGGGAGAGCAGGAAGACGGCCTGGAGCGGGAAGACGTGCTCCCCGTAGAGGTCCTGGTGCAGCGCGTTGAAGTCGCCCTCTCCATACTGGAGGAGCAGGGGTGTCGGCCGGGTCTGCCCGGCGGCATGACAGCGCTCGAGGAATTCCTCGAGCTCGGCCGGATATCGCGCCTCCATACCCATCGCTTCGTTCCATCGGTTTGCGACCGGCGCCAGGCGCCGGTACAGCGTGGTGCGCAGATCGCCGACGATGCCGGGCAGGGGGTAGGCAAAGTACTTGTACTCGCCCCGACCGAAGCCGTGCCGCGCCATCACGATGTGCTTGCGGAAGCCGCCGCTGCCCCGGTACAGCGCCGCGAGCGCGCGGCACTCCTCGGCGGAGAGTACCCCCTGGAGCATGGCCCAACCGTGCGCGTCGAGATGGGTGCCGATACCTGTCCAGTCGTAGGCTCGAATGCGCGCCTCGGTGGATCGCATCTCTTGCGTTTTCGTGCTCGAGCGCGCTGCCGTGCTCGTGCGCGCTTCCGTGCTGGTTCCCACGCTGCCCCCCGTTGGTTCGGTAGTCGGAGACTTGCCGCGTCCAGGCTTGAGGATAGCTCCTCCTCCCCCGGTCGTCCGGCCACTTTCGGTCACCCAATTGCGCCGACCTGAATGATGCCAAGCCATTGAGGGGGAGTACCTTGCGCGACGAGACTCCGATGTCCGAAAGTGGCTAGTATTTGCGCCACGCGGCGGTAGATTGACCCCATGACCGAGGATGCCGCGCTCTACAGCGCCTATGTGTCGCGCGACCCTCGATTCGACGGGGTCTTCTACGTCGGGGTGACCTCGACCGGCATCTACTGCCGGCCGGTCTGCACCGCCAGGGCGCCGAGGGCGGGCAACTGCCGCTTCTTCTCCAGTGCCGAAGCGGCGGAGAAGGCGAGCTTTCGGCCCTGTCTTCGCTGCCGCCCCGAGCTTGCGCCCGGCAACGCGCCCGTGGACGACGCCCACCGCATCGCGGGCCTCATCGTCCAGCGCATCGACGAAGGCATGCTCGACGGCGGCGCGGGCCTGGAGCGGATCGCCGCGCAGTTCGGGTGGAGTTCGCGTCAGATTCGCCGGATCCTGCAGAAGGAGCTGGGGGTCTCGCCGATCGATCTGGTCCAGACCCGGCGGCTGCTGCTCGCCAAGCAGCTCCTGACCGAGACGACGCTGCCGATCACCGAGGTCGCCTTCGCCAGCGGCGTCGCGATCCTTCGGCGCTTCAACGAGGCGTTCGGCGGCCGCTACGGCATGCCGCCCAGCCGGTTCCGCAAGGCCGCGGAAGGCCCTGCCCAGCCGGCGTCCCCCGCGGGCTTCACCCTGCAGCTGACCTATCGGCCGCCGTTCGACTGGGCGGGGACGCTCCAGTTCCTCCGCGCCCGGGCCCTGAAGGGGGTCGAGCGCGTGGACGACGACACCTACTCGCGCACCGTCCGGCTTGGCGTCCACACCGGATGGGTTCGCGTCCGCCACGCCCCGAAGCGACGCGCCCTCCTGATCGAGCTTCCCCATTCGCTCACGCCGGTGCTGCCCGCGCTCCTGGGGCGGCTGCGGCACGTCTTCGACCTGAGCGCGCGTCCCGACGTGATCGCCGCTCACCTCATGCAGGATCCTCTCCTGTCCGACGCGGTCGCGCGGAACCCCGGTCTGCGCGTGCCGGGGGCGTTCGACGGCTTCGAGCTGGCGGTGCGCGCCATCCTCGGGCAGCAGGTCACCGTGAAGGCGGCGACGACGGTGGCCGGCCGATTCGTGGAAGCATTCGGGGACGCAGTCTCCATGCCGCACGAGGGACTCACGCACTTGTGCCCGACGCCGCAGCGGCTCGTCGCGGCGGGCGCGGGGCAGATCGCCGCACTCGGGATCATCCGGACCCGGGCGGCCAGCATCGTGGCCGTCGCGGAGGCACTGGTCTCCGGACGGTTGAGACTGGAGGTGGGCGCCCATCCGGACGCCACCATCGAGCAGCTCGTCGCCCTGCCCGGCATCGGGGCGTGGACTGCCCAATACATCGCCATGCGGGCGCTGCGCTGGCCCGACGCGTTTCCGAAGGAAGACATTGCGCTGCGCAACAACCTCGGCGGGGTGACCGGAGCGCGGGCGGAGGCGATGTCGCAGGCGTGGCGGCCCTGGCGAAGCTACGCGACGCTGCATCTGTGGCGCGGCGGGGCACCGGCCGATCGGGCCGGCTGAGAGGATCACACCGAGTGCGCGCCACCCACACGATCATCGACTCGCCGCTCGGGGAGCTGACGCTCGTCGGCCATGGTGGAGTGCTGGCGGGGGTCTACTTCGCCGAGCACACGCGGCGTCCCGATCCCACCACCTTCGGCTCTCGCGACGATACCGGCTTCGACGCGGCGGCCCGACAACTCGACGAGTACTTCCGGGGCGAGCGCACCGGGTTCGACCTGCCGCTCGGGCCGCAAGGCAACCCGTTCGAGCTGCGGGTGTGGGGCCTGCTGCGGCGCATCCCGTACGGTCGAACCTGTACCTACGGCCAACTCGCTGCCGTGCTGGGCAATCCTGCTCTCGCCCGGGAGGTGGGCGCGGCGAACGCGCGGAACCCTCTCTCCGTCGTCGTGCCCTGTCACCGAGTGGTCGGTGCGGACGGTCGGCTGGTCGGCTATGCGGGGGGATTGGAGCGCAAGCGGGCCCTCCTGAAGCTCGAAGGGGCCGCGCCCGGGGGTCAGATGCTGCTCGAAGGGCTCGGCTGAGCGAGCCCTGATCCGATCAAGGCTCGCGGTTGGCGAGCC
>CAMPKP010000046.1 GCA_946887295.1 uncultured Gemmatimonadota bacterium | reverse complement strand
CTCCCGACCCTGGTGGAGCGACTTACCTGAAGGCCTTTCCTTCCCTGCCCGATGTCGGCGCCGACGACCTCGAGCGGCGGCAGCACGCGCTCTGGAAGGAGGAGGACCTCTTCCACCAGACGCTCGAGGCCAATGGCGACGGTCCGCCGTTCGTCTTCTACGAGGGCCCGCCGACCGCCAACGGCCGCCCCGGCATCCACCACGTCTTCGCGCGCACCATCAAGGACCTGGTCTGTCGCTTCCAGGCGATGCAGGGGAAATCGGTCACCCGCATCGCGGGGTGGGATACCCACGGCCTTCCGGTCGAGATCGAGGTCGAGAAGGAGCTGAAGCTCAACGGCAAGAAGGCCATCGAGGCCTTCGGCGTGCGCGAGTTCAACGAGCGCGCCCGGCAGAGCGTGTTCAAGTATCAGGAGGAGTGGGAGGCGCTCTCCGACCGGATCGCCTACTGGCTCGACTACGAGCATCCCTACGTCACCTGCAGCAACGACTACATCGAGACGGTGTGGTGGCTGCTGGCTCGCCTGCACCAGCGCGACCTGCTGTACCGGGGCCATCGGGTGCTGCCCTACTGCCCCCGCTGCGGGACGGTGCTCTCGAGCCACGAGCTCGCGCAGGGCTACGAGGACGTCAGCACCAACTCGATCTACGTCACCTTTCCGCTGGACGACGGCTCCGGCCGCGAGCTCCTGGTGTGGACCACGACGCCGTGGACCCTGGTCTCCAACGTCGCGGTCGCGGTCCATCCCGAGCTCGAGTACGGGGAGTACGAGGTGGCGGGTCGCCGGCTGATCCTGGCGACCGCGCGCGCCGGGCTCCCCAGCGGCGCGAACAAGGGCGCGCCCACGTTCGCCGAGCTCGGTGCCCGGCGGGTATTCCCCGGCAGCGAGCTGGTCGGACTGCGCTACGTGCGGCCGCTCGAGGTCGTGCCGCTGCCGGCCGACAGGGCGGCGCGGATCGTGGTTCCGGGCGAGTTCGTCACCGCGGACGACGGGACCGGCCTGGTGCACATGGCGCCCGCATTCGGCGCCGACGACTACCAGGCGGGCATCGAGCACGGACTGGCGCTGGTTCGCCCGGTGGGCGCCGACGGCACCTTCACCGGCACCTCGTGGCCGGAGATCGAGGGCCGCCTGGTCACCGACAAGGAGACCAACGACCTCATCATCCAGCGGCTCAAGCGCGAAGGGCGCTGGCACCTGACCGAGCCCTACAGCCACAGCTATCCCCACTGCTGGCGGTGCTCCAGCCCGCTGATCTACTACGCCCGCGACTCCTGGTTCGTGCGCACGTCCGCGGTGAAGCAGCGGATGCTGGAGTTCAACCGCGAGGTGGACTGGCATCCGCCCGAGGTCGGCGCCGGACGCTTCGGTGAATGGCTGGAGAACAACGTGGACTGGGCGCTCTCCCGGGACCGCTACTGGGGCACGCCGCTGCCGGTCTGGGTCTGCGAGGCCGACGCCTCGCACGTCGAAGTCGTCGGCAGCTACGCCCAACTGGAGGAGCTGTCGGGCCGCCCGCTTCCCGCCGGCTTCGATCCGCACAAGCCGTTCATCGACGAGATCACGTGGAAGTGCGGCTGCGGCGGCACCATGCGACGCACCCCCGAGGTGATCGATGCCTGGTTCGACTCCGGCGCCATGCCGTACGCGCAGTGGCACTATCCCTTCGAGCACCAGCGGGAATTCGCCCGGCACTTCCCGGCCGACTTCATCTGCGAAGGGCTGGATCAGACCCGCGGCTGGTTCTACTCTCTGCTCGCGATCGCGACGGCCGCCTTCGACAGCCCGGCGTACCGCCACGTCATCGTCAACGGCCTCGTGCTCGACGCCGCGGGCCAGAAGATGTCGAAGACCCGCGGCAACGTGGTGGACCCGTGGGACATGATCCGGACGTTCGGCGCCGACACCGTCCGGCTCTACCTGCTCGCCTCGAGCCAGGTCTGGCTGCCCAAGCGCTTCGATCAGGAGGCGATCGGCGAGGTGGCGCGCGGCTTCGTCAACCAGCTGCGCAACACCTACAAGTTCTTCGCCGACTACGCGGAGGATTGGACGCCGGCGGCCGCGCCCGTGCCGGAGACGCGCCCCCTGGTGGACCGCTGGCTGCTCAGCCGGCTGGACGCCACCGTCGAGGCGGTGCACGCGGCGTGGAGCGGCTACGACCCGACCGCGGGCGTCAGAACCCTGATCGGATTCGTGGACGAGCTGTCCAACTGGTACGTCCGGGTCAACCGGCCCCGCTTCTGGGCGGTGGACGCCGCGGCGGATCCCGCCGCCCTCGCCACCCTGCACGAGGCGCTGGTCGCCGTGGCCAGGATGCTGGCGCCGGCCGCGCCCTTCCTGAGCGACTGGCTCCATCGCGCGCTGGTGGGAACTTCGGTCCACCTCGCCCGGTTTCCCGAGTCCTCGGGCCGCCGGGATGAGGCGGTGGAGGCCGCCATGGAGGCGGTGCGCCGGCTCGCCTCCCTGGCGCGGGCGGCTCGCGAAGAGCGCGGGCTCCGGGTCCGGCAGCCGCTCGCCCGCATGCAGGTCGCGGTGCCGCCGGCGGCGCGCGGCCCCGCGCTGGAGGAGCTGCTGGAGCTGCTGCGCGTCGAGGTGAACGTCAAGGCCGTAGAGGTGGTCGCGTCGGACACCGAGCTGGTGCGGCTCAGGGCCAAGCCGAACTTCCGCTCGCTGGGGAAGCGCTACGGCAAGCGGACGCCCGCCGTCGCGGCGGCCGCCACGCAGCTCGACGCCGAGCAGCTGCGTGGCCTCGAGCGCGGTGTCACCGCCACGCTGGACGTCGAAGGCGAGCCCGTGACCTTCCTCCCCGAGGACATCGTGGTGGAGCGCGACGTGGCGAGCGACTGGCTGGTGGCGAGCGACGGCCCTTATGTCGCGGCGCTCGACCCGCGGCTCGACGAGACGCTCCGCGAGGAAGGGCTCGCGCGCGAGGTGGTGAACCGGGTGCAGCGGCTCCGGAAGGAGGCCGGCTACGTCTACACCGACCGGATCGGCCTCTGGATCTCGGCCGACGACCCGGTGCTCGAGGCGGTCCGCGGGCACGCGGAGTTCATTCAGGGAGAGACGCTCGCCCGGCGGCTGGAGCTGGGCAGCCGGGCGCCGACGCCCGACCTGGAGCAGCAGGTCGACATCGAAGGGCATGGAGTGATGGTGGGAGTGCAACGATACCTGGACGGTCGCAACGGGACCGGTCCGCAACCCAGGGACGGGGAATGAACAAGAAGCAGCTGTCACATCTGGAGAAGCGCCTTCTCGAAGAGCGTGCGCGCGTGATGAAGGAGCTGGGCTACTACGACGAGTCCTTCAACGCCACCCTGCAGTCTTCGGACGGTGACCTGTCCTCCTACTCGTTCCACATGGCGGACCAGGGCACCGACGCCATGGAGCGGGAGAAGCAGTTCCTCTTCGCCTCGCAGGAGGGGCGCTATCTCTGGCACGTGAACGAGGCGCTCCGGCGCCTCTACGGCACGCCCGAGAAATTCGGGCACTGTCACCAGTGCGGCCAGGAGATCAATTTCGAGCGTCTCGACGCGCTCCCCCATGCGCGCCTCTGCATCACCTGCAAGGAGAAAGAGGAAGATGGGAAGCGCCGCTGAGTCCGCCGCCGGTCCGGAGCGCTGGATCTTCTGGGCCGCGGCGACCATGGTCGTGGTGCTCGACCTGGTCACCAAGATCGTCGCCGAGGCGACGCTCCTCCGCACGCCGGGGATCGCGGTCCTGGGCGACTGGTTCCAGCTTCGGCTGGTCTACAACCAGGGGGCCGCGTTCGGCCTGCATCTCGGCCCGTACTCCCGCTGGATCTTTCTGACGGTCGCGATCGTGGCCGTCTTCGTCCTGCACCGGATGTCGCGCACCAGCCCGCTGGGCGACGCGTTCCGGCAGCTGGCGCTGGGCCTCGTCGCCGGGGGGGCGGCCGGCAACCTGATCGACCGCATCCGCAGCGATCGCGGGGTGGTGGACTTCCTCGACGTGGGGATCGGCGCGCTGCGCTGGCCGACCTTCAACCTGGCCGACATCGCCGTGAGCTGCGGCGCGATCGCGCTGGTGATCTCGATGTGGCGTGAGGATTCCCGACGCGCGGAGCCGGAGTCGGCGTCGGCGGCGTGACGCCGGGCGCCCGGATCGAGTTCACCGTCGTCCCATCCGAGACCGAGCGCCTCGACCGCTTCCTGGCGGACCAGCTCGGTCTCTCCCGAACCCAGGCCGCCCGGCTCGTCGCCGACAAGGCCGTCACCGTGGGCGGCAAGCCCGCCCGGGCGTCACGGACGCTCACTCGCGGGGACCGGATCGTGGTTCAGGTCCCCGAGCACCAGGCGCCCCGCACGCTCCGCCCGGCCTCTATTCCCCTCGCCGTCGTCTACGAGGACGAGCACCTCGCCATCATCGACAAGCCGGCCGGCCTCGTGGTCCATCCCGCGCCGGGTCACTGGGACGACACCCTGGTGAACGCCCTCGTCGCGCGCGGCACGACTCTGGCCGGAGGCGCGGAGGGCCGGCCCGGCGTGGTCCACCGCCTCGACCGCGACACCTCGGGACTGATGGTCGTGGCCAAGACCGATCTGGCTCACCGCCGGCTAGGCGCGGCGATCGCGGCCCGGCGGGTGCGCCGCACCTACGCAGCGCTCGCCTGGGGGCACCTGGGAGCGAGCCCGACCGTCATCGAGGCGCCGATCGCCCGACATCCCGTGGACCGGAAGCGCATGGCGATCGCACCCGAGGGGCGGAAGGCCCGCACCGACGCCTACGTCGTCGCCCGCTTCGGCGTGGCCGACCTGCTGAGGCTCGAGCTCCATTCCGGGCGGACCCACCAGATCCGGGTGCACCTGGAGCACATCGGCCACCCGATCGTCGGCGATCCGACCTATGCGGGCGGAGGGAGCCGGCGGGTCTCGGGGGCGGCCCGGCGGGACGCCGAGGCGCTGGAGCGGGCCACGCCGAGGCAGGCGCTTCACGCGGCCGGTCTGGCATTCCGCCACCCGGCGACCGGGGAGCCGCTGGAATTTCGAGCCGAATGGCCCGCCGATCTGCGTGAGGCGCTGCTCGTGGCGGGGGGGAGAGAAGTTGTTGCTCACCCGGAACCCCTGAGCTATCTTCTTTTCCATAATAGAGATGGCTAATTCGAAGACGCTCCACGCCGTCATCTTTCGGATCGGTGCGCTTATTTGCGCGGCCCCGGCAGGGATCGTGCGGGAGATCCTGCCGCGCCTGCCGGCCACCAGAATTCCGGGTGTCGCGCAGGCGATCGAAGGTCTGGTCAACGTCCGCGGCACACTGCTCACCGTGCTCGACGGCCACGTGCTCCTGCAGCAGGAGCGGCGGGCCGACGACGAGGGGGCGATCGTGCTCGTGGAAGTGGGGGGCCGCCGGTACGGGCTCGGGGTCGGGCAGGTGCTGGATTTCCTCGAGGTCCCGGAGCAGTCGGTGGCCCAGCGGGCGGATCTCCCCGGCGTAGACCCCCGGCTCGTCCGGGCGGTGGGGCTGCGGGACGGCCAGCACTTCATTCTGCTCGACATCGACCGGCTGTTCGAGCCGATCATCGGCGCCTAGACGGGGGAGCACACCGCAGCAGCCGCCCCCCGCCGCCCGCTGTCCTGTACCCCGGAGGAGCTGTCGTGAGTCACACCGTCCTCGTCTGCGACGATGCCATCTTCATGCGCACGATGATCAGCGACATCCTCACCCAGGCCGGGTTCGAGGTCGTGGGCGAGGCCGAGTCCGGCGTGCAGGCGGTCGACAAGTACCGCCAGCTCAAGCCCGATCTCGTCACCATGGACATCGTGATGCCCGACATGGGGGGCATCGAGGCGGTGCGGGAGATCTGCAAGACCGATCCCGACGCGAAGATCTTGATGTGCAGCGCGATGGGGCAGCAGGCCCTGGTGGTCGAGGCCATCCAGGCGGGGGCCAAGGACTTCGTGGTCAAACCCTTCCAGCCCTCTCGCGTGCTCGAGGCGGTGCAGCGCGTCCTGGGCTGACGCATGGACGTCTCGAAGTACGCCGCGCTGTTCCTGACCGAGAGCCGGGAGCACCTGAGCGCCTGCAATCAGCTTCTCCTTGAATGGGAGCGCGAGCCCTCCGCCACCCGGCAGGTCGGCGGACTGTTCCGCGCGATCCATACGATCAAGGGCATGGGCGCGACGATGGGGTACACCGGGACGGCCGATCTGGCCCACCGTCTGGAGAACCTGCTCGACGCGCTGCGCCAGCGCTCCGTCACGCCCGATCCCTCGGTGTTCCAGCTGCTCTTCCGCTCGGTGGACGCGCTGGCCTCGTCGGTCGAAGGGGCGGTGATCGGCTCGGAGCCGGTCGCGGACCGGAAGCTGGCGGAGGATCTCGACGCCGCGGCGGCGGGGCTCGCTGCGGTCGCGCCGACGGCGACGGGGGTCGCCTCGCCTCCCCGGAACGGCGATCTCGGGGCCGGTGACGGGCGGGCCCGGCCGGTGCAGGTGACCCTCCGGCGCGACGCCATCATGCGCGGTGCCCGGGCGGCGCTGGTCGTCCGGCGCGCCGAGTCGCTCGGGGTGGTGAGCGCGCTGCGGCCCCCGCTGGCGCAGTTCGACAGCCACGATTTCGACGGCCGCTTCCACTTCCGGCTCGCCAGTGCGGCCAGCGACGAGCGGGTCGTGGATGTGCTCCGCGGCGCGGGCGACGTCGATGCCGTGCGCTTCGACGACGATCAGGCCGCCGCCACGGGCGGTCAGTCCCGGCAGATCCGGGTGGAGCTCGGCCGGCTCGACGCGCTGATGAAGCAGGTGGGCGAGCTGGTGGTGGCGAAGAACCGGCTCGGCGTGATCGCGGCCGCGGCGCCGGAGCCGGCGCTGGACGAGGTGAGCGACCGGATCGCGCGACTGGTCTCCGAGATCCAGGCCGAAGTCATCGCCGCGCGGATGACGCCTGTGGGCGAAGTGCTGGAGCGCTTTCCCCGGCTGGTCCGTGACCTGGCCCGCGACCTCGGCAAGCGGATCCGCTTCGACGCCGAGGGCGACGAGATCGAGCTCGACCGCTCCATCCTCGACGAGATCGGCCAGCCGCTGCTGCACCTGATCCGCAACGCGGCCGATCACGGCATCGAGACGCCGGAGCAGCGCGCGGCGGCCGGGAAGAACGAGGAAGGCCGCATCCTGATCTCGGCCAGCCGGGAGCGGAACTACGTCGCCCTCCGGCTGAGCGACGACGGCCGCGGCATCGACCGGCAGGCGATCATGGCGAAGGCGCGCCGCGAGGGCCTGGTCGAGACGGGCGCCGACGGGCTCTCCGACGATCTCCTGCTTCGGGTGCTCGCCCGGCCCGGCTTCAGCACCGCCCAGGCGGTGAGCGGCGTATCCGGCCGTGGCGTCGGCGTGGACGTGGTGGTGACGCGGGTGCGGGCCCTCGGCGGAACCATCGAGGTCCGCAGCGAGATGGGGCGGGGGACCACGTTCACGATCCGGGTGCCGCTTACCCTCGCCATCGTGCGGGCCCTGCTGGCGACGGCCGCCGGCGAGTGCTACGCGGTGCCGCTCGCCTATGTGGCGGAGACGGTGGAGTTCGACCCCCGCTCGGTGACGGCGGTCCGCGACCGCGAGGCGCTGCTGGTGCGGGACCAGGTGATCCCCACGGTTCACCTCCGCGAGCTGGTGCGGAACCAGCCCCGGCCGGCGCCGCCCCGCGCGCCGACCGTCATCCTGGAGGTCGGTGATCGGCGCGCGGCCCTGGTGGTCGACGCGCTGATGGGGCAGCAGGACATCGTGGTAGAGCCATTCGACGCGCCCCGCGGGATGCCGCCCTACGTCGGTGGCGCGACGATTCTGGCGGACGGATCACCGGCGCTCATCCTCGACGCCGCCGCGCTGGTGTAGGAGGAGGCATGGAAGACGTGCGGGACCTCAAGGAGCTCCAGCTCGACGCCCTGCGTGAGGTGGCCAACATCGGCGCCGGACACGCCGCGACCGCGCTGTCCCAGATGACCAACCGCACGATCATGATCGCCGTGCCGGAGGTCAACATCCGCGCGCTGGAGGAGGTGACGGATCTGGTCGGCGCCCCCGACACCGTCATCGCCGCGGTCATGATGCACATGATGGGCGACCTCACCGGTCGAACGCTGGTCATGTTCCCGGAAGGCTCCGCCCGCACCCTCTGCGATATCCTGCTCCGGCGCGAGCCCGGGACGACCGTGGAGTTCGGGGCCATGGAGCAGTCGGGCATCAAGGAGGCCGGCAACATTCTCGCGAGCGCCTATCTCAACGCGCTCAGCGATTTCATGGGCATGATGCTGGTGCCGTCGGTGCCCAGTCTGGTGGTGGATCTGAGCGCGGCGGTGCTGACCACCGCCTATCTGAACTTCGGTCACGATCGCGACTTCGTCTTCTGCGTCGACACCTCCTTCCGGGTCGAGGGAACCGAGCCCCTGCGCGGTCATTTCCTGCTCCTGCCCGACATGCCGTCGCTGCGGGCCATCTTCGACGCCATCCGCCTGCCCTGAGCCGATGCCGGGCCCCGTGCTCTCCGAGCGCGATCTCGCCGTTCTCCGTTCCTTCGCCGGCCGCATCGATCCGTCCGATGCGGGCGCGCACAACAATCTCGGCGTGCTCTACCACCAGAAAGGCCTGGTGGAGGAGGCCATCGCCGAGTTCGTGAAGGCGCTCGAGCTCGATCCCAAGATGCAGGTGGCGCAGGACAACCTGGACATCGCCTATCGGGAGAGCGGCCACTACGACCGCCGGATCACCGAGCTGCGGGAAGGTGTGCGCCGTCGGCCCGAGGACCGCGAGAGCCGGTGGGAGCTGGCGCGCGCCTACGCCGCGCTCGGCCGCTACGTCGAGGCCATCGCCGAGTTCGAGGGGCTGCTCGCCTGGCACCCGCACGACGTCCCCGCGATGCTCCAGCTGGGGCTCGCCGAGAAGGCCCGCGGCGAGCTCGACGCGGCCAGCGCCTGGCTGGAGCGCGCCTGCGCCGCCGACCCCTCCAGCGCCGTCGCCCGCTTCTACAGCGGCGAGGTCTTCTACAATCGCGGCCTCAACGACGCGGCCCTCGGCGCGCTCCGTGAGGCGATCGCCCGCAACCCCGACTACGCCGAGGCGCATTACCTCCTGGCCTTCGTGTACGGCGACATGGGGCAGCACGAGGCGGCCCGCGAGGCCACCCGGCGCGCCATCGCGCTGAACCCCACCCTGGCCAAGGCGCAGGCCAACCTCTCCCTCGACCGGCAGCAGCCCGGCGCGCCGGAGCCCAACGGCACCGGCCCCGGCGCGGCCCGCGGACGCGGGATCGCCGTCCCCCAGCCGGTCGCGGGCGCCGCACTGGCGCATTTCAACCTGGGTCTCGCGCTCCGGCAGAAGGGCTATCACCAGGAGGCGCTGCGGGAGTACCGCCTCGCGCTCGAGGTGGGCGAGGACCGGCGGCTCAATCTCCAGGCCATGGCCGAGGTGCATCTCCTCCGCCGGGAGCTGGGCGCGGCGCTCGAGCTGTACGAGGGGCTGGTCCGCGAGCATCCGGATTCTCCCAAGCTGTGGAACGAGCGCGGGGTCTGCCTCCACCAGGCGGGACGGAGGGCCGAGGCGGTGGTCTCCTACGAGCGCGCGGTGGGCATCGATTCCGCCTACCAGCTCGCGTGGAACAACCTCGGCGTGGTGCGGGCCCACGAGGCGAAGCCCGACGCTGCCGTGGCGGCGTTCCGCCAGGCGCTGGGCGCCGACCGGCCGCTGCTGGCGGCCCGGCTGAATCTCGGCCTGCTCTCCTTCCAGCGCCGGCAGTTCCGCGCCGCCCTCGAGGAGTATCAGCAGGCGCTCGCGGAGCAGCCGGGAAGCGCGGTCGCGTGGAACGGCGTGGGGCTGGTGCTGATGGAGCTTCGGCGCTACGAGGACGCGCGCAACGCTTTCGGCCGGGCGGTGGATGCCGATGCGGCCTTCGCGGCGGCGCACTACAACCTCAGCTTCGTGCTGAGCCAGCTCGGCGACTTCGACGGCGCGCTGCGGGAGACCCGCCGGGCCCTGGAGCTCGAGCCGCTCTACGTGCCCCAGAAGTTCTCGCTGACGATCGACCTGCAGTACGAGGACCCCACGATCGCCATCGCGCCGGAGCTCGCCGCGGAAGCCGCCGGCGGGGACGAGCTCGCGGGTGAGTTCGAGTTCGACGCGCCGGTGCTCGACCGCCTCTTCGAGGAGCTCACGCCGACCGCGCAGCAGGCGCCGTCCAGGGCCGCTCCGGCCGACGCGCTCGACCTGGCGCGCGACTACATCGGCAAGGGACTGCTCGACCTCGCGCTGGCCGAGGTCTCCAGAGCGACGGCCCGCGGCGCCCCCAGGGCGGCGGCCGCGGTGCTGCTCGGCGACGTCTTCGCGAAGCGCGGACTCTACGGCGAGGCGCTGGAGCGCTACCGGGAGGCGCGGGCCGCCGCGCCCGACGATCCCGACGCGACCCTGGGTGAGATCCGCGCGCTGCTGGCGCTGGGCTGGGCCTCCGAGGCCGCGCCCCTGGCCGACGATCTGTCGCAGCGGGTCCGGGGCGACATCGAGGTGCTCGTCGCCCGGGCCCGGGTGCGCCTGGCGGTCAACGACGCGCTCGGCGCCCTCGACTGCATCCGCGAGGCGCAGACGCTGGCCCCCGGGCGCTCGGACCTGCTCCACCTTCAGGCCCAGGTCTCCGCCCGCCTGGGCGACCGTCCGGCGGCGCTCGCGGCCTTCAACGCCGCGCTCCAGCTCGATCCATCGCTGGTGCGGGTCTGGTACGAGCTCGGCGGCCTCGAGGAGGAGCGCGGCAACTGGGCGGCGGCGCGCGCGGCGTATGAGCGCGCGCTCGACCTGCTCCCGACCTACAGCGCCGCGGCGCTCGCGCTCGCCGACCTCAAGGGGCGGCTGGAGTCGCCGCGGGCTGCGGCCGCGGTCCTGATTCGCCTGCTGGAGACCGACCCCTACGAGCTCGAGGCACTCACCGCCCTCGGTCGCGCGCTGCTCGACGACGGCCGCACGACCCAGGCGCTCGAGGCCTTCGCACGGGTGCTTCGCTTCGACCCGGACCACGCCGGCGCGCTCTACCACCAGGGTGCCGCGCTCGCCCGCCAGCGCCACTTCGACCAGGCGGTCGAGGCCTGGGAGCGGGTCGTGCAGCTCGACCCGTCCGGTCCCTACGCCGCGCAGGCCCGGAGCCGGGCGCGATCCGCCCGGGATCTCCAGCACATCTTCGCAGCCTCGGCGGGGTGATCGGTGGCGCTCGAGGGACCCCTCAAGGACCTGCACATCCAGGACGTCTTCCAGCTGCTCGACCTCGGCCGGAAGAGCGGGGTGCTGCGCGTGACCTCCGAGCTGCGGCAGACGGCCGCGACCGTGTGCTTCGACCGCGGCGGGGTGGTCGCCGCGTCGCTCGGCAGCGACCCGCAGCCGATCGGCGGGCGCCTCGTGCGGGTCGGCAAGATCACCGCCGAGCAGCTCCATCGCGGTCGGGCGCTGCAGAACGCGGGGGACACCCGTCGCCTGGGCGACATCCTGTTGAGCCTGGGTGCCATCTCGCGGCGCGAGCTCGAGCGCCAGGTGAAGGCGCAGATCGAGGAGGCGGTGTTCGAGCTCCTCGCCTGGACCGAGGGCTACTTCCGGTTCGAGGAGGGCTCGCCCTGCCAGGCGGCCGTGGACGCGCCGGTGCGCTCGCCCACCGAGGCCCTGCTGATGGAGGGCGCCCGTCGTCTCGACGAGTGGTCGCGCATCGGCTCGAAGGTGTCGCACCTGGGCCTGGTGCCCCGGCTGCCCGATCAGAACGGAGCCGCGCCCCCGCTCGACCTCGTGCCCTTCGAGTGGGAAGTGCTCGCGGCGGTGGACGGCGAGCGCGACTTGCGCGCGCTCGCCGAAGTGCTCGGCCGCTCGGAGTTCGAGGTGGCGCGCACGGTCTATGGGCTCACCGCGGCCGGCGTGGTGGCGCTGGGCGATCCCGCACGCCCGGGGCAGGAGCCTGAGCCCGGAAGGGATCCCGCCGCGCTGCTCGTCCCGGCGCGCGAGGCGCTGGCGCAGGGCTCGTACGACATCGCGGCCGGAGCGCTGGAAGAGGTGCTGCGCCGGGATCCGCTCATGCCGGAGGCGCGGCGTCTGCTCGGCGTGTGCCAGGCGGCCATGGGACATTTCGCGCGGGCGCTGGAGACCTGGCACGCGTGGAGCCGGCTCGGTCCCCGGTCGCCGGGCGAGGAAGCGGAGGCCCCGGCCGTGGAGCGCATGCGCCGCGCCGTGGAAACCCTGGTGAAGGAGTTGGAGCGACACGGTGAGTGACGACATCCGTACCCTCACGACGCGCCTGGCGGAGGAGCCGACGAGTCTGGCGTTCCTGGAGCTCGCCGAAGCGCTCCGGCGCAGGGGCCAGCTCGAGGCCGCGTGCAAGGTCGCTCGCGGCGGCCTGGGCAGGTATCCCGGCCTGGCCGACGCGCACGACCTCATGGCCCGCATCCTCAGCGACCAGGGCGACCTGGCCGGCGCCTTCGACGCCTGGGCCGACGCGCTCAGGCTCGACCCGATGCGCACCGCTGCCCTGAAGGGAATCGCCTTCCTCTACTTCAGGGCGGGCGATGCCGCGGCGGCGATCGAGCACCTGCAGCGCGCGGCCGAGGCGGATCCGGACGACCCCTCCATCGCGCAGGCGCTCGCCCGGGTGCGCCGTGAGTCCCGCGGAATGACGCCGCGGGTGCCGAGCGAGTCCACACCGGTCGCGGCTGCCGAGTCGCCGGCGAGCGCTCCGGAACCGGCACCGGGCGCTTCCAGCGATCCGGAGCCGGTGCTTGCCGCTCCGAGCACGGGCCCCGCCGAGCTGCCCGACGCCGGCTCTCCCTTCGCGCAGCTGGAGGGCGGCCACGGGCTCGTGCTGGTGGACGCCAATGGTCTCAGGCTGGCGGGCTCACTGCCTGCGCCGGACGGCGAGGAGACCGGCGACCGCGTCGCCGCGCAGCTCGCCGGTGTCTCGCGCGAGGCGAGCCGAGCCACCCGGCTGCTGGAGCTGGGGGCCTGGCAGACCATCACGGTCGAGTGTCCCGATGCGCACCTCGTGCTGGTCCGTCCCACCGGCGAGACCGTCCTGCTCGCCGCCAGGGAGCCTTCGCTCCCCATGGCGCGGGTGGCGCTGGTGGCCGAACGCGCCGCTCGCGCGGCGAAGTCCTGGCTGGAGCGGGTCCAGTGACCGGCGTCCAGGGCGTTCTCGACCGGGTGACCCGGGTTCCCGGAGTGCGCGGTGCATTGATCGCTTCCGCCGAGGACGGCCTGGTGGTCGCCGAGCAGCTCATGGACGGTGTGGACGGCCGGGCCGCGGCGGCGCTGGCGGGGAGTCTGGTCGGGAGGCTGGTACGCACGGCCGATGGCGCCGGCCGCCGCCCCCCGGCGTTCGTCCAGGTCCGCGCCGAGCGGGGCTCGATCCTGGCGGCCCCCTCCCCCGGTGCTCTGGTGCTGATCGCGGTCACGGGGCCGGATGCCAACGTGGGGCTCGCCCGCCTGGAGATGGTGGACGCCGCGAGCCGGCTGGACTGATGCGCGCACTCGAGCCCTGGGTCGAGGTGCCCCTGCAGACTTTCCTCGACGAATCGTCGGCGCGGCTCACGCTGCTGATGACGTCGTCGGGACAGGTGGTGGCGCAGCACGGGTTCAGCCGCTCCCTCGACGTCATGACCGCCGCCGCGCTCGGCGCCGGGATCGGCGCCTCGACCGAGGAGCTGGCCCGGCTGATGGGTGCCTCGCGGTTCGAGGCGCTGGTGCATCACGGGGCCCGGCAGAGCTGCCTGCTCGCCGGCTTCGCCACTCCGCGCGGCCGGTGGATCGGCCTGGTCGTCTTCGGCCCGGAAACCTCGGTGGGGATCGTGCAGCTCTTCTTCGACCAGATGGTGCAGCAGCTGGCCTCGGCGGCGCCGCGGGAGCAGCCCGCGGCCGTGACGCTGCCGGAGAACTTCGAGCACGAGCTGGACTCCAGTCTCAAAGCTCTCTTCGGGCGGTAGCCACATGTCACTGGTCAACTTCACGGCGCGCGAGATCACCTGCAAGATCGTGTATTACGGGCCGGGCCGGTCCGGAAAGACCACGAACCTGCAGTACGTCTACGGCCGGGTGCCCGAGAGCCGCCGCGGCCGCATGGTCTCGCTCGCCACCCAGACGGACCGGACGCTGTTCTTCGATTTCCTGCCGCTCGAGCTCGGCTCCATCTCCGGATTCGCGACCAAGTTCCAGCTCTACACGGTGCCCGGCCAGAGCTACTACAACGCCACCCGCAAGCTGGTACTCCAGGGCGCCGACGGCGTGGTCTTCGTGGCCGACAGCCAGGCCCGCCGCTTCGACGACAACCTGGAGAGCCTGCAGAACCTGCAGGACAACCTGCTGGCCCAGGGCGTCGACATCCGCCAGCTCCCGGTGGTCTTCCAGTACAACAAGCAGGACCTTCCTCGCGACCTGATCCTCACCCACGAGGAGATGGACGACGCGCTCAACTTTCGCTCGGTGCACAGCTTCGCGGGCGACGCGCTGCACGGCTCCGGCGTCTTCGAGACGCTGCGCGGCATCTCCGAACTGGTGCTCAAGCGGCTCGCCTCCGGCGCGGTGGCCGGATGACGGTCACGCTCAACCCGCTCTACCGCTTCGACACCTTCGTGGTCGGCTCGGCGAACCGCCTGGCCGTCACGGCGGCGAAGGCCGTGGCCGAGTCGCCGGGCACGGTGTACAACCCGCTCTTCATCTATGCGCGCCCGGGCCTTGGCAAGACCCACCTGCTGATGGGCCTGGGCCACGCCGCCCGGGCGATCGATCCCAACCTCCAGGTCGAGTACCTGACCCTCGACGAGTTCGTCGAGGCGTTCCACGCCGCGATCGCGGCGGGGCACGGCGAGGCGTATCGCAAGCGCTTTCTCGACGTCGATCTCCTCCTGGTGGACGACGTGCAGTTCCTGACCCACCGGCGCGAGATGCAGGCCGAGCTGCTGCGGCTCACCGACGCGCTGCAGACCACCAACCGTCAGATCGTCCTCACCAGCGATCGGCCTCCGGCCGAGATCGAGGCCCTGGACGAGCGCCTCATCCGCCGCTTCGCGGGCGGACTCATCATCGACGTCTCCGCTCCCGACTACGAGACCCGGGTCGCGATTCTCCGCCGAAAGGCGGAGGAGCGGCGCGCGTCGTTCGCCGACGGAGTGCTCGAGGCGATCGCCGGCCTCGACATCGACAACGTGCGCGAGCTGCTGGGGGCCCTCAACCGGCTGGTCGCCTTTCAGGCGGTGAGCGACAAGCCGATCGACCCGGAGCAGGCGAAGGCGATGATCGGCGGGCCGCTGGGGGCGAGGGGGGGGACCGATGGTATCGCCGCGCAGTCGGCGGGCGACGAGCCGGCCCCGCCGGTCCCGCCGCCGGGGCCGAGTCCGGCTGCGGCACCCGACGAGTTCTCCGATTTCCTCAGCGAGATCTCGGCCACGGTGGCGCAGCAGGTGGACGCGTGGCGCACCCAGATCGGCGCGGCGATCCTCCGCTGGGAGGGAGAGGGGTACCGCACCGGGCGGCTCCAGAAGCTGCTGGATCAGGAGGTCGTCCCCGACCCGACGCAGGCGCTCCGGGACTTCGAGTGCGACGTCCAGCGGCTTCGCGACATGGAGGCGGAGACCGCCGAGCTGGCGGCCGACCTGGTGGGGTCCGCCGCGTTCCGCGACCCGGGCGACCTCGCCGCGGCGGAGTCGCTCCTCGCGCGCGCGCGCGAAGGTGCGGTCGCCCCCTCGGCGCCCTCGCCGCTCTGGCGGCTGGAGGAGTGGATCGAGGGTCCGTCGGCGAAGGTCGCGCTCGAGGCCGCGCGGACGGTGGTGCAGGATCCGGGCGGCCGCTATAACCCGCTCGTCATCGTCGGCGCCGGCGGCACCGGCAAGACGCACCTGCTTCACGCAGTCGGGAACGCGCTGGCCGAAGGGGCGAGGGCGCCGGTCGCGTGCCTGAGCGGCCCGGAGTACACCGGCGAGCTGATCGCGGCGATCGACCGCGACGCCGTCGGCATCTGGCGCTCGCGCTACCGCCGGATCTCCGCCTTCCTCCTCGACGACGTGCATCTGGTCGCGGAGACCGATCGGACCCAGGACGAGCTGTTCCTCCTGTACAACATGCTGCTCGAGTCGGAACGCCAGATGATCTTCACCTCGGCCGTGCCGCTCGCGGAGATCCATGGCCTCGAGCCGCGGCTTCGCACCCGGCTCGAGGGCGGCCTCGTGGTGGATCTGGCCGCCCCCGACCGGGAGATCCGCGAGCGGGTGGTCGCGCGGGAGCTCGCGGCGAAGCTCGGCTCCGCCGACCCGGCGGTGGTGGATCACATGGCCTCGCGAGCGGTGGACTCGGTCCGCATGCTCGTCGCCCAGTTGCAGCGGGTCCTCAACGCCGCGGAGGCCCGCAACGCTCCGCCGTCGGTCGCGCTCGCGCGCGAGGTGCTGGATGGCCTGCCGCCCGGCCCGCCGGCGGAGGCTCCGGCCGCCGCGCACACCCCGCGGCCGCCGGCCCAGCGCTCCAGCGGCATCGTGGCTCCGACGGCCGGGGGCGCCCGCAGCCGCGAGAAGATGGTCTGGGAATGGCCCGAGCTCGCCGACCGCCTGCTCGAGGACTGGCGCTGATGGCGATCAAGGGAAGCCTCAAGGAGGCGAGCCTCCCCGACGTCATCCAGCTGCTCTTCCTCGGGCGGCGGACCGGATGCCTCGCGCTCGCCGACCGGCACAACTTCGGCACGATCTACTTCGACGAGGGGCAGATCGTCTACGCCTCGATCGTCAACCGCCGCGACCGCCTGGGCGACATCCTGACCCGGAGCGGCCGGATCACGGCCGAGCAGCTGCGGGCGGCGGTCGAGCGCCAGGAGGCCGATCGCGAGCTGAAGCTGGGTGAGATCCTGGTCCAGCTCGGATTCCTCCCCCGCGAGGAGCTGGAGCGCTACATGCGGGTCCAGATCGAGGAGGCGGTCTACTACCTGTTCACCTGGAGCTCGGGAACCTTCAATTTCGAGGCCGGAGTGCGGCCCGAGCGCGAGGACTTTCTGGTCCGCATCAATCCGGAGTACCTGCTGCTCGAGGGCGCGCGGCGGGTGGACGAGTGGAGCCTCATCGAGAAGAAGATCCCGTCGTTCGACCTGATCTTCTCGGTGGACGGCACCCACATCGGCGAGTCCGCCCCGGAGCTGTCGGACGAGCAGCGGCGGCTGGTGCCGCTCCTGGACGGAACCCGGGACGTGGCGCAGGTGGTCGAGGAGAGCGGCCTGGTCGAGTTCGACGCAGGCAAGGCGCTCTTCGGCCTCATCACCGCCGGCTTCGCGCACCGCGTGGGCACCTCGGCGGCGGCCGCGCCCCGGGTCAACGAGAGCCGGGTGGACGAGCACCGGAATCTCGGCATCGCCTTCTACAAGGCGGCCATGCTGGACGAGGCCCTGCGCGAGTTCCGCCGCGTCGCCGATCTCCGGGCGGCGGACGCGAGCGCGCCCTTTTTCCTCGGCCTCATCGCGCTCCGGCAGGCTCGCTGGGAGGAGGCCGTGGCCGCCTTCCGTCAGGCCCTCGAGAAGGGCGGGCCCCGCGCGCCCGCGCTGCACAACCTCGGGGTCGCCCTCGAGCGCCTCGGCCGGCTGGACGAGGCGGATGCCGCGTACGGCGATGCCGCGAGCCGCGCGCGGGACGACGCCCGGGTGATGCTGGGCTGGGGCGTCGTCGCGCTCAAGCGGGGCGAGTACCAGGTGGCCCAGGGGCGGCTGGCCCGCGCCCGCGAGCTCGCGGGCGCCAAGGCCGCGCCGCCGCTCTGGTACTGGGCGGCCACCCTCGCCAGCGCGGGACTCGACGATGCCGAGGGCGCCCTGAAGGCCGCGGAGGAAGGGGTCGCGGCGCACCCGGGGAGTGCCGTCCTGCGGAACAACCTGGCCGTGCTGCGCGAGTTCGCCGGGGACGTCGCCGGCGCCGAGACCATGCTGCGCGCCGCGCTGGCCGAGGATCCGTCGCTCCCCCAGATCTCCAAGAATCTCGCAGACATTCTCTATCGGAACGGGCGTTTCGACGAGGCGCGCGAGGCCTACGACCGCGCGGCGAAGCTCGCGCCCGATCTGGGCGACGATCTCTACTTCAAGCTCGGCAACATCGCCTACAAGCGCCGCGACCACGAGCGCGCGCGCGAGAGCTGGCGCCGGGCGACGGAGCTCAACCCCGCCCACGAGCTGGCCCGCGCCAACCTCGAGATGCTGGACGTCGGCCGGTGATCCCCGACGATGCCGGGTTCGCCGCGCTCGCGCGCAAGATCTCCAAAGGCGCCGGACTCCCCGTCGAGGCGTACAAGGACAAGTGCGTCCGCCGACGCATCGCGGTGCGGATGCGTGCCTGCGGCGTGCACTCGTACGCCGAGTATCAGGCGATCCTCGATCGCAGCCCCGCGGAATACGAGCGGCTGCGCGACACGCTCACCATCAACGTCACCCGCTTTTATCGGAACGCCGAGACGTGGAACCTGCTGCGCCGGGACCTGATCCCGCGCCTCTGCGCTCCCGGCACCGGCGAGATCCGGGTGTGGAGCGCCGGCTGCGCGTCGGGCGAGGAGGCCTACACCATCGCCATTCTCGCCGCGGAGCACCTCGACCGGACCGGGCGCTCCGGCGAGCTGAGCCGCATCGTGGTGGACGCCACCGACGTGGACCGCATGAGCCTCGAGCGGGCGAGAGAGGCCCGGTACCGCCCCGAGAATTTGACCGAGATGCCGCAGGAGCTGGTGGACCGCTACCTGGAAACGTCGGGCCCGGATCTCCAGGTGGTTTCGCGTGTCCGCGCCAGGGTCTTCGTGCGGCGGGTGGACCTGAGCGCCGGCCGCCCACCCGGGCGCGACTATCGCATGGTGGTGTGCCGCAACGTGCTCATCTACTTCGACCGGCCCATGCAGGAGCGCCTGTTCCAGGTGTTCACCGACAGCCTCGCGCCGGGTGGGTACCTGGTGCTGGGCAAGGTGGAGACGCTCTTCGGCACCGTGCGGGAGCGCCTGGTGCTCGTGGATCCGCGCGAGCGGGTCTACCGGCGGCCGGCATGAGCACTCGGGAGATCGTCGTCCGGGTCGCGGATCTTCAGGTGGGCGGGGCGGGGGACACCCTCATCACCGTCGGGCTGGGGAGCTGCATCGCGATCGTGCAGCACGATCCCGAGGCGTGCGTGGGCGGGATGGCGCACGTGCTGCTCCCATCGCCCGGGCTGAGCAAGCACGACGGCAACCTCGCGAAATCGCCGCACACGGCGGTTCCACGGCTCCTCGAGCTGATGGCGGACCGGGGCGCGAGCCCGCGCCGCATCACCGCGCGGCTCGCCGGAGGTGCCAGCATGTTCGCCGCCCTCGCCCCTCCGGGCACCATCCAGATGGGCGAGCGGAATGTGGTCGCCTCACGGCAGGTGCTCAATGCGGAGGGCATCCCGGTGGTGGGCGAGTCGGTCGGCGGAGACTTCGGCCGGACGGTCCGACTGGATGTGTCGGCGGGGACCCTGGAGATCAGATCGGTGGCGCATGGTATCCACACGATCTGACGCCCGCACCGTCCTGGTGGTCGACGACAGCCCGTTCTTTCGGCGCCTGCTCAGCGACGTGGTGGACGGCAGCGGCGAATTCTCGGTCGTCGCCACGGCACGAAACGGCATGGATGCGCTCCGGAAGGTGCACTCTCACACGCCGGACGTGGTCCTGATGGACCTGGAGATGCCCGAGCTCGACGGTCTCGGCGCGATCGGCTACATCATGTCGGAATCGCCCCGGCCCATCGTCGTGGTGAGCTCCTACGCCGGCCCCGGCACGGCCGCCGCCATCCGGGCCCTGGAGCTTGGCGCCGTGGATCTCGTGGCCAAGGAGGAGGAGCGCACCGACGAGTCGGCGCGCCGCCTGGCGGACCGGCTGCTCGGCGCACTCCGGGCCGCGCGTTCCGCCGACATCCACCGGCTCCCGGTGCTGGCCCGCCCGTCCCGCGCGCTGCCGCCCGCCGCGCTCTTCTCCGTGCCCGGCCGGGCGACGTTCTGCGTCGCCATCGCCGCCTCCACCGGAGGGCCGCGCGCGCTCGCGGAGCTGGTGCCGCAGCTGCCCGCGGGCCTGAGCGCGGGAATCGCCATCGTGCAGCACATGCCGCCGCGCTTCACCCGCAGTCTCGCCGAGCGGTTGGCGGCCCAGAGCCACATCGGCGTGGTGGAAGCCGCTCACGATACGCCGTTTCTCGCCGGCACCGCGTATGTGGCGCCCGGCGACTACCACATGCGCATCGTCGCGGGCCCCGATGGTCCCCGGATCGAGCTCGGCCGTGAGCCGAGCGTCTGGGGAGTGCGCCCCGCGGCCGACCCGCTCTTTCGCAGTGTCGCCGCGCTCTACGGAACCCGCGCGATCGGTGTGGTCCTCACCGGCCTGGGCCGCGATGGCGCCGACGGGCTCCGGCGGATCCACGACGCCGGCGGGATAGGAATCGCCCAGGACCGGGAGACATCCACGATCTACGGGATGCCCAATGCGGCCCTGCAGGGGGGCGGGGCACGCCACGTGCTGCCGGTCGGGCGGATCGCGGCCCGGGTGACGGAGGAGCTGGGGAGGATGGAGAAGCCATGAGCCGCGAAGGATGGCTCCTGGTGCGCGCGGGCGGCCGGACCGTCGGTCTCGCGCTGGAGCAGGTGATCGAGGTCCTGGACCTCGGCCCGGTGTATCCGGTGCCGAGCACCGAGCCGGCGGTCCGGGGGGTGACGAGCTCGCGGGGCCGCATCGTGCCGCTGGTCCACCTCGCCTCGCTGCTCGAGGGCCGTGCGGAGCCGGCCGCGGGCGGCGGGACCGCCGTGATGGTGCAGCTCGGGGGGCGCCGCATCTGCCTCGAAGTGGACGATGCCGAGGAGGTGCTGCGCGAGCCCGGCCTGCCGGTGCCGCCCGACGTCTCGCTGCCGTTCGCCGTCGCGGTCGTGCGGCGGGAGGACGGCATCATTCCGTTGCTCGATCTGACGGCAATCGGTGCCCGCATAGTGGAGACAGCGACCTCATGAATGCGGACGACGACATCCAACTCGTGACCTTCCGGGTGGGCTTCCAGGAGTTCGCGTTCGACATCCTGCAGATCCAGCGGATCCTGCGGTACGAGCCGCCGGCCCGGCTGCCGCAGTCGCCCGGATTCCTGGAGGGAGTAGTCCAGTACGGCGGTGGCGCCGTACCGGTGGTGGACCTGCGGAAGCGCTTCGAGCTGGAGGCTCCCATCCGGGACGAGACCCGCCTCATGATCGTGGACCTCGGTGAGCAGCGGGTCGGTGTCCTCGTGGACGAGGTCCGCGAGGTGCTGCGGGTGGACAGCCGTACCATCTCCGCACCCGGGCCCGTGGTGAGCGGCCTGGCGGCCGCATACATCTCGGGACTGGTCACCAGGCCCGGCCGGACCATCATCATCCTCAACGCCCGGAAGCTTCTCTCGTCCACCGAGCGCCTGGCGCTCAGCGCGATGGGGACCGGCTGAGATGAGCGAATCGCTGGTGGGCGGCCTGAAGGATCAGTTCCGGGAGGTCGAGGCACGCCTCGATGCCGCCCAGGATCCCGCCGTGCGCGAAGAAGTGAAGCGCGAGATCATCGCCCTGTTCAAGCGAGTCGACGCGACGCTCGTCGAGCTGGGTCAGCTCAAGGACGGGATCCGCGGGCTCGCCGAGCGCTACAAACAGATGAATAACGGGGCCGCTGCCGCCCCGGCCGGCCCGGCTCCCGCCCCGCAGTTCACCGGCGCGAGGCCCGCCGTTCAGGCCGACCACCTCGGCGCGTCCACCTTCATCGAGAAGGGCTGGAGCCTGATCTCGCTGGGCGACCACGCCGGCGCCATTCAGGCCCTGCAGAAGGCACTCGCCCTCTCCCCCGGCGAGATCCAGGCCCAGTCCCTGCTGGGCTGGGCCCAGATGCTGCACGAGGACTACGACGACGCCCTGGCGACCTTCTCGAGGGTCCTGATGAAGGAGCCGGCCAACGCGCTGGCCCGGATCAACGTCGGGTACATCTGTCTCAAGAAGCGGATCTTCGGCGAGGCGATCGAGCACCTGTCGAAGG
>CAMPKP010000045.1 GCA_946887295.1 uncultured Gemmatimonadota bacterium | reverse complement strand
GGGTGAGGCGGGGGACCACGTGGGGCTCTTGTTGCGGGGGGTGGAGAAGGCGGAGATCGAGCGGGGGATGGTGCTGGCGAAGCCGGGGTCGATCACGCCGCACACGCACTTCGAGGCCGAGGTGTATGTGCTGACCAAGGAAGAGGGGGGACGGCACACGCCGTTCTTCAAGGGGTACCGGCCCCAGTTCTACTTCCGCACCACCGACGTGACCGGGAGCGTGGAGCTGCCGGCGGGGGTGGAGATGGTGATGCCGGGCGACAACGTGCAGATGACGATCGAGCTGATCACGCCGATCGCCATGGACGAGGGCCTGCGCTTCGCCATCCGCGAGGGCGGCCGCACGGTGGGTGCGGGTGTGGTCACGAAGATCTTGAAGTGATTGTCAGCCTGAGCGTAGCGAAGGCGCCCATGCTCGCATGGTCTCCTTCGCTTCGCTCAGGATGACACGACCAACGGAGCTTGCATGGCACAGAGAATTCGGATCCGCCTCAAGGCGTTCGACCACGTGGTGCTCGATCAGGCCGCGGCGGACATCGTGCGCACCGCCGAGAAGACCGGCGCGCAGGTCTCCGGCCCGATCCCGCTCCCGGTGAAGACCGAGCGGTGGACGGTGCTCCGGAGCCCGCACATCGACAAGAAGAGCCGTGAGCAGTTCGAGCTGCGCACCCACAAGCGGCTGCTCGACATCAACGACTCCCGCCCCCAGACCATGGACGCGCTGACCAAGCTCGACCTGCCGGCCGGCGTGGACGTCGAGATCAAGGTCGAATAGCGATGACCAGCGGACTGATCGGGCGCAAGCTGGGGATGACCCGGGTGTTCTCGGAGGACGGCACCGCGGTACCCGTCACCATCATCGAGGCCGGCCCCTGCCGCGTGGTGCAGGTGCGCGAGGGTGGGGTCCAGCTCGGCTTCGGCGAGCGGCGGAAGCAGCGGGCCAACCGGGCCGAGCTGGGACACGCCAAGAAGGCGGGGCTCGAGGCGGCGCCGCAGGTGCTCCGGGTGTTCCCGGTGAACGGCGACGCGCCGGCCGCCGGCGCCGAGGTGAAGGTGGACATCTTCGCCCCGGGCGAGCGGGTCAAGGTGACCGGCACGACCAAGGGCCGCGGATTCCAGGGCGTGGTCAAGCGCCACGGCTTCGGCGGCGGTCCCGCCACCCACGGCAACACGCGGCACCGGAAGCCCGGCTCCATCAGCCCGGGCACCGACCCGTCGCGGGTCATCAAGGGGAAGAAGATGCCGGGGCACATGGGCGCCGCGCGTCACACCGAGCTGGGGCTCACCGTCGTCAAGGTGGACGCCGAGCGGAATCTGCTGTTCGTCCGGGGCGCCATCCCGGGCGCCAGGAACGGCATCGTCACCGTGGCGAAGCAGGGAGGACCGAGCCGTCATGATTGAGGCGCCACACTACACCCCGGCGGGCGCGAAGCGTGACGCCTCGTTCGCCCTGCCGACCGACTACTTCGACGGCACGGTGAACGAGCCGGTGATGCACCAGGCGGTCAAGGTGTTCCTGAACAACCAGCGCCAGGGCACCGCCTCCACCAAGACCCGGAGCTTCGTCTCGGGCGGCAACCAGAAGCCCTGGAAGCAGAAGGGCACCGGCCGGGCCCGGCAGGGCTCCACCCGCGCGCCGCACTGGCGGGGCGGCGGCATCGTCTTCGGGCCGCATCCGCGCGACTATCGCACGGACATCCCGCGCAAGGTGAAGCAGCTGGCGCGGAAGTCGGCGCTCAACGCGCGGGCCCGCGAGGGCGCGCTGCACGTGGTCGAGCGCCTCGCCTTCCGGGCGCCGAAGACGGCCCAGCTCGCCGGCCTGCTCGGCAGCCTCGGCCTCGACGGGCGCAAGGTGCTGGTGCTGACCGCCGGCGCGAACGAGAGCGTCTACCTCAGCGGCCGTAACCTCCCCGCGGTCGAGGTCATGCCGTACTTCGAGGCGTCGGCGTACGACGTGCTGTGGTCCGACGCGGTGGTGGTCGAGGAGGGTGCGCTCACCGGCGTGCTGCCCGAGCCGCTGCCCGACGAGCCCGAGGCGGAGGCGAAGGCGGCCCCGCAGCGGAAGCGGTCGGCGCCGAAGCCGGCCTCCCGGCGGGACGAGGGGAAGGCCGCGGTCAAGTCGGCGGCCAAGGCCAGGTCGAAGACCGCCAAGGCGGCGAAGGCCGCCAAGAAGTCTGACGCCAAGGCGGCGAAGAAGGCCAAGCCGGCCAAGAAGGCGGCGGCGAAGCCGGCCAAGAAGGCCGCGCCGAAGAAGAAGAAAGGAAGCAAGTGATGCCCGCGCTCCACGAGATCGTCGTCCGGCCGGTGGTGACCGAGAAGAGCTCGGCCGCCTACCAGACCCGGCGGGAATACACGTTCGAGGTGCACCCGACGGCCAACAAGTACCAGATCCGGGACGCGCTCCAGAAGCTGTTCGGGGTCACCGTGACCGACGTCCGCACCATGCAGATGCGGCGGCACGAGGTGACCCGCGGTCGCACCCGTGGCACCACCGCGCGGTGGAAGAAGGCGATCGTCACGCTCAAGGACGGCGACTCGATCGCCGTGTTCGAGGGCTGAGATGAGCATCAGGCAATTCCGGCCGATGACGGCCGGCACCAGGTTCCGCTCGGTGTCCGGGTTCGACGAGATCACCCGGGACACACCGGAGAAGTCCCTGCTCGAGCCGGTGAAGAAGACGGGCGGCCGGAATAACCAGGGCCACCTGACCTCCCGGCATCGGGGCGGCGGGCACAAGCGCCAGTACCGGCGGATCGACTTCAAGCGGAACAAGATCGGCATCCCGGGCCGGGTGGCGGAGATCGAGTACGATCCCAACCGCACCGCGCGGATCGCGCTCATCGTGTACGCCGACGGCGAGAAGCGGTACATCCTGCACCCCAAGGGGCTCAGCCAGGGCGACACCGTGATCTCCGGGCCCGGCTCCGACACCAGGACCGGCAACGCGCTCCCGCTGGGCGAGATCCCGCTGGGCACCACGGTGCACAACATCGAGCTGAAGATCGGGAAGGGCGGCCAGCTCTGCCGCACCGCCGGCTCCAGCGCGCAGGTGGTCGCCAAGGAAGGCGACTACGTCACCCTCCGGCTCCGCTCCAGCGAGATGCGGCTGATTCACGGCCGCTGTTTCGCCACCGTGGGCGAGGTGGGGAACTCCGAGCACGAGCTGCTCTCGGTCGGCAAGGCGGGCAAGAGCCGCTGGCTGGGCAAGCGGCCCAAGGTCCGGGGCGTGGCCATGAACCCGGTGGACCACCCGCTCGGCGGCGGCGAGGGCAAGAGCTCGGGCGGCCGCCCGCCGACGTCCCCCTGGGGCAAGCCGGAGGGCCGCAAGACCCGTCATCGGAAGAAGGCGTCCACCAAGCTGATCGTCCGCGGGCGCAAGCGCGGAAAGGCGACGAGGTAAGGCATGGCGAGAAGCGTCAAGAAGGGCCCCTTCGTTCAGGAAGCCCTGCTGTTCAAGGTGCAGGTCCTGAACAGCAAGAACGAGAAGCGGGTGGTGAAGACCTGGAGCCGGGCGAGCACGATTCTCCCCGAGTTCGTGGGCCACACGTTCGCGGTGCACAACGGGAACAAGTTCGTCCCGGTGTACGTCACCGAGAACATGGTGGGCCACAAGCTGGGCGAGTTCGCGCCGACGCGGCTGTTCCGCGGCCACAGCGGCAAGATGGTGGCCGACAAGAAGGCGAAGCCGGAGTGACCATGAGCGGCCATGCGATTCAGCGGCTGGTGCGCCAGTCGCCCCGGAAGATGCGGCTCGTGATCGACCTCATTCGCGGCAAGGACGTGAACGAGGCGTACGCGATCCTCAAGTTCAACAAGAAGCTCGCCGCCAAGCAGATCGCCAAGACGCTGAAGTCGGCGGTCGCCAACGCGGAGCAGAAGGCGCTCAAGGAGAACGAGCGATTCGATCCCGACGCGCTGGTGGTCACCAAGGCGATCGTGAACGGGGGCCAGCCCCTCAAGCGGTTCACCGCGGCCGCCCAGGGGCGCGCCACCCCGATCCGCAAGCGCACGAGCCACGTGGAGATCCACGTGGACAGCAAGGAGAGCGAGTAAATGGGCCAGAAGACACACCCGATCGGGCTTCGGCTCGGCATCGTCCGGCAGCCGTCCTCCCGGTGGTTCGCCACCAAGGAGATGCCGGCGCTGTTGAAGGAGGACGAGCTGGTCCGGAAGTACCTGAAGCAGCGGCTGGGCCACGCGGCCATCGCGCAGATCGACATCGAGCGGCGGCCGGGCAAGGTCACCATCACGGTGCACACCGGGCGGCCCGGAGTGGTCATCGGCAAGCGCGGCGCCGAGGTGGACAAGCTCCGTGACGAGCTGGCCCAGCTCACCGGCAAGGAAGCCGCGATCAACGTCGAGGAGATCAAGCGGCCGGAGCTGTCGGCCCAGCTGGTCGGCGACAACATCGCCCATCAGCTCACCCAGCGGATCTCCTTCCGCCGCGCGATGAAGCGGGCGGTGCAGAGCGCCATGCGGATGGGCGCCCAGGGCATCAAGGTCCGCGCGGCGGGCCGGCTGGGCGGCGCCGAGATCGCGCGCACCGAAGGCTATCACGAGGGCCGGGTGCCGCTGCACACCCTGCGGGCCGACATCGACTACGCCACCAGCACCGCGAAGACCACCTACGGCACCATCGGGATCAAGGTGTGGATCTTCAAGGGCGAGGTGATCGAGGACGTCTCCGGCCGCACCTACAGCACGGGAGCCTGAGTCCGATGCTGGCACCGAAGCGGATCAAGTTCCGCAAGACCTTCAAGGGCCGCACCAAGGGCATCGCGGCCCGGGGCAACACCGTGGCTTTCGGCGAGTTCGGGCTGATGAGCCTGGATCCGGGCTGGGTCACCAACCGCCAGATCGAGGCCTCCCGCGTCGCCATGACCCGCGAGATGAAGCGCGGCGGCAAGGTGTGGATCCGGATCTTCCCGGACAAGCCGATCACCAAGAAGCCGGCCGAGACCCGCATGGGGAAAGGCAAGGGCAACCCGGAGGGCTGGGTGGCCGTGGTGAAGCCGGGCCGGGTCATGTTCGAGATCGAGGGCATCTCCGAGGTCCTCGCCAAGAAGGCGCTGGCCCTGGCCGCCGCCAAGCTGCCCGTCAAGACGCGCTTCGTGAAGCGCGAGGAGACCTGAGTCGTGAAGCCGAACGAGATCAGGGACATGTCGGTCGACGATCTGAAGACCAAGATCGACGAGCTGACCCGGGAGCGGTTCAACCTCCGCTTCCGCTCGGCCACGGAGTCGATCGACAACCCCATGCGTTTCCGGGACCTCCGGCGCGACATCGCGCGGATGCAGACGATCCTGCGGGAGAAAGAAGCCAATGGCTGAACAGGCGAAGGCGGCGCGTGCCCGCCGGAAGATCCGCACCGGGACGGTGACCAGCGACAAGATGGACAAGACCGTCACGGTGTCGCTGGTGCGGCGCTACGCGCACCCGGTCTACGGCAAGCAGGTGACCCGGACCAAGAAGGTGAAGGCGCGGAACCTCGAGGGTGACGCGGGCGCGAAGGCCGGCGACACGGTCCGCCTCATGGAGACCCGGCCGCTCGCCAAGACGGTGCGCTGGCGGGTGACGGAAGTCGTCGAAAGGGCCAAGTAGCCATGGTGCAACAGGAATCGATTCTCCGCATCGCCGACAACTCGGGCGCCAGGAAGGCGCTGGTGATCCGGGTGCTGGGCGGGAGCAAGCGGCGCTACGCCGGCCTGGGCGACACCGTCGTGGTGGCCATCAAGGACGCGATCCCCACGGGGCAGGTGAAGAAGGGCGACGTGGCCAAGGCGGTCATCGTGCGGACGGCCAAGGAGACCCGGCGCAAGGACGGCTCCTACATCCGCTTCGACGAGAACGCCGCGGTCCTGATCAACGACGCCGGGGAGCCGCGGGCCACCCGCATCTTCGGCCCGGTCGCGCGCGAGCTGCGCGAGAAGCGCTACATGAAGATCGTCTCGCTCGCGCCGGAGGTGCTGTAGCATGAAGCCGCTCGTATACAAGAAGGCCAAGCGGATCCGCCGGAAGCCGCCGGTGCGGCACCGGCTCAGGATCACCAGGGGCGACACCGTCCAGGTGATCTCGGGCGACGACAAGGGGAAGCAGGGCAGGGTGCTCCAGGTCTTCCCCAAGACCGGCCGGATCAAGATCCAGGGCGTGAACCTGGTGAAGCGGCATCTCCGCGCCTCCCCGAACGCCGAAGGCGGAATCGTGGAGCGGGAGGCGCCGATCCATCACTCGAAGGCGATGCTGCTCGATCCCTCGAGCGGTGAGCCGACCCGTGTGCGCCGCCGGATCGACGCCGACGGCACGGTCGAGCGCATCGCCGTGAAGTCGGACCAGCCGATTCCCAGGAGCCGGTGACGATGGCGGACGCGAAAGAGAAGGCGCCCAAGGCCCCCAAGGCCCAGCAGGGCGCGCCCAAGGGCGGCAAGGGCAAGGACAAGGGCGGCGCCGGCGGGGCGGCGGTGGATCACGAGCCGAAGGCCCGCGAGGGCGCGCCGCGGCTGCAGACGTACTACCTGCAGACGGTGCGGCCCAAGCTGGCCAAGGAGTTCGGGCTCGCCAACCCGCACCAGGTGCCGCGGCTGGAGAAGATCGTTCTCAACGTGGGGATGGGCGAGGCCAGCAAGAATCCCAAGCAGCTCGAGTCCGCGGTCGAGGAGCTGAGCGTGATCACCGGCCAGAAGGCGATGATCACCCGGGCCAAGAAGGCCATCGCGAACTTCGGCCTCCGGGCGGGCATGCCGGTGGGCGCGTTCGTGACGCTCCGCGGCGCCCGGATGTACGAGTTTCTGGATCGCTTCATCAATCTGGCGATCCCCCGGATCCGGGACTTCCGCGGACTGCCCAACCGGAGCTTCGACGGCCGCGGCAACTACACCTTCGGGATCAAGGAGCAGATGATCTTCCCGGAGATCGACTACGACAAGGTGGAAAAGATCCACGGGATGGACATCACCTTGGTGACCTCCACCAGTCGCGACGACCTGGCGATGGCGCTGCTGCGCGAGCTGGGGTGGCCGTTCCGCGGCGAGACGCCGCAGAGGGTAGCGTAAATGGCAAAAACCGCCTGGATCGAACGAGCCAAGCGTACTCCGAAATTCAAGGTGCGGGGGGTGCGGCGCTGTCAGCGTTGCGGCCGCGCCCGCGCGGTGCTGCGGAAGTTCGGCCTCTGCCGCATCTGTTTCCGTGAGCTCGCCCTCAGGGGAGAAATCCCGGGCGTGCGCAAGGCCAGCTGGTAAGGGGAACGATGGAATGAGCCTGACAGATCCCGTCGCGGACATGCTGACCCGCATCCGCAACGCGTGCTCCGCGGGACACCGCCGTGTGGACATCCCGGTGTCCAAGGTGAAGACCGAGGTCGCCCGGCTGCTCCGGGACAACCACTACATCGCGGACTACAAGCTCCTCGATGACGGCGCGCATGGCGTGCTGCGGTTGTACCTGAAGTACCACAACGAGCTGCCCGTTATCCGGGAGCTTCGCCGGGTCTCCACCCCGGGCCTCCGCCGCTACGTGAAATGCCGCGAGCTGCCCCGGGTGAAGAACGGCCTGGGGATGGCGATCGTCTCGACCCCGAAGGGGTTGATGACGGACCGCGAGGCGCGCAGCGCCAACCTGGGCGGCGAGCTGCTCGCCGTCGTCTGGTAGGGGAGGCCGTATGTCGCGAATCGGCAAGAAGCCGATCGCGGTGCCCAAGGGCGTCGCGATCGATCTCCAGGGGAGCACCGTGGCCGTCAAGGGCCCGCGGGGCGAGCTGCGCCGTACGCTCCATCACGAGATGAAGCTGGCGCTGGCCGACGGGCAGTTCACCGTCGAGCGCCCCAGCGAGGAAAAGCGCCACAAGGCGCTCCACGGCCTCACCCGCACCCTGGTCCAGAACATGGTCGATGGGGTGTCGAAGGGCTTCAGCAAGACCCTCGAGATCCAGGGGGTCGGCTACAAGGCCGAGGCGAAGCCGTACGGGGTGAACCTGATCGTGGGATATTCGCACCCGGTGAAGTACGAGGCACCCAAGGGGATCAAGATCTCGGTGGAGAACAACACCACGGTCAAGATCGAGGGCGCCGACAAGGAGGCCGTGGGACAGGTCGCCGCGGAGCTCCGCTCCGTGCGGCCGCCGGAGCCCTACAAGGGGAAGGGCATCCGGTACCAGGGCGAGCAGGTCCGCCGCAAGGCGGGCAAGACAGGAGCCAAGTAAGCATGCGCCGGATTCACGCGCCCAAGACGCGCATCCAGCTTCGCTACCGCCGCCACCTCCGGGTGCGCAGCAAGGTGGCGGGCACGGCGGAGCGCCCGCGGCTGGTGGTGTTCCGCTCCCTCAAGCACATCTACGCCCAGCTGGTCGACGACGACCGCGGTGTCACTCTCCTCGGGGTCGGCGACGGCAGCGAGGGGCTCGCGGTGGATGGCGCCGGCAAGGTGGCCCGCGGCAAGGCGGTGGGCAAGCTGCTGGCGGAGAAGGCGAAGGCGGCGGGATTCAGCCGGGTGGTGTTCGACCGCGCCGGCTATCGTTACCATGGTCGCGTCCAGGCGGTCGCCGAGGGCGCGCGCGAAGGCGGATTGGAGTTCTAATGGCGGACGAGGCGACAGGAACGCAGAGCGGCGGTCAGACCACGGCACCCGAAGCGGGCGCTCCGGCCGAGACGCCGACGGCACCCCCGGCGACCGAGCAGCGGTCGGGTGGCTCCGACCGGCCGCGCGGCCGGGGTGGACGCGGCGGTGGCGATCGCGGCCGGGGTCCCCGGCGCGATCGCGGCGACCGGGACCACGCCAGCGATCACGTGGAGAACGTCATCGCCATCAACCGCGTCGCCAAGGTGGTGAAGGGCGGCCGACGGTTCTCCTTCAACGCCCTCGTGGCGGTGGGCGACGGCAAGGGCAAGGTCGGGATCGCCACCGGCAAGGCCAACGAGGTCTCCGAGGCGGTCCGCAAGGCGGTGGACGCGGCCAAGCGCTCCATGGTTGAGCTGCCCAAGACCGGGTCCACGATTCCGCACGAGGTCGTGGGCCGGCACGGCGCCGGGCGCGTCCTGCTCAAGCCCGCGGCGACCGGCACCGGCGTGATCGCCGGCGGCCCGGTCCGCGCCGTGCTGGAGTGCGCCGGGATCACCGACATCCTCACCAAGAGCCTCGGCTCCACCAACCCGCACAACATGGTGCGGGCCACGATGGACGGCCTCACCAGCCTGGTCTCGGCCCGGCAGGTGGCGCGGGAGCGCGGGGTCGAGCTCGACCAGATCGCGTACAAGCCGCGGCAGGGGGCCTGATCATGGGGCGCAATCCGGCGGTCGGGCGGCAGGGCCCCCGGCACCATGCGGCCGTGATTCCCAGTGAGGACACGGCGAAGACGCTCGAAGTGAAGCAGATCCGGTCCACCATCGGCCATCCCGAGACCATGCGGCGCACGCTCGAGGCGCTGGGGCTGCACCACCATCAGCAGACCGTCCGCGTGGCCAATACGGCCTCGGCTCGGGGGATGCTGTTCAAGGTGCGGCACCTGATCGAGGTCAAGCCGGCGTAACCGATTAGTGTTCACGTTTGGAGCAACGAAATGGCTGAAAAGATCACCCTGTCCAACCTCGCCCCTTCCCGGGGCTCGACCCAGCCGCGGAAGCGGGTGGGCCGCGGCCCGGGCTCCGGGCTGGGCAAGACCTCGGGCAAGGGACACAAGGGGCACAAGGCGCGCACCGGCGGGTCGACCAATCCCGGGTTCGAGGGTGGCCAGATGCCGATGTACCGCCGGCTGCCGAAGCGCGGCTTCACCAACCCGTTCAAGGTGGTGGCGCAGGCGGTGAACCTGTCGCAGCTGAAGAAAGTGGCCGCGACCGAGGTGAGCCCCGAGACATTGTATTCGGCAGGACTCATCGGCAAGCCGGATCGGCCGGTGAAGCTCCTGGGCACCGGTGACGCCGACCGGTCCTATACGGTTCGAGGCGTGGCACTGTCCGCGTCGGCGCGCGCGAAGATCGAGGCGGCCGGCGGCAAGATCGAGGGGTAATTTGACCACACCCCGCGTCCCCAATCTGGCCATCGACGACGAGCTGAAGCGGAAGCTCCTCTTCACGCTCGGCATCCTGGTGATCTACCGGATCGGCGCCCACATCGCCGCGCCGGGCGTGAACGTCACCGCGCTGGCCGATTTCATCCGGAACTCCGCCGCCGCCGGGTTCTTCGGGCTGTATGACGCGCTGGGCGGCGGCCTCTCCCGGGCCACGGTGTTCGCGCTCGGGATCATGCCCTACATCTCGGCCTCCATCATCTTCCAGCTGGCGGGCGGCATCGCGCCGTCCATCGGCAAGATGCAGAAGGACGAGGACGGCAAGAAGCGGATCACGCAGTGGACCCGCTACCTGACCGTGGGCATCGCGCTGTCCCAGGCCTACACCTTCGCGCTGTTCACCGAGTCGATCCCCGGGGCCGTCACCAGCCCGGGCTTCGCGTCCCGCCTCATCATGGTGGTGACGCTCACCGCCGGCGCGATCTTCGTCATGTGGCTCGGCGAGCAGATCACCGAGCGGGGGATCGGCAACGGGATGAGCTTGCTCATCACCTTCTCGATTCTCGAGCGGCTGTGGCCCGGCAGCCTCCAGCTGCTGCAGTTCGTCCGCACCGGCGTCGTGTCCGCGCTCGGGGCCATCATCTTCCTGGCCATCCTGGTGCTGGTGATCGCGGCGGTGGTGGCCATGACCATCGCGGCCCGGCGGATCCCCATCCAGATACCGCGCAAGGTGATGGGGCGGGGCCGGATCCGCGAAGGCCAGAAGACGTTCATCCCGATCCGGCTGATCACCGCCGGCGTGATGCCGATCATCTTCGCCCAGACCATCATCATCGTCCCGGGTACCCTGGCCAGCTTCACCCAGAATCCGGTGCTGCAGGACCTCGCCGGGTTCTTCAATCCGGGCGGCCTGCCCTACGACCTGACCTTCGCGGCGATGATCCTGCTGTTCAGCTACTTCTATACGTCCATCATCTTCAACTCGGTGGACCTGGCCGAGAACCTGAAGAAGCAGGGTGGGTTCATCCCGGGCGTGAAACCGGGGGCGAGCACCGCGGACTACATCGACGGCGTGCTGGGCCGGATCACGCTGCCCGGCGGCCTCTTCCTGGCCGGCATCGCGATCCTTCCGATCCTGGTCTCGAAGTGGTTCGGCATTCCCAACACGGGCTTCGGCGGGACCTCGGTCCTGATCGTTGTCGGCGTGCTGCTGGACACCATCGCGCAGGTCGAGCAGCATCGCACGCTGCGCAAGTACGACGGCTTCATGAAGACCGGGCGAGTCAAGTTCCGGGGCCGGCAGCAGCGCTACATGTAAACCGGGGTGAGCGGCGAAAAGTGAAAGGTGAAAAGGACCGGATGCCGGTGCATCCCTTTTCACTTTTCACTTTTTTCGTTTCACGATCTCGAGGAGCTTCATGGACATTCTGCTGCTGGGCCCGCCCGGTGCCGGGAAGGGCACCCAGGGGGCGATCCTGGGCCAGGCCATGGGTCTGCCCAAGTTCGCCACCGGTGACCTCCTCCGGGACGCCGTGAAGCGGGGGACCCCGCTCGGCCTGGAGGCCCGGTCGGTGATGGAAGCCGGTCACCTGGTGGGCGACGATATCATCCTCGGCGTGGTCCGCGAGGAGCTGGGGAAGCCGGAGGCGTCGAAGGGCGTCATCTTCGACGGCGTGGTGCGCACCATCCCCCAGGCCGAGGGCCTGGAGCGGATTCTGAAGGAGAAGAATCGGAAGATGGACGCGGTCCTCTTCTTCGACGTGAGCGACGACGAGATCCTCTCCCGGCTGGAGCGGCGGCGGGCGATCGAGGGGCGGGCCGACGACGATCCGGCCGCGGTCGCCACCCGGCTCCGGGCCTACCGGGATCAGACCGCCCCGGTCCTCGCCTGGTACGAGCAGCGGGGCGGCGTGCGGCGGATTCCCGCGGTGGGCACGATCGACGAGATCGCCGCACGGGTGAGGCGCGCGCTGGGCAAATGATCACGCTCAAGTCCGCCCGGGAGATCGAGATCATGGCGCGAGCCGGCCGGATCGTCGCCGGCACGCTCGCGCTGATGCGGGAGATCGTGCGCCCCGGGATGACGACCGAGGACCTCGATGCCGCCGCGGAGGAGTTCATCCGGGGCCACGAGGGCGCGGTGCCGTCGTTCAAGGGTCTCTACGGGTTCCCCAAGACGCTCTGCACCTCGATCGACGCGGAGATCGTCCACGGGATCCCCTCGGCCCGCCGAGCCCTCTCGGAGGGCAGCATCGTCAGCGTGGACGTGGGCGTGCAGCTCGAGGGGCTCCACGCGGACTCCGCCACAACGATCCCCGTGGGGCAGGTCAGCCCGGAAGCCGAGCGGCTGATGCAGGTGACCCGCGACTCGCTGGCCGCCGGCATCGCCCAGGCGCGCGTGGGGAATCACGTGGGCGACATCGGGCACGCGGTGCAGCAGGTCGCGGAAGGGGCGGGATACGGGGTGGTGCGGGAGCTGGTGGGCCACGGCATCGGAAGCCGCTTTCACGAGGAGCCGCAGATTCCCAACTACGGCTCGCCGCGCCGCGGGCCGCGACTGCTCGAGGGCATGACGCTGGCCATCGAGCCGATGATCACCCTGGGAAGCCCCGCGACCCGGACCCTCGGCGACAAGTGGACCGTGGTCACCACCGACGGCAGCCTCTCGGCCCACTTCGAGCACACCGTGGCCATCACCGCCAACGGGCCGCGGATCCTCACCGCGGTCTGACCTGCTCCGGCGGGTCGTCCAGCAGACGTCCGGCCAGCCGCTCGACTTCCTCCACCTCGCGCAGCTTCGCCGCCGCGCCCGCGGCGATTCCCTCGAGCTCCGAGCCCGCCGGCTCACCCTCCAGGCTCGCCCGGACCGCCCCGTACGCGCTCCTGGCCGCGCCGGCCGCCAGGAAGACGGAGGTGCCCGCATCGCCGCGGGCGCTCTGGAGGCCTCGCTCGACCATCGCGAGACCCAGCGCCGCCAGCTCGGCACAGGCAGCCAGGACATCGCGCTGGATCTCGGCGCCTTCCCGGAGCGCGGAACGCTTCCGCCGCTCGCGCAGCTCGCGTTCGGCATCGCTCCCCCGCGGAAGCGCCAGCGCCTGCTCGAAGCGCTCGAGCGACCCGGCGTCGGCCGACGCGAGAATCAGCAGCTCCTGCCGCAGCCCCTCGGCCCGGGCCCGCGCCGCCTTGGCCTCCTCGTGGACCAGCGCGTACTTCTCGCGGGAGACGGTGAGCGCGGCGACCATCTCGACCAGCGCGGCGGCGGTCACGCCCGCCAGCGCGGCCGCGGACCCGCCGGCCGGGGCGATCCTGGGCCGGGCGATGGCCTGGGCCCATTCGTCTATCGAGCTGCTGCGGGTTGGCATGCTGCCATCCGACATGTGTCGCTCCTCGGCCGATTCAGCCCGCCGTGTCGTAGCCATCTGCGCCCATCAGTTCCAGAAGCCAGCCGTGGATCGCCGGATTCCCCGCGACGACGCCGGTGTGCTCGATGCCCACGTCCCGTCCCGCGAAGTCGGTCACGACGCCGCCCGCCTCGCGGATCAGCAGCGTGCCCGCCGCGATGTCCCAGGCGGAGAGCTGCTGCTCCCAGAACCCGTCGAATCTCCCCGCGGCGACATGCGCCAGGTCGAGCGAGGCCGCCCCCGGGCGCCGCATGCCGCTGGTGCGCTCCGCGACCAGCCTGAACTGGCGAAAGTACTCCTCGATCCGGCTGGTGTCCTTGAACGGGTAGCCGGTGCCGATGAGGGCGAACGCGGGATCCCCGATGGCCGACACGGCGAGCCGCCGATCGCCGAGCCACGCACCGCCGCCTCGTGAGGCGGTATAGGTGGCCCCGCTCGGCACGTCCGCGATCGCCGCCGCCTCCAGCGCTCCGTCCAGCGCCCCCGCGATGGATACCGCATAGCTCGGGAAATCGTGCAGGAAGTTGGTGGTGCCGTCCAGCGGATCCACGATCCATACCAATCCGCCGGTCACTACCTCCGGCTGCAATTCCTCGCCTACGATGCGCGCGCCGGGCTCGGCGGCCAGCAGCACCTCGGCGACGATGCGTTCGGCGGTCCGATCCACCTCGGTCACGAAATCCCGGCTTCCCTTCTGGGTCCACCGGCCGGGGTCGGACGGCCGCTCGACCCCCCGGAGATACTCGGCCGCCCGCTCGGCCGCGATCCGGGCCAGATGCAGTAAGTCCAAGGAGGACACCGTCTTGTTGGCCCTGCTGGAACCGGGTAACTTGCCGGGCATGGCGCGCATATTCTCGGGAATCCAACCTTCCGGCGAGCTGCACATCGGCAACTGGCTGGGAGCGGTGCAGAACTGGGTCAATCTTCAGCTCACCTACGACTGCATTTTTTGCGTCGTTGACCTGCACGCCATCACCGGCAAATACGACCGGGCCAGCCTGTCGGGCCGGACGCGCGAGATGGCAATCGGCCTGCTCGCCTGCGGCATCGATCCTGCGCGATCGGTGCTGTTCGTGCAGTCGCACGTGCCGGAGCACAGCGAGCTCCAGTGGCTGCTGAACACCGTCACGCCGATCGGCGAGCTCGAGCGGATGACCCAGTTCAAAGATAAGTCCCAGCGATTCGAAAGTGTGCCGGCGGGGCTGCTGAATTATCCGGTGTTGATGGCGGCGGATATCCTGCTCTATCGGGCCGATCTCGTGCCGGTGGGCGAGGACCAGACCCAGCACCTCGAGCTGACCCGCGAGGTCGCCCGGCGCTGGAACGCGGAGTTCGGCGACGGGGGAGACTACTTCCCGGAGCCCAAGCCGCTCCTGACCGAGGCCAAGCGGATCATGGGCCTGGACGGCCAGGCCAAGATGTCGAAGAGCCTGGGGAACACCATCGGCCTGCTGGACTCGCCCGAGGAGATCTGGCAGAAGCTGCGCCCGGCGAAGACCGATCCGGCCCGGGTCACGCGGAAGGACCCCGGGACTCCCGAGATCTGCAACATCTATCACCTGCACCGCTACTTCTCGCCCCCCGAGACGGTGGCGACGGTGGCCGACAACTGCCGGGGCGCGAAGTGGGGCTGCCTCGACTGCAAGCGGGTGCTGGCGGACAACATGATCCGCACCCTCGCCCCGATCAGGGAGCGGGCGATGTCGCTGCAGGAGCGGCCCGAGATGGTCGACGAGATTCTGGCCGATGGCGCGGCCTCGGCGCGGCGAATCGCGGCGGAGACCATGCGGGAGGTCAGGGAGCGAATGGGCTTCATGCCGCGACGGGAAGTCGCGGTGACGTAGCTGTCATCCATACCCCGACTCACGGTCCTCCATGGAAAAGATCATCAAAGCCGCAGTCGAGCGCGGCGCGTCGGACCTGCACATCAAGGCCGGCGACGTCTTCCGCGCCCGGATCAACGGGAAGCTGGTGGCGCTGACCAAGCAGCGGCTCACGCCGGACCAGACCCGCGCGATCGCCATGAAGCTGATCAGCAGCGACGAGGACCGCTCCCGGATCGAGCGGCTCCGCGACTTCGACTGCTCCTGGGGCATGCCTGGAGTGGGGCGCTTCCGGGTGAACGTGCTGCGCCAGCGCTCCTCGTTCATGATCGTGATGCGGGTAATCCCGTTCACCGTCCCCACCATCGAGTCGCTGCGCCTGCCGGACGCCCTCGAGAAGGTGGCCGAATCGGAGCGGGGCCTGGTGCTGGTGACCGGGGTGAGCGGGGGCGGGAAGAGCTCCACCGTGGCCGCCATGGTGCACCACATCAACCGGACCCAGCACAAGCACGTCGTCACCATCGAGAATCCGATCGAGTTCCTCCACCGGGACCTGAGCTGCTCCATCACCCAGCGGGAGGTCGGCGTGGATACCGAGAGCCTCGTGGTGGGGCTCCGAGCCGCCCTGCGGCAGGATCCCGACGTGGTGGTGCTGGGGGAGATGGCCGACGCCGAGGCCATCGACACCGCGATCAAGGCGGCGGAGACGGGACACCTCGTGATCGCTACGATGCCGACGGCCGACGTGATCGCGACGGTGGAGCGCGTCATCGCGGCGATGCCGGCCGAGGAGCGCGAGGTGGGCCGCATGCGCTTCGCGGAGGCGCTGCGAGCCATCGTCTCCCAGCAGCTGCTGCCCGAAAAGAAGGAAAAGGGACGGGTGCCTGCGGTGGAGCTGCTGATCGCCACGCCGGCCGTCCGCGACATCCTGCGAGACCCGGCCCGCACCCCCGAGCTGCGGAAGCAGATGGCCGACGGCCGCAAGCAGCACGGCAGCCAGACCTACCAGCAGCACGTGGACGAGCTGGTCGGGGCCAACCTCATCACCGCCGACACCGCCAGGGCGGCGCTCGCGCTCAGTACGCCGTCTCAGCCCGGCGGCAAGCGGGGTGGCAAGCAGGGCTCCGGCTGATCCGCCGGCGCCAGTGACCACCCTCCACGAGACCGCGGAGCGGATCCTGGCCCATCACCGCGAGGCCGGGACACCCGAGGCCGAGCGGGCCCGGGCGGCGGTGGCGGACCATCTGACCTCGCTCGGCTACACGGTCTCACTCCAGCGATTCCGGTTCCATCCCTCCGCGCTGCTCGGCATGCCGATTCTCGGCGCCGGAATCGGCGCCGCCGCGCTCCTCGCGCTTCCTCTCCTCACGCTGCCCGCCGTGCCCGCCGCGGGGGCGCTCGCGGTCTGGGCGATCATGCTCCTCGCCACCATCTGTCTCGCGGTGGGGGTCGGTGCCGGCTGGCTCACGTTCGGCGAGGCGCGGGAAGACGCCAACCTGGTCGCGGTGCGCCCGCAGGCGGCGGTCCGTCGCTGGATCGTCGCCCACCTCGATACCAAGGCGCAGGCCCAATCCATGGCCGGCCGGCTCGTGGCGATCTGGACTCTCGCCGCCGCCATCACCGTGACCGGCGCCGTGGCCGTGGCGCGGCTGTGGGGCCCGATTCCTCCCGCGCTGGGCACGGCCGGTGTCGCACTCGCGGTCCTGGCAGGCGCTCTCGCGGGCAGGGGGCGGCTGCGGGGGACCTCGAGAGGAGCGCGAGACAACGGCAGCGGCGTGATCGCCGCCCTGGCCTTCGCGGAGGCCTCGGCCGATGAGGGGAGCGGCGTGTTGATCACCGGAGGCGAGGAGTTCGGTCTGGTCGGCGCGCGAGTGTTCGCCGGGGCGCAGGGGAGCCTCGAGGGGATCGACGTGGTCAACATCGACACGATCGACGACCACGGCCTCCTGTTCGTCGTGAGCCACGATCCGCGAGGGGCAGGGGCCGCGGCCGGCGTCGCGGCGCAGCTGCGCCCGCTGGGACTGCCGGTCCGGACTCGGCGGCTTCCGCTCGGCATCCTGGTGGACAGCCTGCCGCTGGCCCGGGCCGGGGCCAGGGCGGTCACAGTGGGCCGGTTGACCTGGCGCACGCTGCGGGTGATCCACACGCCCGCCGACGTGCCCGAGAGCCTGTCGCTGGAGCCGGCCGAGCGAGTCGGCCGGGCCATCGCGGTGAATTGACCTTTCGCGCGGCCCCGCATACGTTTGCCCGAGGATGCTGGAGCCCCGCGAGGGGCTCTTTTCGTTGCTCATGGGGGACACATGTTCGACGGCAGGACAACCTGTCTGGTGGTCGTCGGCGCGCAGTGGGGCGACGAGGGCAAGGGAAAGCTGGTGGATGTGCTCGCCGAGCGGGCCGACCTGGTGGTGCGCTACCAGGGCGGCGCCAACGCGGGCCACACCGTCGTCATCGGCGATACCCAGTTCATCCTGCGACAGATCCCCTCGGGCATACTCCACCCGGGAGTCACCTGTGTGGTGGGGAACGGCGTCGTGCTCGAGCCCGAGACTTTCTTCGGCGAGCTCGACCAGCTCGCGGCCCGGGGCATCTCGACGGAGGGAAGGATCTTCGTCTCCGATCGCGCCCACCTCGTGCTGCCGCTGCACAAGCTGCTGGACGCCGCCAGCGAGAAGAGCCAGAACCTGGGGACCACGGGACGCGGAATCGGGCCCGCCTACGAGGACAAGTACGGCCGTCGGGGTATCCGGGTCACCGATCTCCGCCATCTGGAGTGTGCCCGACCGCTGGTGGCGGACCGGGTCCAGCGGGCCAACCGGCTGCTCGAGATGATGGGCGCGCCGGAGCGCGCCTCAGTGGACCAGCACGTGGAGCTGCTGGAGCGGCTGGCACCGCGCATCCTTCCACTGACCGCCGACACCGGGCTCCTGGTGGACCGGGCCGTGCGCAGCGGCAAGCGCGTGCTGCTCGAAGGGGCGCAGGGCTCGCTGCTCGACGTGGATCACGGTACCTACCCCTTCGTCACCTCTTCGAACACGACCGCGGGCGGCGCCGCGGTGGGCGCGGGGATCGGGCCGACGCTCATTCACGGCGTGCTCGGCGTGGTGAAGGCGTACACCACTCGGGTCGGCAATGGCCCACTCCCGACCGAGGCGCCCAGCCCGTACGGCGACCGCCTGCGGGAGGTCGGCGGAGAATTCGGGGCGGTCACCGGAAGGCCGCGGCGCTGCGGCTGGTTCGATGCCACCGTGGTGCGGTACGCCGCGCGGGTGAACGGGCTCACCGGGCTCGCCGTCACCAAGCTCGACGTGCTGGATGGATTCGAGGAGATCCCGGTCTGCACCGCCTACCGCATCGATGGGGCGGCATGCGACGAGATGCCCGCCGAGGTGGAGGCGCTTGGCCGGGTCGAGCCCAAGTACGAGGTGCTCCCCGGATGGAACCGCCCGACGGGAGGCGCGCGCAAGCTGAGCGATCTGCCCGCCCAGGCACGGGCCTATCTCGACCGGCTGGAGGAGCTTTCGGGGGTGCCGGTGCGCTACGTGAGCGTGGGAACCCGCCGCGACCAGATCATCGAGGTGGAGCAGCGTGACTGACGCCCTGGTCGTCGGGGCCGGCCCCTGCGGCCTCGCCGTGGGCATCGCCGCGAGCAAGGCGGGGCTCTCGTGCGTGCTGCTGGACCGCCGGACGATCGTGTCCACGATCGAGCGGTATCCTCTCAGCATGACCTTCTTCTCGACGCCCGAGCGGATCGAGATCGGGGAGATCCCCTTCATCGCCAGCCACGAGAAGCCCACCCGCCGGGACGGGCTCATCTACTATCGCCGGGTCGCCGAGCACTACGGGCTGGACGTGCGGCCGTCCGAGGAGGTGGTGGACGTGACGAGGGAGACCGACGGCACGTTCCTGGTGGAGGTCCGCCGTCCCCACGACGAGACGGCCTATCGCGCCCGGAACGTGGTCTTCGCCACGGGCTACTACGACAACCCCAACTTCCTCGGTATCCCGGGCGAGGAGCTGCCGCACGTCGTGCACTACTTCTCCGAGGGTCACCCGTACTGGCGGCGGCGGGTCGTGGTGATCGGGGCGGGGAACAGCAGCGTGGACGCGGCGCTCGAGTGCTGGCGCGCCGGGGCGATCGTGACCCTGGTGCACTTCGGCGAGGGGTTCGACAAGACGGTGAAGGCATGGGTGCTGCCGGATATCGTGAACCGGGTGAAGGAGGGGAGTATCGGCGTCCGCTGGGGCTCGCGGGTGCGGGCCGTCACCCCGACGGAAGTGGAGATCGTGTCCCGGTCGGGCGCGGTCGAATGCCTCCCCGCGGACGCGGTGCTCGCCATGACCGGCTACCATGCCGACACCACGATGCTGAAGCGACTGGGCGTGCCGGTGGACCCGGCGACCGGGATCCCCACCCACGACGAGGCCACCATGGCGACGCCAGTCCCGGGGGTCTACCTCGCCGGTGTCATCGCGAGCGGCAACGACGCGAACCGGCTCTTCATCGAGAACTCCCGGGGGCACGGGGAGCTGATCGTGGGCGACATCCTGCAAAAGAAACGGACCGGGAAATCGTCGGCACCCGGCTCGGCCTCCTGAGTTGGCCCCGGTCGGTCAGTCGCGTCAACTGGCTGCATAGATTAAAGTTATGGCACCTTGCTTCTAGCATGTTCGAGGTCGCCGCTCAGCCCTCCCGACGGTCGGGTGGCCGCCCGGGACGGGAGCGCCTATTATGCACCCCGATCCGCCACTCCCTCCTTCCATAGATCTGCGATCATGGCCGACACCACCCTGATGGACAAGCTGGTCTCCCTCTGCAAGCGCCGGGGATTCGTCTTCCAGTCCTCCGAGATCTACGGCGGGCTCGGATCGGTCTGGGACTACGGCCCGCTCGGCGTGGAGCTCAAGAAGAACGTCAAGGACCGCTGGTGGCAGGCGATGGTGCACGCGCGGGACGACATCGAGGGGCTCGACGCGGCGATCCTGATGCATCCCCGGGTATGGGAGGCCTCCGGCCACGTGGCCGGCTTCACCGATCCGCTGGTGGACTGCCGGCATTGCAAGAACCGCTTCCGGGCCGACGACCCTCGCATCAAGGGCACCCCCGGACAGCCCGACGCCCAGTGCCCGGTGTGCGGCAGCAAGGGCACCCTGACCGAGCCCCGGCTCTTCAACCTCATGTTCAAGACCTTCATGGGGCCGGTGGAGGAGCAGGCGGCGGTGGTGTATCTCCGTCCCGAGACCGCCCAGGGCATCTACGTCAACTACCTCAACGTGCTCCAGAGCTCGCGCCAGAAGATCCCCTTCGGCATCGCGCAGATCGGGAAGGCGTTCCGCAACGAGATCACGCCGGGCAACTTCATCTTCCGGACCCGGGAGTTCGAGCAGATGGAGATGCAGTTCTTCGTGAAGCCCGGGACCGACGAGGAGTGGTTCGAGCGGTGGCGGGAGTGGCGGATGCAGTGGCACCGGGACCTGGGCCTCGATCCGGACCGGCTCCGCTGGCACCAGCACGGCCCCGACGAGCTGGCCCACTACGCCCGCGCCGCCTTCGACGTCCAGTACGAGTTTCCCTTCGGCTGGCAGGAGATCGAGGGCGTGCACAACCGGGGGGACTTCGACCTCGGCCGGCACCAGGAGTTCTCCGGAAAGAAGCTGGAGTACTTCGAGCAGGCGACCAATGAGCGCTACCTGCCGTACATCGTGGAGACGTCGGCCGGAGCGGACCGGGTCACCCTCACCCTGCTGGTGGACGCCTACCGCGAGGAGCAGGTCGAGGGGGAGACCCGCGTCGTGCTGGGCCTCCATCCCGCCATCGCACCGATCAAGGCGGGGGTGTTCCCGCTGGTGAAGAAGGACGGCATGCCCGAGATCGCCACCTCGCTCTATCACGACCTGAAGCGCCGCTTCACCGCCTTCTACGACGACAGCGGGGCGATCGGACGCCGATACCGGCGGATGGACGAGGCGGGGACTCCCTTCGGGATCACGGTGGACGGGGAAACCGTATCCGAGGGGACCGTGACGGTCCGGCATCGGGACTCGATGCAGCAGGAGAGGGTGTCGATGGACCGGGTGGCGGACTTCGTGGCCGAGCGGATCAGCGGGCAGGATGCTCGAGTGTCCGCCTGAGTCGATCGGCCGAGCTGACATCGCGGTCTCCGCCGTGCGACTCGCCGACTTCGAGGCCATGGTCCGCCGCATCGCCGACGAGGTTCCCGCCGATTTCATGCAGGGCGTCGCCGAGATCTCGGTCTCGCCCCGCGCCATTCCGCACCCCGACCGCGCCGAGATCTACACCCTGGGCGAATGCATCCCGCTGCCTGCGGCCGACGGCGAATCCGTCGAAGGGATCCAGAGCCGGATCGTGCTCTACCACGGCTCGTTCGCCGCGCTGGCCGGGCTTCAGGAGGGCTTCGACTGGCGGGAGGAGGCGTGGGAGACGCTGACCCACGAGCTGCGCCACCATCTCGAGTGGCGGGCGCGCGCGCCGGCGCTCGAGGCGTTCGACCGGGCCGTGGAGCAGAACTTCGCGCGGCAGGACGGCGAGGCGTTCGATCCGCTCTTCTACCTCGACGGCGAGCCCGCCGGCGAGGATGCCTACCGCGTCGACGACGACGTGTTTCTCGACCGGCTGGTCCCGGCGCCGCCGGCTACGGTGCCGGTCCGGTGGCGCGGCCGCTTCTACCGGATCGAGGTGCCGGCCGGTGCGACGCTCCCGGCCTTTCTCACGCTGGAGGGCGTCGCCGAGCCGCCGCCGGGCGACCTGGTGCTCGTGCTGCGCCGGAAGCCCGGGTTGCGCGACATTCTTCGGCGGCGGCCGCCCTGGCAGGCCGACGTGAGCGTGGCCGAGGTATATTTCCCCGGCGATTCGGCCGATTCTTCCAATTCATGAGCGCACGATGGTCTTCGAGGCAGTGACGGCGCTGGATGGAGCCGAGGTGCTCCGCCGAGCCAAGACGTTCTTCGGGGAGCGCATCCCGATGCAGGCCGCGTTTCCCGAGAAGGAGGGCCCTACCT
>CAMPKP010000044.1 GCA_946887295.1 uncultured Gemmatimonadota bacterium | reverse complement strand
GCCAGACGTGCGAGGTGAGCAGATAGTTGAGAGAGGCGCTGGGCCGCCGCCACGACCCCAGGCTTGAGCTCGCGGCGCGGCCCCCGCGGCCCGTCCGGGGTGAACGCCACGGCCCGCCCCGCCCGCAGCTCCCTGACCGCCCCGAGCAGGGCCCGGGCGGCCCCGCGCGAGCTGGACCCGCGCACCGCGCGGTAGCCGAGCGCGGCGGCGAAGTCGGCGAGGTACTGCCCGTCACGATTCTCGCTCACCACGATGACGATGCCCTGTCCCCGATGCTGCCAGAGCAGCGGGAGCAGCGCCTCGTGCCAAAGCAGGAACACGTGGGGCCGCTTCGCCTCGAACAGCGGGCGCCAGCGCTCCTCGTGCTCGGTGCGGATGCGCCAGGACCTCGCCAGCAGCCGCATCGCCGGCGCGGCGAGCGCGCGCGCCGCGGCGGGCGGAACCTTGAGCTTCACGCCCCGAGCAGCTCCCCGGCGAGCGCGACCACCCGCGTCGTGGCGCCGGGCTGACCCAGGCGGCGGCGCACCAGCGCGAAGCCCTCGTGCTGCGCGACGGTGCGCGGATCGAGGGGATCCAGCAGCGGCCGCAGCGCCTCGGCGAGCGCCCCGGCCTCGGCGCGGTCCTGCAGCAGCTCCGGCACCACCTCACGCTCCGCCACCAAATTCACCAGGCTGACCCACTGCACCGTGCGCAGCCGCTGAAACACGCGGTAGGTCAGCGGGTGGACCTTGTATGCCACCGCCATCGGTGTGCCCGCGAGCGCCGCCTCCAACGTCGTCGTGCCCGACTTGACCAGCGCCGCGTCGGCCGCCGCCAGCAGCCGCGCCGGGTCGCCGCGAACGATCTCCGCCGCGCCGGGATCGGAATACTCACCCCACTCCGTTCCCGCCACGATGACCCGGTCGCAGCGCGACTCGCGGAGCAGCTGCGCCGCCGCGTCCCGGAACGGCCCCCACAGCCGCCTGATCTCCTGGCCCCGGCTCCCGGGAAAGAGCCCGAGCACCGTGCTTCCCGGCGGGATTCCCAGGCTCTCGCGGGCCGCCGCCCGCGTGGGCGAAGGGCTCCGGTCCACCAGCGGGTGTCCCACGTAGTCGCTCCGAAGGCCCAGCCGGCCGAAGAAGGGCTGCTCGAAGGGGAGCACCACGGCCAGGCGGTCCACCGCGGCGGCGAGCCGGCGGGCGCGCTCCGGCCGCCAGGCCCACAGCTGGGGCGCGATGTAGTAGAGCACCTTGGTGCCGGCGGCCCGCGCCGCCTCGGCGACGCGCAGATGGAAGCCGGGATAGTCGATGAGAATGACGAGGTCGTACCGGCCGGCGCGGAAATCCTGCCGCAGGGACCGCAGCAAGCGCCAGTGCGCGCCGAGCTTGCTCACGATCTCGACCACCCCGAACGCCGCCAGGCCTTCCATGGGGTAGCGGACCCGGGCTCCGGCCTGCGCCATCCCGGGACCTCCCAAGGCCTCGATCGTCGCGTCGGGATACCGCTCGCGCAGTGCCCGCACCACGCCGGCTCCGTGGAGATCGCCCGAAGGCTCGCCGGCGGATACGAAGATGCGGGGTCCGGCGCGGGCGATCATCCCGCCGCGGGGGCGGCGAGCGGCGCGGTCTGCACCACGGCCGCGACTCGAAGCGCCAGCGCGAGCGCCGCCCTGCCCTCCGCCCCACCCACGACGACCTCACGGTCCCCGCGCACCGCGTGCACGAAGCTCTGCAGCTCGAGCCGAAGCGCATCCGCCTCCGGCGCCTGAAGCACCAGCCGCTCCACCACGTCGGAGAGCTGGGTGCCGGTGCCCGGCCGCCAGTCGCTCCGGAGCCGCATGAACTCGCCACCCCCCGTGGCCAGGTCCAGCGAGAGGTATCCGTTGGGCTGGAAGAGGCGCAGGCGGCGGACTCGCTCGCGGGAGACGCGGGAGGCCGTGGCCAACGCCACCGCCCCGTTGGCGAACTCCACCCGCGCGTTCGCCATGTCGAGATGCGAGGAAAGCACGGAGAGTCCGGACGCCCGCACTTCCGTCGCCTCCGCCCCGCCGGTCAGGTGCAGCACCAGATCGAGATCGTGAATCATCAGATCGAGGACTACGGCGACGTCCGTGCCGCGGGGCTGGAACGGCGCCAGCCGCTGGCTCTCGATGTACCGTGGCCCGTCGAGGTAGGGCTCCGCCGCGCGGATCGCGCGGTTGTAGCGCTCGATGTGACCCACCTGCAGCTGCACCCCGGTCGCGGCCGCCGCCGCGATGAGCTGGTCGGCCTCGGCGAGCGTCGCCGCCAGCGGCTTCTCCATCAGCACCGGGATGCCGCGCTCCAGCGCGCGCAGGCCGACCTCGGCATGGGCCGGAGTCGGTACCGCGACCGTGACGGCCTCGACCCGCTCGAGCAGCGCCTCGAGGTCGCAGGCCTCCGTCTCCAGCTCGGCGGCGACGGCGCGGGCGCGATCAGGGTCCGCGTCGGTGACGCCCACCAGGCGAGCGCCGTCGAGCTGGGCGAGATGGCGGGCATGGTGCCGCCCGAGGGCGCCGACACCGATCACCCCGACGGGCAGCTGTCGACTCACGCCGGCACCCCCCGCTCGGACGACTCCACGAAGTCGATGAAGCGCTCGACCTCCGGCAGCGGCGGAAGATCCGCACGGGCCCGCTCGAGCGCCTGGGACAGATTCAGGTCGGAGTTGAAGAACAGCCGATAGGCCCGCTTGAGCGCCGCGATGGTCTCGCCGGAGAATCCGGCGCGCTGCAATCCGATGGAGTTGAGCCCGTAGAGCTCCATCGGGTTGCCCACGGCCTTCACGTAGGGCGGGATGTCCTGGTTCACTCGTGAGCCCCCGCCCACGAACGCGTAGGTTCCGATGGTCACGAACTGGTGAATCGCATTCAGCCCGCTCAGCACCGCGCGATCGTGGATGGTGACGTGTCCGGCGCACTGGGTGCCGTTGGCGATCGTGACGTCGTCGCCCACGTGGCAGTCGTGCGCCAGGTGCACGTACGTCATGATGAAGCATCGGGCGCCCACCACGGTGCGGTAGGTGGCCGACGTCGCGCGGTTGATCGTGGAATATTCCCGGATGATGGTGTCTTCCCCCACCTCCACCCAGGTCTCCTCGCCCCTGAACTTGAGATCCTGGGGATCGCCGCCGAGGATGGAGCCGTCGCCCACGCAGACGCCCGCGGCCAGCCGGACGTTGCGCTGCAGCCGTGCCCGGGGGCCGATCCGGCAGCGGTCGCCCACCGTGACGCCCGGACCCACCAGCACCCAGGGGCCGATCTCGACTCCTTCGCCCAGCTCGGCCGAGGGGTCGACGATCGCCGTCGGGTGGATGGCGGTGATCACCGATCCACCACCCGGGCCATCATCTCCGCTTCCGCGACGACGTTGCCGTCCACGTACGCCACGCCCTTCATCCGGCAGGTGCGCCCGCGATTCTGCAGCATCTCCAGCTCGCACCGCAGCTGGTCGCCGGGCAGCACCGGCCGGCGGAACTTCACGTTGTCGAGCGACATGAAATACACGACCTTCTGGTCCGGGTCCTCGATCGTGCCGAGCAGGAGCATGCCGCCCACCTGCGCCATCGCCTCGATGATCAGCACGCCCGGCATGATCGGATGGCCCGGGAAGTGGCCCTGGAAGAACGGCTCGTTGATCGTCACGTTCTTGATCCCGACGATCCGCGTGGTCCCCTCCACCTCGATGATGCGGTCCACCAGGAGGAAGGGATAGCGGTGCGGAATCACGTCCAGGATCCTGCCGATGTCCATCGCGGTGCCTCCGACGCGCTGTCCGGTCCGGCGAAGCCAACGGGCCAGCGCGATGTTGCCCTGGTGGCTCGGCTTGCTCGCGACGATGTGGGCCTCGACCCGGCCCCCCACCAGCGCGAGGTCGCCCAGAATGTCCCCCGCCTTGTGCCGCACGAATTCGTCGGGCCAGCGCAGCTCGCCCCCGACCAGACCGTCGTCGGAGAGTATCAGGGTGGAGTCGAGGTCGGCACCCTGCGCCAGGCCGCGGGCGCGAAGCGCCTCCGCCTCGCGCACGAAGCCGAAGGTGCGCGCCGGGGCGAGGTCGCGGGCGAAGGCCTCGGGCGTGATGTCGTAGCTTCCGGACTGCCGGCCGATGAGCGGATGGGGCCACTCGATGGTGGTCGTGAGACGCAGCGAGGCCGCCGGGGCCACCACGTAGGTGGACTCTCCCTCGGTGAGCTGGAACGGGGCCGTGACCTTGTAGACCACCGGCTCGCCCGCCTGGTCGGCCACGCCGGCGGCGCGCAGCGCCGTCAGGTACGGCTCGAACGACCCGTCGCCGATCGGCGGCTCGGGACCGGTGAGCTCCACGGTCAGGTCGTCGAGCGCGAGCGCGGCCGCCGCGGCGAGCAGATGCTCCACCGTCTCCACCGTGCCGGGGGCGTCACCCAGCGCCGTGCGCCGCTCGGTGGAGCGCACCTGGGAGAGCCGGGCAGGCACCTCGGGCGCGCCGGGAAGGTCCACCCGGCGGAACACGATTCCCTGTCCCGCCGTGGCGCCCATGCAGGTGGCGGTGACATGCGCGCCGGTGTGCAGACCGATGCCTTCGATCACGGCTTGGCTCGCCAGCGTGCGTCTAGGCATCCCGTCGTCTCTCCGCGACCAGGCTCTCCAGCTCGCCGACGATCGGCGCCAGACGGTAGAGCGCCGCCTGCGCTCTCAGGACCTGCCGGTTCGGCCGGGCGGGATGGCCGCTGAATACCGAGCCCGCCGGCACGTTGCCGATCACCGCGCTCTTGGCGGCCACCTGAGCCCGGTCTCCGATCGTGAGATGATCGGTGACGCCGACGTGGCCCGCGAGAATCACGTCGTTGCCGAGATGGGTGCTTCCGGCGACGCCGACCCCGGCCATGAGCAGGCACCGCTCGCCGATCCGCACGTTGTGGCCCACGTGGACCAGGTTGTCCACCTTGGTCCCCCTGCCGACCACCGTGTCGTCGAGGCTGCCGCGATCCACGCACGAGTTGGAGCCGATCTCCACGTCGTCCTCGATGACGCAGGCGCCCACGTGGGGAATGCGCTCGTGGCCCGAGCCGCGGGAAAGATACCCGAACCCGTCGCCGCCGATCACCGCTCCGGCCTTGAGCACCACCCGGCGGCCGATCCGGGCACCGGGGTAGCAGACCACACGCGCATCCATCCGGGTGTCCTCTCCGACCGTGACCCCGTCGCCCAGGGAGACCCCTTCCCCCAGCCGGCACCGGTCGCCGAGCCGCACCCCCCGGCCGAGCACCACGAACGGTCCGATGGTGACGCCGGCGCCAAGCTCGCACCCGGGACCGAGGCGGGCGGTGGGATCGATGCCCGGCGTGGGCGCCACCGGCGGAAAGAGCCGGGCGATCACCAGCACCATGGCCCCGTAGGGGTCGCCGACGACGATCCGGGCCGGCGGCCCCGCGTCCGCGTCCGCCAGCGCGGGAGGAACCAGCACGGCCCCGGCCCGTGACGCGGCCAGCTCGGCGGCGTACCGCGGAGAGACGGCGAGCGTGAGCGCGCCGGGTCCGGCCCGATCGATCGGGCCGATCGCGCTGAGACGCACCCCCCCATCGCCAAGCAGGCGGCCACCGACAATGTCGGCGACCGCCTGCGCGGTGAGCCCCACCGACGTCACGCGCTCAGCTGCCGGATTTGAGCTGCTGAAGGACGCGCTGGGTCAGATCCAGCGACTTGTCGGCGGTCACGATGCCGCTGTTGGGGGCGCTCACGTCGAAGATGATGGCGTAGTTCCCCGCCGCACGAACGCCTTCGATCACGCTGTTGACCTTGGTCTGAATCGGCTCGAGCAGCTCCCGCTCGCGCGAGGCGGCCTTCTGCTGCAGCTCCTGGGTCCGCTGTTCCAGCTTCTGCTGCTGCGCGGTCAGCTCCTTGCGCTTGGCTTCGCGCTGGGTCGGGCTCAGCATGACCGACTTCTGCTCGAAGTCCGAGGCCGCGGAGTCCAGGCTCGCCTGGAGCTTCTGCACCTCGACCCGGAAGGTCTCGATCTCCCGGGTGAACGTCGACTCCGCCTGGGCATACCCTGGCGTCTGCTTGAGGATGGCCTGGGTGTTGACGTAGGCGACCTTCCCTCCGCTCTGCTGTGCGGCGGCTCCGCCCGCTCCCAGCAGTGTGAAGGACGCGATCCAGGCTCCCACGACGAACAGCTTCATGCTCGGCTCCCGATGAAAGGTGCGATCCACTAGAAGAAATTCCCCAGTTTGAAGTGCAGCTGCCAGCCGGGATCCGGACGGCCCTGCCCGTCCACCCGGTCGAATCCGTAGCCGATGTCCACCCCGATGGGACCCAGCGGCGAGATCACCGCCGCGCCGAAGCCCGCCCCACGGAACAGCCGGGTGGGGTCCCACTGCCGGGCAGAGCGATAGACGTTGCCCGCGTCGAAGAACGTGCTCACGTAGAGCGACTGGCTGATCCGCGCCCCCGCTTCGACCGTGAAGGCCGCGAACGACTTGCCGAACGCGTCCGGGCTCGCCTGGTTGCCGCTCGCCTGGGGGTCGAACCCGTTCGGCGTGATGGCGAACTCGTCGTAGCCCCGGAGCGGGATGCCGAACTGCACACCACCCAGGGAGTACAGCTCCGTGAAGAACGGGCCGGCGTCCCCGAAGATGAAACCGGACTTGGCGGTGATTCCTAGCACGAACTGGACCCCGCCGCCGAACTCCCCGCCGCTCCCCATGCTCCCCAGGGGGGCGTACCAGCGGCCCTCCAAGTCCACTTTCCGGTAATTGCCTGTCCCCCCCAGGATACCGCCGTTCAGCTCCCCACTCACCTGGGTGAGGGAGCCTCCGGTGGCGAAGGGCAGGCCGAAACGGGTGTCGCGCAGGAGGCTGGTGCCGACCGTGGAGCGGGTGCAGCTGGTGCACCGGAAGCGCTCCCGCAGGTCGGCCGAGCCGCCGGTGTAGCGGATGCGCTGGAAGGAGTACGAAGTGAAGAGACGGGTGTAGCGCGAGCCGAAGAACGGGAAGCCCAGCTGCACCGAGCCGCCGGTCTGCTTCCGCCGCCCCAGGTCGCCCACCGTGAAGCGCGCCCGGCTGTCGAAGAGCGACACCGTCCCTGAGATCCGGCTCTCCCGGATGTTGGGATCGGTGTAGCTCAGCGTGAAGTCGTTGATGTTCTTCCCGAACTGCCACTGGAGCCGGCCGCGCTTGCCGCGTCCGAAGAGATTGGGCTCCTCCAGCCCGAGGAAGCCGCCGACGCCGGTGCCCTGGCCCAGCGAGGCGCCGAAGTTGATGTTGCCGGTCCGGCGCTCCTCCACCCGGAAGACGATGTCCACGTCCACGCCGTTCTCCGACGGCTTCACGTCGGGAGACGGGAGCGGCTGCTGGAAGAACCCGAGGTTCGAGACGTTCTGGTAGGAGCGGATGAGCCGCTCCCGGCTGAACAGGTCGCCCGGGAGCATGACGATCGCCTCGCGGATCACCCGCTCGTGGGTCACGTCGTTGCCCACGATCTCGATCTTGTTGATCGTCGCGGGCGAGCCCTCCCGGATGACCCAGCCCAGGTCGATGTACGGCTTGCCGTCGGGCCCGGTCCGGCGGACCTCCCTCGGCGTCACCTGGGCATAGATGTAGCCATTGTTGGCGTAGAGGTTCCCGACCTTTTCGGTCGCGGCCTCCCACTCGGAGCGATTGAACGGCCTGGGCCCGCCCAGCGGCACGCCCGCGCGGTTGACCGGGCCGAAGGGGTAGTACGCCATCAGCTCCTCGGTGGAGAACCGCCGGTTCCCTTCGATGTCGAAGGTCCCCACCAGGTACTGCTGACCCTCATCGACGTTCAGATGCAGCGTGGCCTTGCCGCTCGCGCTGTCCGCGGACAGCGAGTCGCGGGTCACCTGGAAGTCCACGAAGCCGCGGTCGGCGTACCAGCCCGGCAGCCGCTCGCGCACGTCCTGCTCCAGCTTGTCTTCATCGTACTCGCCGCTCTGGAACCACCAGAATCCCTCGGGGCGGGTGGACATCTGCTTCACCACCGCCTTGTCGGGGAAGCGCTTGTTGCCCGAGACGGCGACCTGGCTGATCGCGACGCGGCTGCCCTCGTTCACGTCGAACACCACCCGGACCTTCCCGCCGGGCTGGGGCAACTCGAGCACCTTCACGGCGGCCGCGTAGTAACCGGCGTCCTTGTACAGCGAGTCGATCGATGCCCGGGACTGCTCCACCACGTTGCGGTCGAGCGGGCGGCCTTCGACCAGTTTCACCCGGCCCTTCACCGAGCCTTCGGAAAGGTGCTCCACCCCGCGCACCGCCCACCGCTCGAGCACCGGCCGCTCCTTCACCTTGAGCGCCAGCACCAGCTTGTCGCCCGCGGTCCGCTGTTCCACGACCACGTCGTCGAACTGGCCGGTGCGGAAGAGATTGGTGATGGCGCGCTGGATGTCGCGGTAGTTGACCGGCTGGCGAACCACCAGCCCGGCGGTGCCGATGACCTGCGCGGGGGTGAGACGCGAGTTCCCCTCGACGACGATGCTGTCGACGATGGGAGGAGCCTGGGGCTCCGGCGTCGGTTCCTGGGCAACGAGAGCCGCCGGTCCCCCCAGCAGGAGGGCGACGGCGGCAAGGAAGGGATGGAAACGCTGCATCGGCACTGGGTGAGGAGTGGCGCGCCGGCCCCCTGCGGGGCCGGCGCCGGCGGCGTCAGGCCTGGGTGCCAGTCAGCGCCTTGAACACCAGCCGCTCACCGTCGGGCGCGACATCGACCTCGATCTCGTCGCCCCGGCCGAATTCGCCCATGAGAATCTTCTCGCTCAACGGGTCCTCGACGAACTTCTGGATGGCCCGCTTGAGCGGCCGGGCACCGTAGTTCTCGTCGTAGCCTTTCAGGACCAGGAAGTCGATCGCGGCCTGCGTGAGCCTGACCTCGTCGCCGAGGCGCCGCTGCACTTCCTTGAGCAGGATGGTGACGATCTGGGCGATATGCTCCTTCGAGAGCGGGTGGAAGACGATGACGTCGTCCAGCCGGTTCAGGAACTCCGGGTTGAACACCTTCTGCATCTCGTCCTTGATCCGCTCCTGCATCTTCTCGAAGCTGGACTTCGCGTCCGCGCCGTGGAAGCCCAGGGACTTGCCCTGCATGATGTCCCGCGCGCCCACGTTCGACGTCATGATCACGACCGTGTTCTTGAAGTCGATGACGCGACCGTAGTTGTCGGTCAGATGGCCCTCGTCGAGCACCTGGAGCAGGATGTTGAAGACGTCGGGGTGCGCCTTCTCGATTTCGTCCAGAAGGACGACCGAGTAGGGCTTCCGCCGCACAGACTTGGTCAGGGTCCCGGAATCCTCGTAGCCCACGTACCCCGGCGGCGCGCCGATGAGCCGGCTCACCGAGAATTTCTCCATGTACTCGGACATGTCCACCCGGATGAGCGCCTGCGCATCCGCGAAGAGGAACTTCGCCAGAGCCCGGGCCAGCTCGGTCTTGCCGACCCCGGTGGGGCCGGAGAACACGAAGGAGCCGATCGGCCGGTTGGGGTCCTTGAGCCCGGCGCGCGAGCGCCGAATGGCCCGTGAGACCGCGACGATGGCCTCGTCCTGACCCACCACGGAGCCGTGCAGCTCGTCCTCCATCCGCAGCAGCCGGGCGGTCTCGGCCTCCTGCAGCCGGGTGACCGGAATGCCGGTCCAGCGGGAGACGATGAAGGCGATGGCCTCCTCGTCGATCACCGGGCGGCGGGTCTGCCGGTCCTTCTCCCACTCCTCCTGCTTGAGCCGGATCTGGTTCTGGAGATCGCGCTCCTGATCGCGGAGCGACGCGGCCCGCTCGAAGTTCTGGTCGCGGACGGCGTCTTCCTTCTGGAGGTTGACCTTCTCCAGCGCCGACTTGAGCTCGGCCACCTCGGCCGGCGGCACCTGCGAGGCCAGCCGCGCGCGGGCGCCGGCCTCGTCGATCACGTCGATCGCCTTGTCCGGCAGGAAGCGGTCGGTGATGTAGCGCTCCGAGAGCTCCGCCGCCGCGGCGAGCGTCGCGTCGGGGATGCTGATCCGGTGGTGGTCCTCGTACTTCTTGCGCAGGCCCTTGAGGATCTCCACCGTCTCGGGCACCGAGGGCGGCTCCACGACGACCGTCTGGAAGCGGCGCTCGAGGGCGCCGTCCTTCTCGATGTACTTGCGGTACTCGTTGAGGGTCGAGGCGCCCACGCACTGCAGCTCGCCCCGCGCCAACGCCGGCTTCAGCATGTTGGACGCGTCGATCGCGCCTTCGGCCGCCCCGGCGCCGACCAGCGTGTGCAGCTCGTCGATGAACAGGATGATCTGCTTGTTCTGGGCGATCTCGTTCATCACCGCCTTGAGCCGCTCCTCGAACTGGCCGCGGTACTTGGTGCCGGCGATGACCGCCGCCATGTCGAGCGACAGCACCCGATGGTCGCGCAGGACGTCGGGGCAGAGGCCGTTGGCGATGAGGAGCGCGAGCCCCTCGACGATCGCCGTCTTGCCCACGCCCGGCTCGCCGATCAGCACCGGGTTGTTCTTCTTCCGGCGGGCGAGGATCTCCATGACCCGCTCGATCTCCTTGGCCCGGCCGATCGTCGGATCGAGCTGGCCTTCGGCGGCGAGCTGGGTGAGGTCGCGGCAGAAGTGGTCGAGGGCCGGAGTCTTCGACTTCTTCTCCGACTTCGGCGCGGCGCTGGGCTGGCTGCCCGAGCTGCCGGCGGAGGTCTGGGGCATGTCGCTGCCCAGGAGTCGGAGGGTCTCGGCCCGGGACTGTTCGAGGTTGACGCCGGCGTCGGTGAGGACCTGCGCGGCGATCCCCTTCTCCTCCCGCAGCAGGCCGAGCAGCAGGTGCTCGGTGCCGACGTAGGAGTGGTTGAGCTCGCGCGCCTCCGTCATCGCCAGCTCCAGGACCTTCTTGGCCCGGGAGGTGTACGGCAGATCGGGGCCGGCGGCAGCGGCTGCCTTCCCCTTCTTCACCGTCTCTTCGATTTTCTGCTGAATGTCTTCGAGGTCGACGTTGAGATTCGTGAGGACGGCCGCCGCCACCCCCTCACCCTCGCGGATGAGGCCGAGCAGGATGTGCTCGGTCCCGACGTATTCGTGATGCAGACGGGCTGCTTCCTCCCGCGCCATCTGCAGGACCTTGCGGACCCGATCAGTAAAGTTGTAGCCGTTCATCGCGGTGCCCCACGTAGCTCACTCCGATAGCCGTCGCCGAGGCTCATCCGCGGCGCCCCACTTCGGATTCCAACACCTTGCGCACGAACCGTGCCCGCCGGATCGGCAGGTCAACGTCGGTCGGCGCCACTCCCTCCGCCACCGCCAGGTGGGCCGGTTGGGTATACACCAACAGCTTGTTGAGGGTATACATCGCGACGTCGGGAACGAGATTGACGCCGACGCCGAGCCGCACGCCGCTCAACAGGTTCATCGCCTCCTCGAACGACAGCGCCCGGGCATAGCGCAGGAGGCCGTAGGCCCGCCAGACCTTGTCCTCGATGATCGCCGGCGCGTCCCGCAGCAGCACCTGGCGCGCCTGTTCCTCGTAGTCCATGACCTGGCGAACCATCTTGCCCAGATGGTCGAGCAGCTCGTGCTCGGAGCTGCCGAGTGTGGTCTGGTTGGACAGTTGGAAGAAGTTGCCGACGACCTCGCTGCCCTCCCCGTACAGGCCGCGGAACGTCAGCCCCACCTGAGCCAGACCCTGCAACACCTTCGAGATTTCCTTGGTGAGCACCAAGCCGGGGAGGTGGATGAGCACCGAGGCCCTGAGCCCCGTGCCCACGTTGGTCGGGCAGGAGGTAAGATAACCGAATTCTGGATGAAATGCGAAAGCAAGTCGTTGTCCCAGTTCGGCGTCCAGCCGGTCCACCTCGGCGTAGGTCGCCTCCAGCGCGAACCCGGAATGGAGCCCCTGGATCCGCAGATGGTCCTCCTCGTTCAGCATGACACCGATCCGGTCCTGGACCAGCACCGAGGCCCCCGAGCGGACCCGGCCGTCGGCATCCAGACCCGCGAGCTCCTTGCTCACGAGGTGGCGCTCGTGGAGCAGCTGCCGGTCGGTTCGCTCCAGCCGGTCCAGCCTGAACTTGGTCGCCTGGCGCAGCAGGACCGACTCGCGGGCGGCCCGCTCCACGACCGAGAGGATGTCCTCCCGCTCGGTTTCGGAGTTGCGTCCCTGGAACACCCGGCCCGCCAGGTTCCGGGCCAGCCGGATGCGAGTCGAGAGGACCAGGTGGCTCGATGGCCCGCTGGCATCCAGCCAGCCCACCCCGCCGTCGGTCAGCAGGCTGAGGTCGATCATTCCATCACCCGCAGGCGATCGCGGAGCTCGGCGGCCAGCTCGAAGTTCTCGGTCTCCACCGCGAGCCGGAGCTGCTCGCGAAGCTCCGCGGTCTCCACCCGGGGCTCGGCCGGGGCGCCTTCCCGGTCGGCGTAGCGCTCGCCGACGTGATAGGTCGAGCCGTGCAGCCGGCGCAGCAGATCCCGCAGGGGGACCTCGAACGAGCGGTAGCACTCGGGACAGCCGAGGCGGCCGCTCTCCCGGAAATCCTGGAGCGAGCCTCCGCACCGGGGGCACGCCTCGCCCGAGCGGGGCGCGGCGGTGGTTTCGGGGAGGTCCTTGCCCATCTCCGCGAGAAAGCCGACCAGCGGGGGCTTCACTCCCGCGCTCGGGCTCTCCACGCCCTTCTCCGCGGCGCACCGCTCGCAGAGATGCAGGGTCGTCACCTGCTCGTTGACGATCTGGGTGAGGTGGATGACCGCCTCCCGCTCGCGGCACTGGTCGCAGGACATCAGGGCATCGACTCCACGCTGGAGAGCGGCACCAGCCGGCCACCTTCCAGCGAGAGCACCCGGTCGGCGCGGCCGGCCAGGCTCCGGTTGTGGGTGACCACGACGAGCGCCGTCTCGAACTCGCGCGACAGGCGGGCGAAGAGCTGGTGCAGCCGCTCGCTGTTGCCCGTGTCCAGATTGCCCGACGGCTCGTCGGCGAGCACCAGGAGCGGGTCCGCCGCGAGCGCTCGGGCCACGGCGGCCCGCTGCTGCTCACCTCCGGAGAGGGCCGCGGGCCGGTGCGTCATGCGGCCGGCGAGCCCCACCGCCGCGAGCAGCTCCTCGGCCCGCGAGCGCGCCCGCGCTTCCTCCTCGCCGGCGATCAGCAGCGGCAGCATCACGTTCTCCAAGGCGGTGAACTCCCTGAGCAGATGATGGAACTGGAAGACGAACCCGATCTTCCGGTTCCGGATCAGCGCCAGCGCGTCGGGATCCAGGTCCCCGAAGGAGCGACCGTCCAGCTGGACCGTGCCGCTCGACGGGGTGTCCAGCGCGCCCAGCAGGTGCAGCAGGGTGCTCTTCCCCGAGCCGCTGGAGCCGACGATGGCCACGAACTCCCCGCGGCTCACGGCGAGGTCCACACCGCCCAGGACCTCGATGGGAAAACCGTCGCCGCCCTGGTAGACCTTCCGCAGCCCGATCGCCTCGAGGATGGCGGTCATTCGTGCCGGATCGCCTCGACGGGCGTGAGACCGGCCGCCGTCCTCGAGGGGTAGATCGTGGCGAGCACCGCGACGGCGATGCTGGCCCCCACCACGATCGCGACGTCGAGCGGCTCGACGTGGACCGGGAGATGGTCGATGAAGTAGACCGCCGGATTGATCCTGATCCATCCCGACTTGTCCACGACATACGCGACGGCGAGGCCGCAGACCAGGCCCGCCATCGTCCCGACGAAGCCGATCACCGCGCCCTGGATCAGGAAGACTCTCGCCACCGCCGGCGAGGTCAGGCCCATGGCCCGGAGGATCCCGATCTCCTTGGTCTTGTCCGTCACCACCATGGTGAGGGTGCCCACGATGTTGAAGGCCGCCACCACCATGATGAAGAAAATAATCAGTCCCATGGCCAGCTTCTCGAGCTGGAGGGCACTGAAGAGGCTCTGGTTCTGAGTCTGCCAGTCGAGCGCCCGGAAGGGATAGCCCAGGCGCTTCTCGAGTGACTCGCCGATGGCCGGCGCGAGATCCGGATCCACCACCCGCACGGCGATGCCGGACACCGCCTTCCCCAGGCCGGTGAAGCGCTGCGCATGCTCCAGGGACATCACCACGAACTGATTGTCGTACTGGAACATTCCCGTGTCGAAGAGCCCGGTGACCTCGAACTTCCAGAACCGCGGGACCGCCACCCCCAGCGCCGGATTCATCTTGGCCTCGGTGACCGGCACCAGGGTCACGACGTCGCCCGGGTACACCGAGAGACGGCCCGCGAGACGGGTGCCGAGCAGAATGCCGCCGTCCACTCCCGGCTTGCTGGGCTTGAACGAGAGATCGCCCTTCTCGATGGCCTTGGGCAGCGAGGTGACCGACATCGTGCCGGTGTCGGGGTCGAAGCCGAGCAGGTTCACGCCTTCGCCGTAGTCCTGCCCCGCGGTGATGCCGGCCTGGCTGATCACTTCCGGGGCGGCCGCGACGACCCCGGGCTCCTGGCGGATGCGCGCCAGGGCCTCGCGCCAGTCGTCCACCCGAAGGCCCGCGCCGTAGGTCAGCACCCGCAGATGCGGGTTGGCCACCAGGATCCGCTCGCGAAGATCGTTCCTGAGCCCGTTCATGACGCCCAGCACCACGATCAGGGCGGTGACACCCACCGCGACGCCGCCGGTCGAGATCACCGTGTTGAGCGAGGCCGTCCGCGCCCCCCGCCGGCTCCGCAGATAGCGCCGGGCGATGCGCCACTCGAGCTTCGACGGCCAGCGGAAGGTGCGCCCCAGCTCGCGAAGTGCCGCCGCCAGCGCGGTTCGGGTCATCCCTCCTCCGGCCGCATCGCGGGGTAGAGGATGACGTCCCGGATCGAGGGCTGGTCCGCGATGACCATCATGAGCCGGTCGATCCCGAGACCCATGCCGCCGGCCGGAGGCATGCCGTACTCGAGCGCGCGGATGTAGTCGGCGTCGAAGGCGTGCGCCTCCTCGTTCCCGGCGGCGCGCTGGCGGGCCTGGTCCTCGAACCGTCGGCGCTGGTCGTCGGGATCGTTGAGCTCGCTGAAGGCGTTGGCCAGCTCCCGCCCGCCGACGAACAGCTCGAAGCGCTCGGTCAGCGCCGGATCGCTCCGGTGCTCCTTGGCGAGCGGCGAGAGCGGCTTGGGGTAGTCCAGGACGAAGGTCGGCTGCACCAGGTGGGGCTCGAGCACCACCTTGAACACCTCGTCCAGCAGCTTGCCACCGCCCATCTCCCGCACGGCATCCGCCGGCTCGCCCGCCTCGATCAGGACCCGGCGCATGTCCTCCTCGGCGGCGGTGCGGAGATCGAGGCCGCAGCGCTCCCGGATCCCCTCGATGAAGCTCACCCGCCGGAACGGCGGCGTGAAGTCGAGCGTGACGCCGCCCCGCTCCACCGTGCGGGTGCCGAGGCAGTGCTCGACAACGCCGGAGACCAGCGCCTCGGTGAGCTCCATCATGTCGGTGTAGTCGGCGTAGGCCTGGTACACCTCCAGCATGGTGAATTCCGGGTTGTGCGTGCGGTCCATCCCCTCGTTGCGAAAGTCGTGGCCGATCTCGTAGACCCGCTCCAGCCCGCCGACCAGCAGGCGCTTGAGGTAGAGCTCGTCCGCGATCCTCAGGTAGAGCGGCATGTCCAGCGCGTGGTGATGGGTCACGAACGGCCGGGCCGCCGCGCCCCCGTAGAGCGGCTGAAGGATCGGGGTCTCCACCTCGAGGAAGTCGCGCTCGTCGAGGAACCGCCGGATCCAGCCGATCGCCCTGGCCCGCTGGCGAAAGACCTCGCGAACCTCCGGGTGCACCGCCAGATCCGCGTAGCGCTGGCGGTAGCGGACCTCGGGATCGCTGAGGTCGCCGTAGGTGACCGCGCCGTCCTCGGTGGATTGTGTCTTCCCCCGGGGCAGGGGCCGGAGCGACTTGGCGAGGAGGGTGACCTCCGTGGGACGCAGGCTCAGCTCGCCGCGCCTGGTCCGGAAGAGACGGCCTCTCACCCCGATGTGATCGTCGAGATCGAGGTGCTCGAGCATCTGGTAATGCTCGCCGAGCTCGTTCTGTCGCAGGTAGAGCTGGATCCTCGCCGATCCGTCCTCGAGGTCCAGAAAGGTCGTCTTCCCCTGCGGTGCCCGACGGGCGATGCGCCCGGCGAGCGACACGACCGGTCCCTGGTCACCCATCTCGTCCCGGAAGAGCGCCCGCGCCTCGGCGACGGTGTGAGTCCGGTCGTACCGGTAGGCGAAGGCGGGCACGCCGGCGGCCTCCAGCGCCGCCCGCTTGTCCCGCCGCGCCGTCTCGACGTACGACCGCTCCTCCACCGCGCTCACGCCGCCTTGCCTCCGAATCGCTTGAGATAGGCCTGAATGAACTCGTCCAGGTCGCCATCCATCACCCGTTGTACGTCCCCGACCTTCACTTCGGTTCGGTGGTCGTTGACCATGGTGTAGGGCTGGAAGACGTAGGACCGGATCTGGTTGCCCCAGGAGTTGTCGGTCTTGGTCGCCTCGACCACGGCCCGCGCCGCCTCCTGCTCCTCCAACTTCCGCTGGTACAAGGCGGCCCGCAACATCTTCATGGCCGTCGCGCGGTTCTTGGTCTGGCTGCGCTCCTGCTGGCAGGAGACCACCACGCCGGTCGGCACGTGGGTCAGCCGCACCGCCGACGACGTCTTGTTCACGTGCTGGCCGCCCGCTCCCGAGGCCCGGAAGACGTCCATCTTGATGTCCTCCTCGCGGATGTCGATCTCGATGGTGTCGTCCACGTCGGGGTAGACGAAGACCGAGGCGAACGAGGTGTGCCGCCGGGCCTGGGAGTCGTAGGGCGAGATCCGGACCAGCCGGTGCACCCCCTTCTCCGCCTTCAGGTAGCCGTAGGCGTACTCCCCCTTGATCTCGATCGACACCGACTTGAGTCCGGCCTCCTCGCCGGGCAGCAGGTCGAGAATGCTCACCTGAAATCCGTGCCGCTCCGCCCACCGGACGTACATGCGCATGAGCATCTCGGCCCAGTCCTGGGACTCGGTGCCGCCGGCGCCCGGGTGGATGGTGAGGAGCGCGTCACGGGAGTCCTCGGGACCCTGGAGCATCGCCTGGAGCTCGAATCGCTCCACGCCGGCGGCGAGCTCGTCGCCCTCGCGCGCCACTTCCGCCTCCATCGTCGGGTCGGGCTCGGCGGCGAGGAGCTGGGCCATCTCGACCGCGCCCTCGATCCGCTGACTCAGATTCTCGTAGGGAACGACCCAGGCCTTCAGGGTCTTGATTTCCTGCACCGACGCTCGGGCGGAGTCGGCGTTGGCCCAGAAACCGGCTTCAGCCTGCCGCGCTTCGAGCGCGTTCAGACGCTCGGACTTGGCGGGAAGGTCAAAGAAAGTCTCGTAGTTCGGTCACCCGCTGCTGCAGCTCGGTGAGGCGTTCGAGCAGATCGGTCATGCCTGGCCCTCGGGAGTTGGGGTCTGTTGGAAAATAACGGGATGGCGGTCCCGCGGGGGCGGGCCAGCGGGCCGGTCATGGCGTGCTGAGGGCGGTGCGGTCTCGGCTCCGGTCGCCCTGCCCTCTAGAACACCTGTCGCCCGCCCGCCAGGATCTCGTTCAGGGCCTCACGGAAGAACCCGGTGGATTCGGCGACCTCGCGACCCACCTGCTCGGTGTACTCCTCCCAGCTCTTCTTGATCTCCTCCTCGAAGAGCTCCTTGAGGTTCCCGTCCCGGATCCCCTCCTGGCGCTTGGCGGGATGATACACGACGATGTCGGAGACGAGGGCCCGGGCGAGCCGCTTGGCCTTGAGGGACGGATCCTGGGACAGGAAGGGGTTGGCCGGGCGGCCGCCGGGCCCCGGCGCGGGAGCCACGGGCCGAGCCGCCGGTTGCGCGGCGGCAGGACTTGCCGCTGGCGCAGGCGGCTGGTGGGTTCTGGGTGCGGCGGGCCGCGGCGGGGGTCCGCCGGGAGCGCCGGTCGCGGGTGGAGTCACCGGCCGCGGGGGAGCGGCCGGCGCCACCGGCCGGGCAGTCTGCGGCGTGGGTGGAGCTGGGGGCGCGGACGGAGCTGGGGCCGCGGACGGGCCCGTGGGCGGAGCCGGGGGCGGAGCCGGGGGCGCGGACGCGGCCGATGCGGCCATCGGCGCCGCCGGGGCCGGCGCCGTCACCGGCGCAGCCGGGGGAGACACCGGGCGCGCGGATGGGGGAGGCGCCGACGGAGCGGGCGGAGGCGGAGGTGCCGAGGCCGCAGCAGCCGCGGCGGGAGCATGCTGCTGAGCGGAGGCCTCGCGGGCGACGGCGAAGATCGCGCTGCAGACCGCGCAGCGCGCCCGAACGCCACCCTCGGGGACCTTGGCTGGATCCACCCGGTAGACGGTGGCGCAGTTGGGACAGGTGACGTTCATCGGTTCGTCCTCACGACGGTTCCCTCGCGGCCGATCCCTGGCGATCCTCGCCGTCGGTGCTCTGACGCCGGTCCACCACGAAGACCGAGCCCGGCAGCGTCTTGGCGTAGCTCTTCATCTCGGTGGCAAGCTCGCTGACCTGCGCCGGATGCGCAAACTTCCGGTGCCGGTTGGTCACGATGCCGATCGAGAGGGTCATCAGGGGGACACGGTGCAGCTGCCCCCGGCGGTCCTTCCCGAAGAAGTAGCCGGCCCTGCGGTCCTGGTCGTTGTACTGCAGCGGGATCAGGGTGTCGAAGACGTCCAGGATCTCGCTGCAGACCGTGCTGATCTCCGGCGCAGGGACGATGAAGATGAAGTCGTCTCCGCCGATGTGGCCCACGAAGCCCCGGGCTCCCAACAGCCCCTTGACCACGTCGTGCAGGATCCGCGACAGGAGGTAGATGACCCGGTCGCCGTCGTAGTAGCTGTACCGATCGTTGAACTCCTTGAAATGGTCCAGATCGGCGTAACAGACGGCGAATTCCTGGTCCGAGTCCAGTCGGCGGCGGATCTCGCGCTCGATCTCGGTCGTGCCGGGAAGCCGGGTGGACGGATGAACCGAGACGTCGCGCTCGGTCCGCACCAGCATGGCGTCCAGGCGGGAGCGCTGCTCGGCCGGCGAGAAGAGGCTGCTGATCACCTCGTCCGCGCCCGCGGCGAACCACGCCTGGACCTGCTCGGGGTGATGATCAGCGGCGAGGGCCGTGACGGGAACGATCGCGGTGAAAGCATCGCTCTTCAGGCGCCGCACCAGGCCCACGCCTTCGTTCCTCGTCCCGTTGCCGTCCACGAAGAGCAGGCAGGGATGCCCCCGCAGCACGATGGACTCCACCTCGTCCGGGCGGCTGAACACCAGAAGGGGAAACGTGTTGGCGGCCGCCCACTGGCGGACCAACGCCGGCACCGGGCAGCCGTCCGGCGAGTAGAAGAGAATCGTCGGGCGAGTCCGCACCCTTTGCCTCTCGTAAGGATTTACAACCAGCTAACTTGGGGTTCCGGGCCCCGCAAGTCAATCAGAGGAAGAACGCCCCCACGGCCACCATGAGGTAGACCGCCAGCAACTGGACCCCCTCGAACCAGTGGGATTCTCCGTCCAGGGTGATGATCGAGATCACCGCGGTCGCCATGCCGAGCGCGAGGACCTCGAATGGCCGGAAGACGAGGTTCATGTCCTGGCCCATCAGCACGCCGGCAAGAACCAGAATGGGGGCCACGAGGAGCGCGATCTGGGTGCTGGAGCCGAGCGCAATCTGGAGCCCCAGGTCGATCTGGCCCTTCCGGGAGAGCACCACCGCGGCGGCATGCTCGGCGGCGTTGCCGATGATGGGAATCACGATCAGCCCCAGAAAGATCGGGGTGAGGCCGAGCGCTTCCGTCGCCTCGGTAGCCGCGTGGACCAACAGCTCGGATTCGATCGCCACGCCCACGGTGGCGGCCGCGAGGACGAGGAGCGCCTTCCGGGGACTCCACACCGGCCCATCGAGCGGGTGCGCCTCGCCGCCGAAGAGCGTGCGGTGGGTCCGCAGGGTGAAGAGGAGGGAGCAGCCGTAGGTGAGGAAGAGGACGAGCGCGACGGCCTCCGACATGTGCAGCTCGGCGGCGCGAGCGGCGGCCTCGGGGTGGACGGCATGGTAGAGCGCGGGGAACCCGAGCGCCACCACGGAGAGCGCCAGCATGCCGGCGCTCATGCCGGCATTGGTCCGGTTGAACTTGAGCTCCGGACGGTTCAGCCCTCCGGCGATGAGCGCGAGGCCCATGATCAGGAGCAGATTACCCAGGATGCTCCCGGTGATCGACGCCTTCACCAGGTCCACCAGCCCGGCGCGGAGCGCGACCAGCGCAATGATGAGCTCCGCCGCGTTGCCGAACGTCGCGTTGAGCAGGCCGCCGACGGTCGGACCGGTGCGATGCGCCAGGTGCTCGGTGGCCTCGCCCATGTATGCGGCGAGCGGGAGCACCCCGAGACAGGCGGTGAAGAAGATCCAGACCGCGGGCGCATGCAGGACGTACCCCAGCAGGATGCTCACGGGCACCGCGAGCAGCAGCACCAGGCGCCAGCGCGGCGTGCGGCTCTTGCGGAGGTGGGGCGGCAGACCCGAATGCGCGGCCACCTCACCCGACCGGATACCCGGTTCGGCGGGGGCCGGCGCCGCCCGGCGTGACGGCCTGGCGGCCGGTGTCGCCCCCGGCATCTCCGCCCGCACCCGGTCCGGCGCGATGCCCGCGTCGCCGAGAATCCGCGCCATGGAGCCGCGCGGCTCCTGGAGCGCGGCGAGAAACAGGTGGTCGGCGGAGAGCTCGGTGCCGGCCTCGCGCGCCAGCATGGAGGCGGCCTCGATCAGCCGCTTGGCGTGGGAGGTGTAGGCCAGCTCCTCCGCGCCCCCTCTCGCCCGCCCACGGCGTCCGCCGGCCTCGAGCCGGCCCCGCACCTCGGCGGGCTCCAGCCCGAGGCGGCGAAGCACCGGCTCGCCCACGCCGCCCGGCTGGATGAGCACGAGGAGGATGTGCTCCGCCCCGATCGAGTCGTGCCCCAGGCGTCGGGCTTCGTCACGCGCCTGCGCGAGCGCCCGGTCCGCACTCTCGCTCAGCGTGTGAGGCTTCACGCGGGGGGTGTGTTCGGGACTCAGAGCGGCTTGGCTTCTTCGATGAGCATGATCGGGATGCCGTCCTCGACCGCGTAGACGAGGCGGCAGACGTGGCAGGCCAGCGACTCGGGCTCGGTGCGGTACTCGAGGTCGCCCTTGCACTTGGGACAGACCAGAATTTCGAGCAGGTCCGGGGCGAGGGTCATGGGAACTCCTGGCGTGGCGGCCGTTCGGCCGCGGCGACGGGTTTGGGCTCGGGGAATCCGAAGCGGGTGAGCGCCACGGGGTTCCGGCGCCAGTTGGGGAGCACTTTCACCCACGAGTCCAGATAGACGGGGGCGCCGAGCAGCTCCTCCAGACGGGCACGGGCATGGGCGCCGATGGCGCCGATCGTGCGGCCGCCGCGGCCGACCACGATCCCCTTCTGCGACTCCCGCTCCACGTAGAGCGTCACCCGAATGTACACGGGCCGTTCGGCCTCGCGAAACTCCTCGACCTCGGCATTGAAGCTGTAGGGGAGCTCGTCGCCCAGAAGCTCGAACGCCGCCTCACGCAGATACTCCACCACGAAGAAGCGCAACTGCTGGGTGCCGACGTCGTCGGGATCGTAGGGGAACTCGGCCTCGGGGAGGTGGCCCCGGATCCGGGCCAGCAACCGCTCGATGCCGTCTCCGCTGCTGGCCGAGACGGTCATGGCGGAATGCTCCAGGTCCTCGCGCCGCGCGGGCGGGACGAGATCGGACTTGGTGTACACCGTGAGGACGGGAACGGCCGGAGCGGCCGACAGGCCCGCCACCTCGACGAAGGGGGGTGCCGGCGCGTCGGAGGCCGGGTGCAGGTGCAGGATCAGATCCATCCTGCCCAGCGTCTCCAGGGCCAGGTCGCGCATGCGGGCCTGCATGAGGTATGCGGGCTCCAACAGGCCGGGCAGGTCGTGGAAGATGAACTGGGTGTCGCCCTCGGTGCGAAGACCCACCACCGGCAGCCGGGTGGCCTGGGCCTTGGGGCTCACGATCGCGAGGTGGGTGCCGACGAGCGTGTTCAGCAGCGACGACTTGCCGACGTTGGGGGCCCCGGCGAGGGCGATGTGGCCGGCGCGGCGAGACGTCGTCTGGTCCTGCGGCAAGCTCGTCATCGTGCGACCCCGGAGGGGAGGTAAGCGGCGCCGATTCACCCGAGCCGCGCCGAAGCCAATATGGCGGCGGCGGGCGCTGGTGGAAATGCGGGGCTCGGAGCCCGAAAAACGAGAAGCCCGCACTCGATGATCGAGTGCGGGCTTCGAAGAAAAGGCTGGCGACGGCCTACTCTCCCACCACCTCTCAGTGGCAGTACCATCGGCGCTGCAGGGCTTAACTGCCGTGTTCGGAATGGGAACGGGTGTGGCCCCTGCGCGCTAGTCGTCAGCCATAGG
>CAMPKP010000043.1 GCA_946887295.1 uncultured Gemmatimonadota bacterium | reverse complement strand
GAGATGTCGGAGCCGATGGCGTCCTTGAGGGTCTCGGTCTCCTCGCTCTTGGTGACCATCACGACCGGCATGCCGTGATCGATGGAGCGGATGGCGCGGAAGAGGTCGAGGCCCCGGCGCCCGGGCATCTGCTCGTCGAGCAGCACCACGCCGTACGGCTGCCGCTGCAGGAGCGCGAGGGCGTCGTCGCCGTGGGTGGTGGTCTCCACCGCGAACCCCTGCTCTTCCAGGAACAGGACGTGGGACGTGAGGCTCTCGACCTCGTCATCGACCCACAGGATGCTTTTGGGGCGTGGCATGGGCGAAAGCTAAGCCGGTGGGCTGGAAAGCGTGAAGACCGCTCACTTTTCCCTTTTCCCGATTCGCCTCTACATTCTTCCCGTGACTCACGGCCTCGCTCCGGACGTTCTCGTCGTTCGCTTCAGCGCCATCGGGGACATCCTGCTCATCACGCCGCTGCTCCGCGCCATCCGCACGCGCCACCCGGGTGCGCGCATCGCCGTGCTCACCAAGGAGCAGTACGCGCCGCTGCTGAGCCACAACCCCCACGTGAGCGAGGTGCTGGGCGTCGCCCGCGACGAGGGGATCCGGGCCATCGTCGAGCGGGTGCGCAGCGTGCGCTATACCCACCTGCTCGATCTCCACGGCAACCTGCGGAGCCACGTCCTGCGGCGCCTCGCGCCGGGCCGATGGCACTCCTACGGGAAGCGCCGGCTGGAGCGGGCGCTGCTCATCACCGTCAAGCGCGACACCTACCGGGGCGACATCCCGGTCGCGGAGCGCTACTTCGAGGCCGCCGCCGGGCTCGACGTCGCGCCCGACGGCGGACCGCCCGACTTCTTCATCGGCGACGAGGCGGACGACAGCGCGGCCCGGCAGCTCGCCGCCCTCGGACTCGGGCGGGACCGCCCGCTCGTCGCGATGGCGCCGGGAGCCGCCCACGCCACCAAGCGCTGGCCGGCGGAGCATTGGGTCGAGCTCGCCCGGCGCATCACGGCCACCGGGGCCGACGTGGCGGTGCTCGGCGGGCCGGACGACGCGAAGCTGGGCCGCCGGATCGCGGAGCTGGCGGGCGCGAACGTCGCCAGCCTGGCGGGACCACTCGGGCTGCAGGAGACCGGCGCGGTGATCCGGCGTGCCGAGGTGCTGATCTCGGGCGACACCGGCGTCATGCACATGGCGACCGGCGTGGGCACTCCGGTGGTGGCGCTCTTCGGGCCCACGGTGCGGCAGTTCGGATTCTTCCCCTACACCGCCGAGGCGGGCATCGTCGAGCTGGACCTTCCCTGCCGGCCGTGCAGTGCGCACGGCACCGCCCGCTGTCCCCTCGGCCATCACCGCTGCATGAAGCAGATGGTACCGGACCTGGTCTTCGCGACCCTCGCGAAGGCGCTGGCATGAGCGGCTGGGATCCCGCCGCCGGCGCGCTGCTCGCCCTGCTCCCGCAGACCGGGCGGGGCCCGCGGCGCGGGGGGATCTTCGCGCTGTGGCTCACTCTGCGGGTGGCGCAGGACCTGGTGCGGGAGCCGCCGGCGGAGCGGGCGCACCGGCGCCGGCTGCAGGCGCTGGAGCACCGCCTCTCGAGCCTCACGATGCCGCCGCCGCTGCGCCGCGCGCTCGTCGCCGCCATCGGCCAGCTTCGGGACGCGCGCTCCGAGACCGGAGTGCTGGTGCTGAGCCAGCTGGTCGCCCCCGCCCGCGACGCCGGCGGCGAGGAGGCCGGGGATGCGGTGGCCCAGGCGGCGCGCGCGGCGCGCGCGCTGCTCAGAGCGGAGCGCTAGCGATGCGAGGAGCCGGAGAGGGAGGCGGGTCGATCGAGGGCCTGGTGGGCCGGATGGACGCGATGACCCCGGGTGCCCTGTCGCCCGACACCGTGCCGAGCGGCTTTCCGTCGCTCGACCGCGTGATCGGCGGCGGGTTTCGCCGGCAGGACCTGGCGATCCTGGCCGGCGACGTGGGCAGCGGCAAGTCGGCCCTCGCGCTCGGGATCGCGATCCGGGCGGCGAGCGCCGGCGTGCCCACGCTTCACCTCTCCGGCGAGATGAGCCCCGGCCGGGTGATGGAGCGTGCGCTGGCCCTCGAGGGCAAGGCGTCGGTGGACGACCTGCGGCGGGGCGGACTGGAGCCCGCGCTGCGTGCCGCGGTGGGCGGCGCGGCGCGCCGCGGCCCGATCCCCGACCGACGCTCGACGACCTCGGCGGCCTCGGCGCGATCAAGCAGAGCGCGGATGTCGTGCTGGCGATCTATCGGGAGGAGATGTATCGCTCGGGCCAGGGCGTGGAGGGCGCGACCGAGCTGATCGTGGCGAAGAACCGGAACGGTCCGACCCGCTGGACCCCTCGGCCTAGGACCGCCCCGCCATCACCGCCCCGGCGAGCTCGACCATGGTGGCCGCGCTGTCCGAGGTGCTCTTGATCCGCACCCAGAGCGGAGGCCCGTCCTGCTCGGCCAGGAGCACCACCGAGCCGTCGCGCTCCCGCATGTCGTTCACCAGGCGCCAGCCGTTCCTGGTCAGCACGCTCCGGTAGTAGGCCTCCACCTCCTGGACCTTCGCCGGCGACATGAGGGTGAGCTGCAGCGCGTCGGGCCCGCCGCTGCGCGACACCACGCTGCCGCTGGGCGGGAGCGGGAGGTTGGGAAACACCTGGGACATCTTCGGCTGCTGGGGGGCCTTGTCCTTGCACGCGACCAGCGCGACCAGCGCCACGGCCGCCCAGATTCTGATGGGGATCATAGAGCGGGGAGACTAGCGGCCGAGCCCGGTCGGGTCAAGTGGTGCCGGCGCCCTTTCCGATTGCCGCAAACGGCTGTCGCACTTATGTTTCCGCCTGCGCGACAGTCCTCCGCGCCCCGGCCTCCCAGCCGCCCAAACCTCGTCAGCTTCAAGGAGTTCGGCCATGGCCGGCCACAGCAAGTGGAAGCAGATCAAGCGCAAGAAGGCCGTCACCGACGCCCGCCGCGCCTCCTCCTGGACCAAGGTCATCCGCGAGATCACCGTGGCGGCCAAGAGCGGCGGCGGCGATCCCGGTGGCAACCCGCGCCTCCGCACCGCCATCGATGCCGCCAAGGCGGTCAACATGCCCGGGGAGAACATCGAGCGCGCGATCAAGAAGGGCACCGGCGAGCTCGAGGGCAGCATCTACGAGGAGCTGACCTACGAGGGCTACGGCCCGGGGGGCGCGGCGATCTTCATCGAGGCCACAACCGACAACCCCAACCGCACGGTGGCGGAGATCCGGTACGCCTTCAGCCGCAACGGCGGCAATCTCGGGGCGTCGAACTCGGTGGCGTGGATGTTCGACCGGAAGGGGCAGATCTATCTGGACGCGACCCGCTACGGTGAGGACGCCACCCTCGAGGCGGCGCTCGAGGCCGGGGCGGAGGACTTCGCGCACGAAGGCGACCAGTACGTGGTGACCACGGCGCCCGCGACGTTTCACGCCGTGCAGGATGCGCTTCGCGCCGCCGGGCTCGAGGTGGACTCGGCCGAGCTGGCGATGGTGCCCAGGAACACGGTGAAGGTCGAGGGCTCGGACGCCGAGCGCATCCTCCGGCTGGTGGAGGTCCTCGAAGAGCTGGACGACGTCTCCAAGGTCTTCTCCAACTTCGACATCGACGCCGCGCAACTGGCCGAGGCCGAGGCCTGAGAGCGGGCCGGTGAGAGTGCTCGGCATCGACCCCGGGACCGCGGTGCTCGGATTCGGGGTGGTCGAGACCGGCGCCGGCCGACATCCGCGACTGCTCGAGTGCGGCACGCTGACCACCCCGCCCCGCGATCCGCTGCCCAGCCGACTGCGCCTGATTCACGAGGGGGTCGTGGCCCTGCTCGCCCGCCACCGGCCCGACGCCATGGCGGTCGAGAGCGCCTTCTACGGCAAGAACGTCCGGACCGCCGTCGTGCTGAGCCACGCGCGGGGCGTGATCCTGCTGGCGGCCGAGCAGCGAGGCGTGCCGATCGCCGAGTATTCGCCGGCGCAGGTGAAGAAGACGATCGTGGGCCGGGGCGCTGCGCTCAAGCCCCAGGTCGGGTACATGGTGGCGCAGCTGCTGCGCCTGAAGTCCGCGCCCGAGCCGGCGGACGCCGCCGATGGCGTGGCGGTCGCGCTGTCGCACGTCATCATCGCCTCGCGGCAGGCGCTGTTCTTCCGCCAGGTGACCGGCGTCCCATGATCGCGATCGTCACCGGCACGCTCGCGGCCCGCGACGGCGAGACCATCGTGGTGCAGACCGACGGCGGGGTGGGCTATGAGATCACCGTTCCCACCGGCGTCGCGGGACGGCTCCCGGCCCCCGGCGGACGGGTGAGCCTCCACACCGAGCTGGTGGTGAAGGAGGACGGCTGGTCGCTCTTCGGCTTCGATCGTGCCGGAGAGCGACGGATCTTTCAGCGTCTGCTCGGCGCCAGCGGGTTCGGGCCCAAGCTGGCGCTCGCCCTGCTCTCCGCGCTGGGCGCCGAGCGCACCGTGCGCAGCATCCTGGGCCGCGATCTGGCGGCGCTCAGCTCGGTCGGCGGGATCGGGCGGAAGAAGGCCGAGCGCCTGGTGCTGGAGCTGCGAGACCGCTTCGAGGACGTGCCGCTGGAGCCGGAGACCGCGCGGGCCGCCGGCAGCGACGAAGCGGTCCGGGCGCTGGTGGGGCTGGGCTACGGAGCCGGTGCGGCGGAGGACGCGGTGCGCGCGGCGCTGGCCGCAGGGTCGGAGCAGGAAGCTCCACAACTCATACGGCGGGCGCTCCAGCGCCTCGCCTCACGCGGAGGAGCCTGATTCGTGATGCCCGTGCCCGCTCTGACGGCCGAATGGAACTGCACCCGTTGCGGCACCACGAATCGGAGACTGGTTCCGGCCGCCGATGCGCGCGCGACCGATCGGTGCATGCACTGCCACGCCCGGCACACCATCGAGCCCGACACGAGGCGGGTCCGCTGGCTGGCTCGGCCCGACTAGGCGGGGCATTGCGGGCGGCCGGGATGGTCAGCCGATCCATAGCGCACCGAAGGCACGAAGAGAACATTGCACGGAACGCACGACCCGGATGCCGGCCGTGAAGAGAGCGAAGAATGGATAGACTGCAGGTAACCACCCCCGAAGCCCTGCCCGAGGAGACCGGCGCCGACGCCGCGCTCCGACCCTCACGCCTGGACGAGTTCGTGGGCCAGGTGCAGGTGAAGGCCTCGCTGCAGATCGCGATCGACGCGGCGAAGCAGCGGGGCGACACGCTGGACCACACCCTCTTCTTCGGCCCGCCGGGCCTGGGGAAGACCACGCTCGCGATGCTGATGGCCCGCGAGATGGGCGTGCAGCTCAGGACCAGCTCCGGCCCGGTGCTGGAGAAGCCCGGCGACCTGGTCGGACTGCTCACCACGCTCGGCCCCGGCGACATGCTCTTCATCGACGAGATCCACCGGCTCAAGCCCGCGCTGGAGGAGTTCCTCTACCCGGCCATGGAGGACTACCGGGTGGACGTGCGGATCTCCGAAGGGCCCCACGCCCAGACGATCCCGATGGCGCTGGAGCGCTTCACCCTGGTCGGCGCCACCACCCGCTTCGGCCTGCTCACGCCTCCGATGCGGGCCCGCTTCGGGCTGGTGGAGCGCCTGGGCTTCTATCCGCCCGAGGATCTGGAGCGGATCGTCACCCGTTCCGCCGCGATCCTGCAGGTGCCGATGGACCCGGCCGGCGCCGCCGAGATCGCGCGGCGGAGCCGGGGCACCCCCCGGGTCGCCAACCGGCTGCTGCGCCGGGTGCGGGACTACGCCCAGGTCCGGGCCGACGGCCGCATCACCTCCGAAGTCGCCGATGCGGCGCTCGCCCGGCTCAACGTGGACGAGTTCGGCCTGGACGACATGGACGCCCGGATCCTGACGACGATCATCGAGAAGTTCGCCGGCGGTCCGGTGGGTCTCGGCACGGTCGCCGTGGCGGTCGGCGAGGACGCCGGCACGCTGGAGGACGTCTACGAGCCGTACCTCATCCAGCAGGGCTTCCTCGAGCGGACACCGCGGGGCCGCTGCGCGACGCCGCTCGCCTACCGCCGGTTCGGCCTCACCCCTCCCGCGCGGCAGACGACGATCTTTGACGCCTGATTCCGCGCTCCGCACCTCGGACTTCGACTACGACCTGCCGCCCGAGCTCATCGCTCAGGAGCCGCTCGCCGATCGGTCGGCGAGCCGGATGCTCGTGGTGCTCCGGGCGGACCGCCGCGAGACGCGCCCCGACGACCGGCGCACGGCGCGGCGCGAGGGTGCCCGGCCACGCCGGGCGAGCGGCACCTTTCGCCGGCCCGAGATGCTCGCGGGCGACCGGCGCGCCGTGCAGGGCTCGGTGCTGGTCGACTCGCACTTCTCCCAGCTCGGCTCGCTGATCTCGCCGGGCGATCTCGTCGTCCTCAACACCTCGAAGGTGCGCCACGCCCGCCTGCTCGGCACCCGGGCCTCCGGCGCCCCGGCCGAGGTGCTGCTGATCCATCCCGGCACCGACGGAACCTGGGTGGCGATGGGCAAGCCGGGCAGCGCCATGCAGCCGGGAAAGCGGGTCGACCTGGGCGACGGCGTCGCGATCGAGACCGATGCGGTGCTGCCGGATGGTTACCGCCTGGTTCGCTTCGTGGGCGCCGAGGCCGGGGACGCCATCGCCCGCTTCGGGCGGCTGCCGCTCCCGCCCTACATCACCCGCGACCCGACCGACGTGGACGAGGGGCGCTACCAGACGGTCTACGCCCGCGAGGAAGGCAGCGTGGCGGCGCCGACGGCCGGCCTCCACTTCACCCCCGCGATTCTCGACGCGCTCTCCGCCAAGGGCGTGATGATCGCGGGGCTCGATCTTCAGGTGGGGCCCGGCACCTTCAAGCCGGTCGAGGTGGAGGACCCTCGCGAGCACCCGATGCACCCGGAGCAGTACGAGATCAGCCCCCGGCTCGCGGCGCTGGTGGAGCTGGTGCGGGAGCAGGGCGGCCGGGTCTGGGCCGTCGGCACCACGGTGGTGCGAGCCCTCGAGAGCGCCGTGGACGACGCCGGAGCGCTGCGGGCCGGACGCGGCGAGACCCGGCTCCTGATCACTCCCGGCTACGAGTTCCGCGTGGTGGACCGTCTGCTCACCAACTTTCACCTGCCCCGGTCCACCCTGCTGATGCTGGTGAGCGCCTTCGCCGGCCGCGACCTGATTCAGGCCGCCTACGCGCACGCGGTGGCCCAGCGGTACCGCTTCTATTCCTACGGCGACGCGATGGTGATCCTGTGACCGGGGGGCGACGGCGGCAGATCGAGCGGATGCCGGCCGCGGCGGGCGCCTGAGCCCGCCTCCCGCACGCTGATGTTCGAGTTCAGCGTCGAGCGCACGGCCGGCGCCGCGAGGGCCGGCACGCTCACCCTCCCCCACGGGGTGGTCCGGACCCCGGCGTTCATGCCGGTCGGCACCCACGGCGTCGTCCGCGGGCTCAGCGCCGCCGATGTCCGCCGCACCGGTGCCCAGATCATCCTCGGCAACACCTACCATCTCCATCTCCGCCCGGGCGAGACGGTGATCCGCGACATGGGCGGGCTGCACCGCTTCACCACCTGGGACCGCCCCATGCTCACCGATTCGGGCGGCTTCCAGGTCTTTTCCCTCGAGGGGCTGCGGCGGATCGAGGAGCACGGCGTCACCTTCCAGAGCCACGTGGACGGCACCATGCGCACGCTCACGCCGGAGCGCGCCATGGAGATCCAGCGCGATCTCGGCGCCGATGTGGCGATGGCCTTCGACCACGTCGTCCCGGGTCAGGCGTCGCACGAGCTGGCGCTCGAAGGGATGGAGCGGACCCTGCGCTGGCTGGAGCGCTGCCGGAGGCGGCACGAGGAGATCGGGGACCGGGACACCCCGCAGACGATGTGGCCCATCGTCCAGGGCGGCACCCACGACGACCTGCGGCTCCGCTCGCTCCAGGGCACGCTGGAGCGCGGTCCGTGGACCGGCATCGCCATCGGCGGGCTCTCGGTCGGCGAGTCCAAGCCGGTGATGCACCGGGTCCTCGAGCTGCTCGAGCCGGGGCTGCCCGGAGAGATCCCCCGTTATCTTATGGGAGTCGGATTTCCGGCGGACCTGCTGGAGGGCATCGCCCGCGGCGTGGACCTGTTCGACTGCGTGGCCGCCACCCGGAACGGCCGCCACGGCACGGCATGGCTGCCGACGGGCCGGATCAACGTCCGGGGCGCGGCGCTGAAGGGCTCGAGCGAGCCGCTGGATCCGGAATGCGACTGCGAGACCTGCACCACCTATCCGCGGGGATATCTCCGGCACCTGTTCGTGGTGGAGGACATCCTCGGCCTGAGGCTGGTCTCGATCCACAACGTCCGCTTTCTGGTGCGGCTGGGCGAGCAGGCCCGGACCCACATCCTGGACGGTACGTTCGACGCGTGGCGCCGCGCGTGGCTCTCGAGAGTTCGCAACGAGGCCTGACCGGCGGCCCGACTTTCACCGAGGTCCTCACATGCTGCAGGCACAAACCGGCTCCGGCTCTGGCCTCACGGTCCTCGTGCTCCAGATGGCGGCCATCGGCCTGGTCTTCTACTTCCTGATCCTGAGGCCGTCCAGCCAGGCGAGAAAGAAGCACGCGGCGCTGCTGGCCGATCTCAAGAAGGGCGACGAGGTGATGACCAGCGGCGGGCTCGTGGGCAAGGTACGGGACATCCGGGAGGTGGACTCGGGCGGCGTGAAGGAGACCCGGGTCACGCTGGAGTCCGGCACTTCGACGGTCGTGGTCGAGCGGTCCCGCATCGTCCGCATCGGCGGAGCCTCCGCGCCGGGGGCGGGAGCGACACCGGCATGAGTCTGTTGCCGCTGCACCTCCTCGGCTCGCCGGTGCTGCGCCGGCGCAGCGAAGAGATCGGCGCGCCGGACGACGAGGTCCGGCGTCTGGTGGACGACATGTTCGAGACCATGGACGCCTCGAAGGGCGTGGGCCTCGCCGCCAACCAGGTCGGCGTGGCCAGGCGGGTGGCGGTGGTGGACGCCGACGGCGACCGCTTCGTCATGATCGACCCGGTCATCCTGGAGACCGAGGGGCGGGCCACCGCCGAGGAGGGCTGCCTCTCGATCCCGGACATCTACGGCGACGTGGCCCGCCCCGAGCGCGTGGTGCTCGAGGCGACCGATCTCGAGGGCAACCGCTACCGTCGCGATGCCACCGGCCTCAAGGCGCGGGCGATCCAGCACGAGATCGACCACCTCGACGGCATTCTTTTTCTCGACCATCTGAGCCTCATCAAGCGGCAGATGCTTCTCGCCCGCTGGCGGCGGGAGCACAAGGACGACACCGGGTACACGAAGGAGGTCCAGGCAGAGTCGGCCCGGACCGACTGATGCGGATCGTCTTCTTCGGGACGCCGGAGTTCGCCGTGGCCTCCCTGCGCGCGCTGATCCGCGAGCGCTTCACCCTCGCCGGCGTCGTCACCCAGCCCGACAAGCCCCAAGGCCGCTCCCGCTCGACCCTGGTTCCACCCCCCGTGAAGGTCGCGGCGCTGGAGGCCGGGATTCAGGTGCTCCAGCCGGCCCGTCCGGTGGGCGATCTCTTCCTGGCGAGCCTGCGGCGGCTCGAAGCCGATCTCGGTGTCGTGGTCGCCTACGGGCACATCCTCCGCCGTGAGGTGCTCGACGCGCCGACCCTCGGCATGATCAACGTGCACGCCTCGCTGCTGCCGCGGTTTCGCGGGGCGGCGCCGATCCAGCACGCCATCCTGGCGGGCGACCGGGAGACCGGCATCAGCATCATGAGGATGGAGGAAGGGCTGGACAGCGGGCCGGTGCTCCTGCGGCTCTCCACCCCGATGGCGGACGGGGAGACCGCCGGGACGCTGACCACCCGGCTCGCCTCACTCGGGGCGGCGGCGCTGGTCGAGGCGCTCTCGCATCTCTCGGCCGGCACGGCGACGGCCCAGCCGCAGGACTCCGCCACCGCGACGTACGCGCCCAAGATCTCCCGGGAGAGCGCGCGGCTCGACTGGAGCCGGGACGCGGCCGCGCTCGAGCGGCAGGTGCGGGCGTTCGATCCCGTGCCCGGGGCCTGGGCCTCGCTCGGCGGGGTGCCGGTCAAGCTGTTCGGCGGCATGCCCGCCGTCGGCGGCGGGGAGCCGGGCAGCGTGCTCGCCGCATCGGACCGGCTGGTGATCGCCGCGGGGAGCGGCGCGATCGCGGTCAGCGAGGTCCAGCCGGCGGGCAGGAATCGCCTGACCGTGGAGGAGTGGGTCCGAGGCCGTGGGATCACGGCGGGGAGTCGCTTCGAGTGAGGCCGCTGCCCCGTCTCCACGCCGTGACCGACGCATCGGTCCTCGGGGCGCCGGACTTCCCCGCGCGCGCCGGGGCGATCGCGGCCGCGGGTGCGGCGGTCGCACTGCACGCGCGCGACCGGTCGGCCGGCGGCGCGGCGCTGGCACGGGCCGCGATGCGGCTGGTGGCGCTGGCCCAGCCGCCCGAGGCATCCGTCTTCGTCAACGGGAGGCCCGACGTGGCGCAGGCCACGGGGGCGCAGGGGGTCCACCTCGGCGGCGACGACCTCACGCCCGCCGAGGCAAGGGCGTCGTTCCCCCGCGGGTGGGTCGGCCGCTCGGTGCACTCGACGCGCGAAGCCGAGCTCGCCGCGAAGGCGGGAGCGGACTACCTGATGGTGGGCAACGTGTATCGGACTGCCTCGCACCCCGACCGCCCCGCCGCCGGTCTCGCGCTGGTGCGCGACTCGGCGCGGCTCGGACTTCCGGTCATCGCGATCGGAGGCATCGACGCGTCCCGCGTCTCGGAGGTGCGGGACCAGGGCGCCTACGGTGTCGCGGCGATCACGGCGCTCTGGCGCGCGCCGGATCCCGCCGCGGCTGCGATGGCGATGCTCGCGCCGTGGGCGGAGACCTGATGAGCGACCTGCGCGTCGTCGTCAACGGTGACGAGCGCCGGGTGCCCGGCCCTGCCACCGTGCTCGACCTCCTGGCCCACCTCGGGCTCGATCCGCGGACGGTGGTGGTGGAGCTCAACCGCGAGATCGTCCGCCGCCCGCGGCTGGGCGAGACCCCCCTCGCCGAGGGGGACTCGGTCGAGCTGGTGCACTTCGTCGGCGGGGGCTAGTGGGGCTTATCTTTGACCCCATGACCACTACACTCGCGCCGGTCGAGCTGGCGGATGCCCCGCTCGCCATCGGCGGCAGGAACTTCCGCTCCCGGCTCATGGTCGGCACCGGGAAGTACCGGACCAATCAGGACATGGTGCAGGCCATCGAGGCCTCCGGCGCCGAGATCGTGACGGTGGCGGTGCGCCGCGTGGATCTGGATCGGACGAAGGAGGAGGGCGTACTCCACCACCTGAGCCCCGAGCGGTACTTCCTCCTCGCCAACACCGCCGGCTGCTACACCGCGGACGAGGCGGTCCGCTATGCCCGCCTGGCCCGCGAGGCCGGCTTCAATGAGTTCGTGAAGCTCGAGGTGATCGGCGACCGGGAGACTCTCCTGCCCGACACCGCCGGTCTGCTGGCCGCGGCGCGCGAGCTGGTGAAGGACGGGTTCACCGTCCTCGCCTACACCAACGACGATCTGGTCACCGCGCTGCGCCTCGAGGAGGCCGGCTGCGCGGCGGTGATGCCACTCGCCTCGCCGATCGGCAGCGGGCTCGGCCTGCTCAATCCGTACGGCATCCGCACGATCAAGCGCAGGCTCGGCGTGCCGGTCATCGTCGACGCAGGCGTGGGCACCGCGTCCGACGCCTGCCTCACGATGGAGCAGGGGGTGGACGGGATCCTGATGAACACGGCCCTCGCCGAGGCGCGCGACCCCGTCACCATGGCCTGGGCGATGCGCCACGCGGTGGACGCCGGGCGGGCCGCGTACCTCGCGGGCCGCATGCCGCGCCGCGAGATCGCCGTGCCCTCGACCCCCGAGCAGGGGATGCTGGGCCGCTGAAAGAGAACGCGATGCCGGTGGACAAGGGGATGACGCTGACCCGGGGCCTCGCCCCACGCCGCGCCGCCCTGAACGTACTGGCACAGGTGCGGACGGGGCGGCCGATGGACGCGGCGCTCCACGCGGCGCTCGGCGGCCTCGACGAGGCCGACCGGCGGCTGGCGCACGAGATGGCCGCCGGAGTGCTGCGCCGCGAGAGCGCGCTCGACGCCCGGCTGGCGCCGCTGGTGACGCGCGACTGGGCCAAGGTGCCTGCCCGCCTCCAGGATCTGCTCCGGCTCGGCGCCTATCAGCTCGTGGCGCTCGACCGGGTGCCGGCTCACGCGGCGGTGGACACCACCGTCTCCCTCGCGCGCGAGGAGGGCGGACCGCGGGCCGCCGGGTTCGTGAACGCGGTGCTGCGGCGGCTGGGACCGGCTCCGGAGCCCGCGGCCCCGTCGCCGGTCCCCGATGCCTCGACGCTGGCCCAGCGCCACTCCCATCCGCGCTGGCTGGTGGAGCGATGGCTGGAGCGATTCGGCCCGGAGGAGACCAGCCGGCTGCTCGAGTGGAACGACCGCCGGCCGCGGCTGGTGCTGCAGCCCGCGCGCGAGAGTCTCGTCGATCTCCAGCGCCGCTGGCAGGCCGCCGGGATCGCCACCGAGCCGGCGCCTTACGGCGCCGGGATCATGACCGACCGGCGGCGTCCCGAGGAGCTGCCGGGCTTCGCCGAGGGGGCCTTCCTGGTGCAGGACCCGGCTCAGGCCCTGTTGACCTGGTACGCCGACCTGCCCGAGGGCGTGACGCTCTACGATGCGGCCGCGTCGCCCGGGGGAAAGACCATCGCGCTGGGCCGTGAGGCGGGCCTGGTGGTGGCCGGCGACGTGAGCCGCCTGCGGGTGAGCCGGCTGGCGCAGAATCTCCGTCGGGCGGGCAGCGGCCGCGAGCACCCGATCGTGGCCGACGCGCACCGCCCGCCGCTGCGCCCGGTCGGCGCGGTGCTGCTCGACGCGCCCTGCCTCGGTACCGGGACGTTCGCGCGGCATCCGGATGCGCGCTCGCGGGTGACGCTCGACGCGCTGGAGCGGCTGCAGGGCCTGCAGGCGGAGCTGCTGGAGCGGGCGTCCGAGGTGGTCGCGCCCGGCGGGCTGCTGATCTACTCCACCTGCTCGCTCGAGCCCGAAGAGAACGAGCGCCAGGTGGCGAGCTTCCTCGACCGGCACCCCGAGTTCCGGCGCGAGCCCAGCGAGACTTTCCCGCCGGCGCTGATGTCGGAGGAGGGGGACCTGAGCATTCTGCCCCAGCGGCACGAGATGGACGGCGCCTTCGCGGCGAGGCTTCGGCGCGCATGAGGATCCGGCGGCACACCGGGTCCGGGTTCGGCATGGGCGCGAGTACCCGCGCCGCCGAGGACGATGCGGCGCCCGGGCCGGAGGCTGCCCGCGGCGATCCGTGGCGGCGGTTCGCCCGCGACCTGGGCCTGGTGGCGCTGGTGGCGCTGACCGGCTACCTGATCTCCGCCTACTGGGTCTCGCCCGGCGCCGTCTTCGCGTCCGAGCATGCCGTGCCGCGCGTGCTCGAGCTGCCGGAGGCCGACGCCCGGGAGCGGCTCACCGGCCTCGGCTTCCGGGTGCGGCTGGAGGGCGAGCGGGCCAATCCGGCGATTCCACGCGGCGCGGTGGTCTGGCAGGACCCGCCTCCCGATATGGTGGTCCCACCCAACAGCACCGTCCAACTGGTGCTCAGCGGCGGGCCCGCGGCGGTCAACGTTCCCGACGTCGTCGGGCTCTCGCTGCAGTTCGCCGAGGGCGTCGTGGAGGCGGCGGGGATGAAGGTCGGGAAAGTCGACCGGGTGACCTCGGGCCAGGAGGCGGATGTGGTGCTCTCGGTTCGGCCGGCGCCGGGCAATGCCCGGCCGCGCGGCTCGAAGGTGGACCTGCTGGTGAGCTCCGGCCGGGGAGGTGGACAGTGAGCGTGCGCATCGCACCGAGCGTCCTGAGCGCGGACCTCGGCAGGCTCCGCGAGCAGGTGGAGCGCGCCATCGAGGGCGGCGCCGAGTGGATCCACGTGGACGTCATGGACGGGCACTTCGTGCCCAACCTCACTTTCGGCGCGCCGGTGATCCGGGCCCTGCGCCGGATCACCGACCGGCCGCTCGACGTCCACCTGATGGTGGAGCGGCCCGAGCACTACATCGAGGAGTACGCCGCCGCCGGTGCCAACGTGTTCACCTTCCACCCCGAGGCGACGGTGCACGTGCAGCGTCACCTCGCGTCGGCGCGCGAGCACGGCATGCTCGCCGGCCTCGCCCTCGATCCGTCCACCCCGATCGCCTTCGCGGAGGAGGTCCTGGACGATCTCGATCTGGTCCTCGTGATGTCGGTGAATCCGGGCTACGGCGGGCAGTCATACCTTCCCGCGGCCACCGAGAAGATCCGCCGGATCCGGGCCCTGCTCGACCAGGCCGGGTCCCGCGCCGCCCTCGAGGTGGACGGAGGCATCACCACGGAGACGATCACCGAGGCCTGGCTCGCGGGAGCGGACACCTTTGTCGCGGGCACCGCGGTCTTCGGCACGCCCGATCCGGCGCAGGCGGTGCGTGACCTGCAGCGGCGCTGCGCGGTGCTCGCGTGAGGCGCGGGATGTCGAGGCAGTGGGCGGTGATCGGCATCGTGGTGGCGGGGCTCGCCCTCGGCGCGGCCGCGCTGACCTGGGTGGCGCCGGACAGCGGGGTCCGGATCAGCCATCGCGCTCCGGAGTTCCACGCCGTCGATCTGGCCACCCGCGACTCGGTGTCGCTGGCGGACTACCGCGGGTCGGTGACGCTGGTGAACATCTGGGCCACCTGGTGCCTGCCCTGCCGGGAGGAGATGCCGTCGATGCAGAAGCTGTACGACTCGCTGGGCACCCGCGGGTTCAGGATCGCCGCGATCAGCATCGACGAGGGCAGCCCCGAGGACGTGACCGCCTTCGCCCAAAAGCTGGGCCTCACCTTCGACATCCTCCACGACCGCAGCGGAACCGTGGAGCGCCTCTATCAGACGACCGGGGTGCCCGAGAGCTTCCTGCTCGACCGGCGCGGCGTCCTGGTCAAGCGGGTCATCGGCGCGCACGACTGGAGCTCCGCGGCCAACGTCGGCGCCGTCGAGCGGCTGCTGCAGCAGCCCGAGGAGTAGCGTGGCGGGTTGGGTCCTCGGGATCGAGACATCCTGCGACGAGACCTCGGCGGCGGTGCTCCGCGCCGGCGGCGGGGTGGGCTCCGTCGCGGGCCACGTGATCCTGTCCCAGGATGTCCACCGCGTGTTCGGCGGCGTGGTGCCGGAGCTGGCGAGCCGCGCGCACGTCCGGACCATCGGCTCCGTGGTGGATCGCGCGCTGGCCGATGCCGGCGTCTCCCTGTCGCAGCTGGACGGGATCGTGGTGACCGCCGGGCCGGGGCTGGTGGGCGCGCTGCTGGTCGGGGTGACTTACGGGAAGACTCTCGCCTTCAGTCTCGACCGGCCGCTCCTCGGCGTGAACCACCTCGAGGGCCATCTCTTCGCGCCGTCGCTGGAGGACGCCGACCTGGCGCCGCCCTTCGTCGCGCTCCTCGTGAGCGGCGGCCACACCATGCTGCTCGACGTGCCGGCGTGGGGCGAGTACCGGCTCCTGGGGCAGACCCTCGACGACGCCGCCGGCGAGGCGTTCGACAAGGTGGCCAAGCTTCTCGGGCTGGGCTACCCCGGGGGTCCGGTGATCGAGCGCCTCGCCCGTCAGGGCATGCCCGGCCGCTTCTCGTTCCCGCGGCCGATGCTCCAGGATCTCGATCGCGAGGGGCCCAACCGATACGCCTTCTCGTTCAGCGGACTGAAGACGGCGGTGCTGCGCGCCGTGCGAGGCGGCGCGAGCCCTTCCCTGCCGGTCGAGCCTCCGTCCGAGTCGGACCGGGCCGATCTCGCCCGCGGTTTCCAGGATGCGGCGATCGACGTGCTCACCGCCAAGACCGCGCACGCCGTGCGGGCCCTCGGCTATCCGACGGCGGTGATCGGCGGAGGCGTCGCGTCCAACCGCACGCTCGCCGAGCGGCTGCGCGAGCGGCTGGCGGGGCGGGCCCGGGTCAGCGTGGCCTCTCCCCGGCTCAACACCGACAATGCCGCGATGATCGCCGCCGCCGGAGCCTGGAGACTGGCCCGGGGCGAGCGCAGCTCCTGGGACCTCGAGCCGCGCGACGACCTTCCGCTGCCGGGACTGACTCCCGGTGGTCGCCTTCAGCGCGGCCCGCCGGGCTGAGACGAAAGAGCGACGCCGGTCGAAAGCGTGTCCACCGCTACCCAGTCGACCGTCGCACTGGGGGAGAAGGCCTGCTCGGTGCAGGCGGCAAGCAGCGCGGAAACGAAAACGGCGGCGACCATCCGGCCGCGGGGCGAGCCTCCACTGCGCGTGTGCATATCACCTCCGAGGATTCACTCGTGCATCCGATCCGAGGCGTACTCTACGCCGCGCGGCTCATGTCACCCTCACATTCGGCTCACCCGCTCCTCATGCGGGCGACAGAATCGGCCCCTGCGCCGAGCGCTGGCGTGATGGGCCGGGACACGCGTAGCTTCCGGCCTCACCACCGCCACCGAGAATCCGCTGAATGACGATCTATCCGTTCGTGCTCCACATCGGCCCCCTGGAGATCACCGGCTACGGGCTGATGATGATGGTCGCCTTCCTGATGGGGGGCTGGCTCATCGCGCTGGAGCTCAAGCGCCGGGGACTCTCGGAGGACTACGCGGCGGACATGATCGCGGCGGCCGTCATCGGCGGCATCGTCGGCGCCAAGCTGTGGTACGTGGCGGTCACCCAGGACGCGGGCGCGCTCTTCTCCAGGGGAGGCCTGGTCTGGTACGGCGGCTTCATCGGCGGCACCGCGGCCGTGATTCTCAACGGGTGGCGCCTCAAGGTGCCGATCCGCTGGACCATGCACCTCGCCGCGCCGGCGCTCGCCGCCGCCTACGCGCTCGGCCGCATCGGCTGCTTCCTGGTGAACGACGACTACGGCAGGCCGACCGACCTCCCCTGGGCGGTCAGGTTTCCCCAGGGCCTTCCGCCGTCGACCGCGGGAAACATGGAGCAGCTCTTCGGCATCCCGGTCCCGCCGGGCACCGACCCGTCCACCGTGCTGGCGGTTCACCCGACGCAGCTCTACGAGGCGATCATCATGCTCGCCGCCTTCATGCTGCTCTGGTCGCTCCGCAAGAGCGAGCGGCCGATCGGCTGGATCTTCGGCCTGTATCTGGTGATCGCCGGCATCGAGCGCTTCCTGATCGAGTTCCTGCGCGCCAAGGACGACCGCTTCCTCGGCCCGCTCACGCTGGCGCAGCTGACGAGCGTGGTGCTCATCGGCGTGGGAGTATGGCTCTGCATGCGGCTGCGGAACGCCGATGATCCGCCGCCGGGCCCGTACCTCGAGACCGGCAAGAAGTCGTCATAGCCAGAAATTTGACAGTTGGCTAACTCCTTGGGGCAATGGATGTTAGAAGATGCGAGTCAATTGTTGTCAAGATATTGGTCGGAATCGACCGGTTTTCCGGGGTCGGCCGAAAGACGGCAAGCATGTGACTCTCAACTACTTAGGCCATTGTGTCGAACTGGCATCGCGCTTGCCTATATATAGGCCGAGAAGCTGAAAGGCTTCTGCCTCAAGTGGTAGGTCGAAGAAGGGTGAAGCGAGCACTTCGGCTCGCCTTCGTATACTCAGGGGGCGATCTACCACTGGTAAAGCAAACGGCCCGCCGATTCGTCGGCGGGCCGTTTGTCGTCCGGCATCCAGCGATCAATCGTCTTCGAGTCCGGGCTCGCCGGTCACCAGTCCGTCGAGGTCGCCCCAGATCGCGTGACCGGGAGTGAAGGTGACGCCGGCGAAGGTGACCGGGACGCCCCGCTCCCCGGCCCCGCTCTTCGACGGCGGCCTGGGGCACGCCGCGAGCGCCTTGACCCCTACTCCGGCCTCGGCGATCTCCGCCACATCGCGCACACATCCGTTCACCACCAGCCCGCTCCAGCCGTTGGCCGCCGCGAGCGCCGCAAGCCGCCCTCCCACCAGGGCACAGCGGCGGGAGCCGCCGCCGTCCACCACCAGCACCCGTCCCCGGCCTTCGCTCTCCAGGACGCTTCGGACCAGCGCGTTGTCCTCGAGCACCCGCACGGTCTCGATCTCGCCCGCGAAGGACGCCCTGCCTCCAAAGTCGCGGAACACCGGTTCGGCCACCGCGACCCGGTCGCCGAACCGGTCGCAGAGGTCTGGTGTCGGGGTCACGCGACCGCCTCACCCGAGCGGCGCCGCTCCGCCGCCTCGGCGCGGCGGGGCGCGAGCATGAAGGTCCAGAGCAGTGCGGCCAGCGCGAGGGCGAGGAGGAGCCCCTGTGCCGTGAGGGTCTCGACCGTGGGATGGATCCCCAGCGCCGGCACCCTCGGCGCCCAGGATACCGGCGTCAGCGGCACCAGCCCGCCCGCCTGCAGCTCGGCGATTCCGGCGCCGGCGAAGACGAACGCCATGTAGTACAGAAACGCGCTGGTCACCGCGAAGAACGGCTTGAGCGGCAGCCTGACGCCGTAGCGGTTCACGGCGACGTACACCCCGACCAGGAGGATCCCTCCCGCCAGCATCCCTCCCAGAATCGGCGGGAGCCCGGCGGCCGGGCCGGCGGAGATGATCAGCGCCTTGTAGAACAGGACGGTCTCGAATCCCTCACGGTACACCGCCAGAAAGGCGGCGGTCGCGAGGGCGAGTGCCGAGCCGCTGGTGACGGCGTCGTGCACCTTGCTCTTGACGAAATGGTTCCACTTCACCACTTCCATCTTGCTCAGCAGCCAGTAACTCACGTAGAAGAGGACCGCGGCGGCCACCACCATGGTCAGCCCTTCGAGCGCCTCCTGGTGGAGCGCGGACAGATGGAATACCGTCTCCAGCGCGAGCGCGGTGAGGAGGCTGGCGACGACGGCGGCGAAAACTCCCGCGTTGACATGGCGCCGGCGGTCCGCAGCGCCCATCTTGGCGAGGAAGGCCATCAGCGCGCCGACGATCAGAATCGCTTCCAGCCCCTCGCGCAGCATGATGACGAAGGACTGAAGGAAGAGATTGAGCGGGGACAGCCCCTCGCCGAGGACGATGCCGGCGCGGTCGAGCCCCTCGCCGAGCCGGATGCGCGCCGCGTCGAGCTCGGGTCCGGACCCTCCGGCGACCGCCGCGCGCAGGCCGGCGAACCCGGCCTCCACCTGGGCGGCGAGGGCCGCGTCCTTGCCGCGCAGCTCGCGCTCGACCTGCTCGAAGGTCATGTAGGCGTTGATGGCCATGGTGCCGGCCCGGGGATCTCCGGTGCGAGCCATGGCGAGGGCCGAATCGATCTCGGCGCGCACCCGGGCGAGCGCTTCCCCGGCGGGCGAGGCGTCACGCCGGTGCGCGCGCACCGCCGCCAGCCGCGCCAGGCCGCCGCTCGATCCGTCGGGCGGAACGCCGAGGGAGTCGAGCAGCTCCGCATCGGACATCCGGCCGGTCGCGCCGAAGCTCTGAAGCCCGGCGGGCGCCTCGCGGCCGGCCGGCGGAAGCCTCAGGGTGGAGGCGTAGAGCGCGACCGCCCAGCGGTCCTCCGGTGGGAGCCGGGTCTCGAAGGCGGGCATGGCGGTGCCGACGACCCCGATGCTCACCCGGCGATAGAAATCGAGCGGCGAGCGGTCCCGCAGCGCGGCCCAGTCCGACAGATTCGACGGGGCCGGATCGAGCCCGGCCGCCATGGCGCCATCGCCTCGGCCGAGATCGCCGTGGCAGCCGGCGCAGCTGGCGCGGTAGACCTGGGCGCCGCGCGCCAGATCGGGGGTGCGGCCGGGCAGCTCGTCCAGCGACACCCCGTACCGCTCCGCCAGGTCGGTCGAGAGGGCGCGGACCATGCCGTCGAGACTGTCGGGGGAGCCGACCCGCTCCACCAGCGCGAGGAGCGAATCCAGTCTGCCGACCGTCGCGGGATCGGCCGGAAGCGCCGCGGCCGAGCGGCGAGCCTCCTGGAGAAAGAGCCGGGCCTCCTCGACTTCGGGGGGCGCTACGATTCGGCCGTTCACGACGCCGATGCGGTATTCCTGGGCGGCGAGGGTGGCGGTGGAGGCCACGCGCCGGACGGCGGCGGCCGAATCCTGTGCGACGGCGACCTGCAGGGAGGCAGGGGCTAGAGCCGAGAGGAGAATCGGCAGCGCCGCGCCGATGAGAGTCATTTTCATCCAGTTTCGTGTTGACCTGGAATAAACTAGAGTGCGCCGGTCGGAATTGAAAGAGTCGCTTTGAGCGAAGCCACTTACACCTACTGGGCCCTGGGATTCCTGGCGCTCTGTATCGCCGCCTGGTTCTGGGTGGAGCGCGACCGGGCGCGGCGGGGCGAGCGCCTCATCGCCGCCACGCGCCGGATGGCCGCCGGCGATCTCGAGGCCCGGGCGGGAGTGCGGGGGCACGACCAGCTGGGTGTCGTCGCCGACGCCGTCGCCCAGATGGCGGAACGGCTGAAGGCGCTGGGCGCCACCTATCAGGAGAAGCAGGAGTGGTTCGGCCTGCTGCTGGAGCACTCCTCGGACCTGATCCTCACCCTCGATGCCGAGTGGCACATCGGCTTCGCCAGCCCTTCCCTGCCCCGGTTCCTCGGCTGGCCGATGGAGCAGATGGTGCGGCATCCGCTCGCGGAGTTCCTCCATCCCGACGACGCGGAAGCCGTGCTCGCCGCCTTCGCCGCCGCGGCGGCCCGGCCGGAACCGGGGGAGCCGATCGCCTTCCGGCTGCTGCACGTGGACGGGGGCTGGCGGAGCGTCGAGGCGGTCGCCGCGCCGCCGAGGAACTGGTCCGGCGCCGAGCGGATCGTGGTGACCGCGCGCGACATCGGGGCCCGCGAGCGGCTGGAGCGCGAGCTGTCGCAGGCCCAGCAGATGGCCGTGCTCGGCCGCTTCGCGGGCGGCGTCGCCCATGACTTCGACAACCTGCTCACCGCGATCCAGGGCTACACCAGCCTGCTGCTGCGGGACCTCCGGCCGGACGACCCCCAGCGCGAGGGTCTGGAGGAGATCCGCCAGTCGTCGGAGCGCGCGGCGGGGCTCACCCGGCAGATCCTGGCGTTCGGACGCCGGCATGCCGCGGAGTCCGGGCCGGTGGACCTGAACCGGCTGATCGGCAATCTGGTCCGGCTGCTCCCGCCCCTGATCGGCGACGACCACGCCCTCGTGACCGTCCTGGCGCCGTCCATCGGCATGGTGCGGGCCGACCCCGGCCAGCTCGAGCAGGTGATCATGAACCTGGTGGTCAATGCGCGCGACGCGATGCCGGACGGCGGCCGGCTCACGATCGCCACGGCGAACGAGCACATCTCCGACTTCGACGTCCGGGCGAGCCCGGAGCTTCCTCCCGGCCGCTACGTGATGCTGACCGTGCGGGACACCGGCACCGGAATCGACGCGGCGACGCTGCCGTCGATCTTCGAGCCGTTCTTCACCACCAAGGAGCGGGGACGGGGCCTGGGGCTCGGGCTCGCCACGGTGTACGGCATCGTGAAGCAGTGCGAGGGCCACATCGACGTGGAGAGCGCGCCGGGCCGGGGAACCTCGGTGCGGGTCTACCTGCCGATGGCGAGAGCGGAGTCCGGCGCGAGCGGCCCCGGCCTGCCCAGCGCCACGCGAAGCTCACGAATCATCCTGCTGGTGGAAGACGAGGAGCCGGTCCGCCTCTTCGCGAAGACCGCGCTGGAGGAGCAGGGTTACCGGGTGCTCGAGGCGGGGCACGGGTGGGATGCGCTGATGCGGCTGTCGGAGTTCGACGGCGCGATCCACCTGGTGATCGCCGACGTGATGATGCCGGAGATGGGCGGCAGCGAGCTGGCCCGCCGGCTGGCGGTGGAGCGGCCGGGGCTTCCGATCCTGTTTCTCTCGGGTTACACCGACGACGAGCTGACGCTGCGAGGACTCGGGCCGCCGAGCGCGTTCGTGCAGAAGCCGTTCACGCCGGATGTGCTGGCGCGGCGGGTGCGGGAGCTGCTGGGATAGTCGGCCGCGAACCGCCCCCCGGGGCGCTCACCACGGCCACCGCACCCGCCGACAACGCCGAGTGCGTGAGTGAGACCTGCACGACGACACCGCCGGCCTCGCCGGCAAGCCGCGCCGCCAGCCCGTGCAGCCGTATCGCGGGCCGGCCTTCGGCGTCGCGCGTCACCTCGATATCGCGCCACCCGATCGCCCGCGCGCCGGGCAGCGACTGCATCGCCTTGTAGACCGCCTCCTTGGCCGCGATCCGCGCGGCGGCGTTGCCGGTCGGGTCCGGCCGGGTGGCGAGGTAGGCCCGCTCCTCGGTGGTGAAGAGCCGTCCCATCGCGTGCTCGCCCTTGTCCTCCAGCATCCGCGCGATGCGCTCGAGGTCCACCAGGTCGATGCCGACGCCGACGACGCTCACAGCCTGCTCCACCAGAGCTCGGCGAAT
>CAMPKP010000042.1 GCA_946887295.1 uncultured Gemmatimonadota bacterium | reverse complement strand
GGCAGGGCCGGCGCTGGGCAGGGCCGGCGCTGGGCATGGACCCTGCCGATACGGCCCGGGTACGCACTTTTACCCGGAGGAACCATGCGTTCGGCCAGAATGATGGGTGCCGCGCTCGCGATTTTCGCTGCAGGGGCTTGCAGGCCGGTCTTGTCGTCGCCCTCCGCACAGCCCGAGCCCGCTCCCCGGAGGTCCCCGAGCACGGCGTCAACCCTGGGTATTCCGCCCGGCCACCTGCCTTCCCCCGGGCTGTGCCGGGTGTGGGTACCGGGCACGCCGCCCGGGCACCAGGCCAAGGCGCGGAGCTGCTCGAACATCGAGCGAACGGCACCGGCAGGGAGCTGGATCGTCGAGCGCCCGGGGAAGGACCGGAAGGTCGTCTTCGTGCGGGTAGTGGACGAGCGCCGGCCCGGCGTGGTGGTCCGCATGCGGGTCTACGAGATCCGGGACGGGAAGCTGGTCCGCGAGGGCTGAAGCACGCAGGGCGACCCGGCGCTACTCTTCAGGCCATGTCGCCGCCGGTCCCCGCAGCGATGCGCGCCGTGCAGTTCGACCGCTACGGCGGTTCCGAGGTTCTGGAGGTCCGCACCGTGCCGGTACCCAGGCCGGGGCGCGCCGAGGTCCTGGTCCGGGTACACGCCTCCGGGCTCAATCCGAAGGATCCCCTCGTTCGTCAGGGAAGGCTGCGCCTGCTGTCGGGGCGCACCTTCCCCCGCGGAACCGGCCAGGATTTTTCCGGCGAGGTCGCCGCATTCGGCTCCCGCGTCTCCGGATTCGCCCCGGGCGATCGGGTGTGGGGATTTCTCGACGGCTTCCTCGGGGGGGCGGCCGCCGAATACCTGGCGGTGCCGCGCCCCTGGCTGGCGCCGATGCCGCAGCGGCTCGGGTGGATCGAAGGGGCCGCCCTGCCGCTCGTCGGCACTACCGCCCTGCAGGGGCTTCGCGACGTGGCCCGGCTCCGCCCTCGCGAACGGGTCCTCATCAAGGGTGCCAGCGGCGGCGTCGGGAGCGCGGCCATCCAGATCGCCAAGGCGATGGGCGCGGACGTCACCGCGCTCGCAAGTGGCGAGGGCATCGATCACTGCCGCGGGCTCGGAGCCGACCGGGTGGTGGACTACCGCCGCACCCCGCCGGAGTCGCTCGAGGAGCGATTCGACGTGTTCCTCGACTGCGTGGGCCACAGCCCCTATCGTGACTACCGCCGACTCTTCACCCGCCGGGGACGGTGGGTGACGGTCCCTCCCGTGCCCATGGCATACGCCCTCGCACCGATCTCTCGAGTGCTGGCCCCGGTCGTCGGCGGACCCAGACTGGGCTACGTGGTGGTGAGGCCGCGCAGCGCCGACCTGGAAGAGCTCGGCCGACTGGTGGAGCGAGGCCACCTGCGAATGCCGGTGACCGCGATGTACCCGCTGGAGGAGATTCGGGCGGCTCACGATGCCGTGGCCGGGCTGCACGGCCGCGGCAAGCGGGTGGGCGTCATCTCGCCCGAAGCGCTCCGGGAGCGCGACGCGGGCAACGAGGCGGTCGAGATCTCGTAGCCGGCTGCGGCGGGTCTCTTGACGGGCGCCGCGTCGCCTGGGTACTCTGCGCTACCTTCAACAATCCGTGCCACGGGTCGTCGTTTCCCCCCACGACGTCTCCTCTCTGACGCCACGACGCAGCCTGCCGCGCGTCGTAAGAATCCACCAATGCGACACCGCCGCCGCTCCCCTCATGCCGGGCGCAGGCTCTTCCTGGGTATCGCCACCGCATTCTGGCTGGGCTGCGGAGGCGGCGCCGAGCTCACCGCGCCCACCACCGGCGGGATCGAGGTCACGACCAGCACGGTCGGGCCGGAGCCCGACGCCGATGGGTACACGCTGACCCTGGACGACGTCGAGGTCGGGCCGATCGGGGTCGAGGCGGCCAGGACGCTGATCGATCTCACGCCCGGCACCCATCGCCTGGGTCTCGCCGGCCTCTCGCCCAACTGCGCGGTCCAGGGAGACAACCCGCGTGCGGTCGTTGTGAGAGCAGGAGAGATGGCGGCGGAGCCGATCGCGGTTCTGTGCACCGAGGCGCCGCCGCCGAGCGGCACCCTGACGGTCACCACGGTAACCAGCGGCTCCAGTCCGGACGCGGATGGCTACGTCTTCACCGTGGGCGGCGGTCCCGGGCAGCCGATCGGCGTGAGCGCCACTGCAGTGGTTGCCGGCGTCGAGGCGGGGCCGACCACCGTCGAGCTCTCGGGCGTGGCGGGCAGCTGCACCGTCGGCGGCGCGAACCCGCGCGCCGTCACCGTGCCGGCGAACGCCACGGTCGGCGTGGAGTTCGCGATCACCTGTGCGGCCGGCACCGGCACTCTCGAGGTGACCACGTCGTCCACCGGCTCCCCGGAGGATCCGTCGGGCTACACCGTGAGCGTGGACGGGGCCACCCCACTGGCCATTGCAGTGAACGCGACCCGCACGGTCGGGGGCCTGGCACCGGGACCGCATTCGGTCGCGCTCGGCGACGTCGCCCCCAATTGCACGCTTCAGGGCTCGAACCCGCGCAACGTGGACATCGCGGCGTCACAGACGTCGAAGCTGGGCTTCAGCATCGCCTGCGCGGCGACCACCGGGAGTCTGCGGGTGACCGTCGCCGGACTGCCGACCGGGGTGGACGCCACGGTGACCGTCACGGGCCCCCAGGGCTACCGCGAGGAGCTGACGGCCGCCGCTACGCTCGCGAACCTCGCTCCGGGCCAGTACACCGTGACCGCGGCGAGGGTGGTCAGCGGCGGCACCGCCTACACGGCGACTCCCCCGAGCCGCACGGTCGCGGTCGCGGCGGGCGACACCGCCGAGGTGGTCGTCACGTATGCGCCGTCGGCGGCCGCGTCCCTGAACCTGCGGATCGCCGGCGTCAGCCTCACCCAGAGCGTCCAGACCTTCGACAACGCCGTGCCGCTGGTGGCGGGCCGTGACGCGCTCCTGCGGGTGGTGGTCCTGGCGAACGAGAGGAACAGGGTCACGCCCCAGGTCCGGGTGCGGCTGCTCGACGGCGGCGCCCTGGTGCAGGCGTATACCATCTCCCCGCCCGCCGACACCGTGCCGACCGGCCGCAGCGACGGTGATCTCGGCACCACCTGGAACCAGCTGATCCCCGCCTCGTACATCCGTTCCGGACTGACGCTCGTGGCCGACGTGGACCCGTCCGGCACCATCCCCGAGGCGGACGAGACCGACAACACCTACCCTGCGGGGACGCCGCTCGCGCTGCGCGTGCGCCGGTCCCCACCCCTGGCCATCACCCTGGTTCCCGTGCGCCAGAGCGCCAACCAGCTGACGGGAGACGTCACCACCGCGAACAGGGACCAGTACCTGGACTTTACCGGACGACTGTATCCGCTCCCCGGCTACGACGCCGACGTGCACCAGGTGTATACCACCACCACTGACTCCCCGCTCCAGTCGGACAATGCGAATGGGGCCTGGAACACGGTCCTCAGCGAGCTCTCCCTATTGAAGCTCGCGGAGGACAGCGAGCGCCACTACTACGGCGTGGTTCGGATCGACTACGCATCGGGGCTGGCCGGCATGGGGTTCCTGGGCGAGCCGGTCGCGATCGGCTACGATCATCCCACCGACCGGGGACGGGTCACCGCGCACGAGCTGGGGCACACCTGGGACCGCCGGCACGCGCAGTGCGGAAATCCCGAGGGGGTGGATCCCGACTTTCCCTACGACAACGGCACCATCGGGAGGATCGGCTACGACCTCAAGGCCGGTCTAGCCAAGCCACGGACCACACCCGACGTCATGGGATACTGCGCCGGGCCGTGGATCAGCGACTATACCTACCAGGGCGTCATGGACTTCCGTGGCACGGCGCCGGGCCGTGCCGCCGCCGGTCGCGCGCAGCCCTCGCTGCTGGTGTGGGGACGGATCGTGGGTGGCCGAGCGGTGCTCGAGCCGGCTTTCCACGTGATGACGCGCCCGGTGCTCCCCCGGCGCCGCGGCCTCTACTCGATCGAGGGAACAGCGAGCGACGGGTCACGGGTATTCGGCCTGACGTTCGACGCCATCGAGGTGGCCGACGACGCGCGCGGGGGCCGGCACTTCGCCTTCGCCGTGCCGCTCGACGGCGCCAGTGCGGCCCGCCTTCAGACCATTCGCCTCGCGGGCCCGGGGGTGGGGATGGCGGCGATCTCGGCCACTCCGGCTTCGCTCCGGGCGAGTCCGGCGACGCCGCTCAGCCTACGGCGCGCTGCGGGCGGGATCGCGATCGAGTGGGATGCCGCCGCGCAGCCCATGGTCATGGTGCGGGACGCGCGCTCCGGAGAGGTGCTCTCGTTCGCGCGAGGCGGGAGCGTCGTCGTGGCCGGCGGCAGCGCGGTCGAGCTGGTGATGTCGGACGGGGTGCGGAGCAGCTCGGCCGTCGTCGCCGCGCCGCGCTGATTTCGCCGGGATGGGACGCCCGGAGACTACCGCCGCTGCCGATCGAGCCGGAACGAGAGCCCCACGTAGAACACCGGATAGAGCAACGAGAGCCATCCCGCCCAGGCGGGAATCCGCGGATACGCCGGCAGCATGCACAGCATCGCAACCAGCCAGATCAGGGCACCGACGATGACCGGCGCCCGCCACGGCCGTGGTGCCAGGTTGGGGTAGAGGAACCTGATCGGCAGTACCGTCGCCACGGCCAGCAGCGTGATGGCAGCGGCGTTGATGGTGGAACCGTAGTGGTGGTGAATCAGGCCGGCGTAGAACGCCACCACGTTCCAGTAGGAGGGAAATCCCAGGAAGAACCCGCCCGCCTCGTCCTTGATCCCGGTGTGGGCGAACCCGAACAGCGACGCGAGCAGCGCGGGCACCACCCAGAGCATTCGCGGCTCCGGAACCCAGCCCATCCTCCAGACCAGCAGCAGCGGCACGAAGGTGTAGGTGAGATAGTCGACGAGGTCGTCGATGGTGCGTCCCTCGATCGCGGGAAGCCAGCGCTTCACCTCCCAACGGCGTGCCAGCGGACCATCGGTCGCGTCCACCAGGACCGCGAGCGCGAGCAGCAGGAAGACGGGGCGGGGGTCGGGATCGGGAGCGCAGATCTCCACCGCCGCGAGGAACGCGAGGGCGGCGCCGGACGCGGTGTACAGGTGCAGCGCCGCAGCGCGAGCCTTCGCCGCACCGGGACGGAGGCTCAACGGCTCTGCGAGAGCCGCTGGTACAGCTCCCAGGAGGCGCGCTCGACCCAGCACTCCGCCAGCCTGCCGTGGCGTGCGCGCCAGATCGAGATCCCGGTGAACGAGACCGGCCGCCCGTCGGCGGGAAGTCCGAGCAGGCCATTGTTGGTACCGGTGCACATCCAGCGCGACACGACGCGACTGCCGTCGGCGCTGCTGAAGGTCTCCACGCTCGAGGTCCGCGCGTCGAGCAGGCGGAGCTGGAATTCCCGCACCCAACTCTTGAATGCCTCGCGCCCGCGCAGCACCGACCCGCCGCTCGTGAGAGCGTAATCCTCGGTCATCAGCTCGTCGATGGCGTCCAGGTCGTGGTCCGGTCCCCACACGCGACGCAGGAACTCCAGCGCCAGCCACTCCGCACCGGAGGCGGGAGCGGGGACCGCCTGCCTGGCCCGGGCCTCCGTCGCCTCGTCGAGCCGGGCACGGAGGTCGGCCAGGACCGGGTGGCTGCCGGTGTACGCCTGCCCGTAGGTCAGATTGAACCGGTAGTCGAAGTCGGCCGGGTTGAGGCCCTGGGTGTGCTGCAGGATGGTCTCGAGCTTGTCGAGGCCCTTGGCCAGCCGGGCCTCGGGCGTCCGCGCGGCCTCGTACTCCTCCCACAGGGCACCGAATTCCTCCCGCAGCCGGTCCGGCAGCGGCTCCAGCACCGACGCCAGGTCCTCGCGCTCGCGCGCCGACTTGCCCGCCTCCGCCGACTGTTGCGGGGCGGGAATGTCGCCATGGAGCGCCTCGCCAAGATCGTGGATCAGGCAGATCTTGAGCAGGCGGGCGAGGTCGATTCCAGGGAAGCGGTCCGAGAGGACGGCGGCCATCAGCGAGAGTCGCCAGGTGTGCGCCGCGACGCTCTCCCGCTCGCCGGCCGTGGTCCAGCCGCTCCGCGGCGTGCTCTTGAGGCGCTCCGCGGTCCGCAGGAAGGCGAGGATGCCGTCGAGGCCGTCGTCGACACTCATGATGGCTCGGGAAGGACGAGGATCACGGCCGAATAGTAGCAAGAGCCGGTCTCCCCGCGGCATGGGTCAGGGCTTCGGTTCGGATTCGCAGACCGGAGAGCCCTTGTCGAACACCACACGCCAGGCGCCGTCGGGCTCCAGCCGCCAGATCGAGCTGAAGGTGCCGATCCGGCGGCCGCCCGGGTCGTGGACCGGCCCGCTGCTCAGGGCGAGTGTGCCGGAGGCGAGCACCTCGACGGTCTCCGGCCTCCAGGAGAACGGCGCCGATGTCCCGACGAAGAGCGGCCGCCAGCCGTCTACCACCGCGGCCCTGCCGCGCAGGACCGACTGCTGGCCGAAGAACACGGCCTCGGGCGCGACGAACGTGGCGAACGCGACGGAATCGCGATTCGCCATCGTCGCGGCGAAGCTGCTCTCGGCCGCGAAGACCTGGCGGACGAGGGCGGCCTCCTGCCCCGGGCGCGTCGCCGGCGTCTGACCCTGCAGCGGGTCCGCGAGCATGGTGGTGACGAGGAAGAGCGAGACGGGGATCACCCGGGCCATCGAGAGACTCCTGAGGGGTTGAGAGTCCACTACGCAGCGGAAGCCCGATCGGTTGCCACGGGGGGTGGCCGGCTGCCATCCGCTGCGGCTGCGACATAGACTTGGCGCAACGAATCCCGGGGAGCGGCAGTGCACTGGAAGCTCCACCTAGTCATCTCTGTGGGACTCATCGGCTGCGCCGGTCGGCCATCGGCCCGTGCTGCGGTCGTGCTGGACTCCGCCGTGTCCGTGCCCATGCGCGACGGCGTGGTGTTGAAGGCCCACGTGTGGCACCCGGCGGGCGGGGAGCGGGTGCCGGTGCTCATCACTCGCACTCCCTATGGCCGAGGTGAGGACGCCACCGGGCCGGACTTCGTCCGCCAGGCGACGGCGCGGGGCTACGCCGTCGTCGTCCAGGACGTCCGCGGACGCTACGGCTCGGAGGGCGAGTACGAGCCCTACCGCCACGAGGGACAGGACGGTTACGACACCATCGAATGGGCGGCACACCAGCCGTGGTCCAACGGTGAGGTCGGCACGTTCGGCCTCTCCTACCCGGGTGCGGTGCAGTGGCTCGCCGCAGTGGAACGGCCGCCCTCGCTGAAGGCCATGGTGCCGGCGATGACCTACGCTACCCCGGAGACGTTCTGGTATTCCGGGGGCGTGTGGGACGGCTCGTGGCTCGGCTGGACCTGGTGGAACATCGCTCCCGACCTCCGGCGCCGACTCGACCGGCCGGGCCCGCGGACCGACCAGGAGGCGGCGGCGGCGTGGGAGCGCGATGGTGGCCGGGCGCGCCTGCATCGCCCGCTGCTCTCGCTGCCCGACTTCCAGGAGATCGCGCCCTGGTACTACGAGTGGATGCGGCACCCGCCCCGCGACCCCTGGTGGGATTGGGCGACGCTGGAGGGGCGCTACCAGCGGGTGGGCGCGGCGGTGCTGAATCTCTCCGGGTGGTTCGACGAGCCTTACGGGCCCGTCGGCGCAATCACCAACTACACCGGCCTGGTGGTCGCACGCCGACCCGACCCCTCGAGGACGCGCCTGATACTCGGCGCCTGGACCCACGGCGTGGACGCGGTCGGGCGTGAGAAAGCCGGGGACCGGCACTTCGGCCGCGGTGCCGCGATCGACTACACGACCACGGTGCTGCGCTGGATGGACCGCCACCTGAAAGGCGTGGAGCCCCGGGAGCCCGAGCCCGCGGTGAAAGTGTTCGTCATGGGTGCGAACCGCTGGCGAGCCTCGCCGGCCTGGCCGATCCCGGGCACTGAGGCCGACACGCTCTACCTGCAGCCCGGGGCCGATTCCCTGATGGCGGGCCGGCTGCTGCCCGCGAGACCCGGGGAGCGGGAGACGAAGAGCGTGTTCCGCTCCGACCCGGCGGACCCCCTTCGCGATCCTTTCGGCGGCGACTACGGCGCCCACGACTATCGGCGGCTGTCGGGGGGCCCCGGCCTGGCGGTATTCGAGACCCCACCGTTCACCGCGTCCTACGAGCTGATCGGCCAGGTGACCGCCGATCTCTCGGTGAGCGCCTCGGTGCCCGACTTCGACCTGTGGATGCAGGTGTACGACGTGGCGCCGGACAGCACGGCGTGGAACCTGGCCAGTCCCGGCACCGCGCTGCTCAGGGCGAGCTACCGAGGCGGCGGGCCCGGGCGACGCCTGGTGCCGGAGGGCGAGGTCGTGCGGCTGCGGCTCGACGGCCCCGTCACCGCGAACCGGTTCCTCCCGGGGCACCGGCTTCGGATCGTGCTGTCGGGCGCGTTCTTCCCGTTGTTCTCGGTCAATCCGCAGACCGGCGAGCAGGAGTTCGAGACCGACGGCACCCGACCGGGCGATATCCGGATTCACCATTCCGCCGCGCATGGCTCCTGGATCGTGCTGCCGGTGGTGCCGATCGACGACGAGTGAGCGGGCCGGCACCGCGCGCGGTTATCGTACCAAGCCGTACGATCGAACCGGCTCCAACCGCGGTGGCGCAGATGGCGAAGGGCAACGGCTTCGTGCAGGTGCGCGGTGCGCGCGAGCACAACCTCAAGAACGTGGACCTGGACATCCCGCGCGACGCCCTGGTCGCGTTCACCGGTGTCTCGGGCTCCGGCAAGTCCTCCCTCGCCTTCGGCACCCTCTACGCGGAGGCGCAGCGGCGGTATCTCGAGTCGGTCTCCCCCTACGCGAGACGCCTGTTCGATCAGATGGGCGTGCCCGACGTGGATGCGATCGACGGCCTGCCGCCGGCCGTGGCCCTCCAGCAGCAGCGCGGTTCGCCGACCACCCGCTCGTCGGTCGGTAGCGTCACGACGCTGTCCAACCTCCTGCGCATGCTGTACTCGCGCGCGGGGGACTACCCGCCCCGGCGGCCCATGTTGCACGCGGAGGCCTTCTCGCCCAACACGCCGGAGGGAGCGTGCCCCCGCTGCCACGGGCTCGGGCGGGTCTACGAGGTCACCGAGCGCTCGATGGTGCCGGACGACTCCCTCACGATTCGCGAGCGGGCCATCGCCGCCTGGCCGACCGCGTGGCACGGCCAGAACCTGCGCGACATCGTCACGACGCTGGGCTACGACATCGACCGGCCCTGGCGCGAGCTCCCGAAGAAGGATCGCCAATGGCTCCTCTTCACCGAGGAGCAGCCGTCGGTGCCGGTGTACGCCGGCTACGATCGGGAGGAGGTCAGGCGCGCCATCAAGCGGGGCGAGCCCGAGGACTACCAGGGCACCTTCACCAGCGCCCGGCGGTACGTGCTCGAGACCTTCGCCAACACCCAGAGCGCGCTCATCAGGCGGCGGGTCTCCCGGTACATGCTGGGCGCCGAGTGTCCGGTTTGCCGGGGCAAGCGGCTTCGGCCGGAATCGCTCGACGTCAGGTTCGCGGGCCTGGACATCGCCGACATGTCCAGACTGCCGCTGAGCCGGCTGGCCGCCCTCTTCGGCGGGAGCGATGGAGGCACCGCGCCCCATCTCGCCAAGCCGGACGAGCACCATCCCGAAAAGGAGGTCGCGGCTCAGCGGATCGCGCAGGACCTCGTCGCCAGGCTCGCGGTGCTGCTCGAGCTGGGCCTGGGCTACCTCACGCTGGAGCGGAGCACGCCGACCCTCTCGCCTGGCGAGCTGCAGCGCCTCCGGCTGGGCACCCAGGTGCGATCCAACCTCTTCGGCGTGGTCTACGTGCTGGATGAGCCTTCCGCCGGGCTCCACCCGGCCGACACCGAGGCCCTGCTCGCGGCGCTCGACGGTCTCAAGGCCGCCGGCAACTCCCTGTTCGTCGTCGAGCACGACCTCGACGTCATCCGCCACGCCGACTGGATCGTGGACGTCGGCCCGGCGGCGGGCGAGCAGGGAGGACGCGTGCTCTACAGCGGTCCGCCCGCGGGCCTGGCGCAGGTGAAGCGGTCGCAGACGCGGCGCTATCTCTTCGGCGGCGAGGCGGGCCCCGGCCGGAAGCCGCGGACGCCCAGTGGCTGGCTGCGCCTCGAGGGCGTGCGCCGGAACAACCTCCACGGGCTGGACGTCTCGTTCCCCCTGGGGGTCTTCACGACGGTGACCGGCGTATCCGGCTCGGGAAAGTCGAGCCTGGTGAGTCAGGCCCTGGTGGAGCTGGTGGCCTCGCACCTGGGCCACGAGACGCCGCCGGAGGAGGAAGAACCGGGCGGGGATGCGGCCCCCACCACTCCGGAGACGCTCGGCGGCCGGATCGTCGAGGGCGCCGAGCGGATCAAGCGCCTGGTGCGGGTGGATCAGAAGCCGATCGGGCGCACGCCCCGCTCCAATCTGGCCACCTACACCGGGCTGTTCGACCACGTGCGCAAGCTGTTCGCCGGAACCAGAGTCGCGCGAGCGCGCCGGTACGGGCCGGGCCGCTTCTCGTTCAACCTCGCCGGCGGCCGCTGCGACAATTGCGAGGGCGAAGGGTTCGTGGAGGTCGAGCTGCTCTTCCTCCCCACGGTGTACGCTCCATGCCCGGTGTGCCACGGCACCCGATACAACGCCAGGACGCTGGAGATCGAGTACCGGGGGCAGTCCATCGCCGACGTGCTGGGGATGACGGTGGACCGCGCGTGGGAGTTCTTCGCGGACGAGCCCCACGTGCGGCGGGCGCTGGACGTGCTGCGTCAGGTCGGCGTCGGGTACCTGAGGCTGGGCCAGCCGGCGACCGAGCTTTCCGGCGGCGAGGCGCAGCGGATCAAGCTCGCGACCGAGCTGCAGCGAGCCCAGCGAGGCAACTCGCTCTACGTCCTCGACGAGCCCACCACGGGGCTGCACGCCGCGGACGTGGAGAAGCTCATGGCCCAGCTGCACGGGCTGGTGGACTCGGGGAACACCGTGATCGTGGTGGAGCACGAGATGCGCATGGTGGCGGGCAGCGACTGGGTGGTGGACATGGGCCCGGGCGCCGGCGAGGAGGGAGGGCGCGTGGTCGCGGCGGGCCTCCCCGCGGACGTGGCGAGCGCCGCCGGCAGCCGAACCGCGAAGTACCTCGCCCGCTATCGCTCCGTGGGCCAACGGAGCGCTGACGGTCCGAGGTGAGCGGCCTCACCGCGCCTGCGCCGGTCCCGGGGGAAAATTGACCCTGTACCGGACGCATACAACCTATTGCCAGGAGTGGAGATGAAGACAGCCAGCCTAGCAGTTCTGAGCCTGCTCGTGCTCGCCGCGTGCGAGAGCCGGCCGGGAGGGAACGAGACCGGCCGCGCGGACGATGCGGTGGATGCGGCCGATACGGTCGTCACCTCGGATCAGACCATGGACACCACCATCGTCACGCACGACACGACCGTCGATGTCGATGTGGACACCGTCTCGAAGGAGGGTGACGAGACGGTTCGGCGGGACACCGTGCAGCGATAGTCGGCAGAGCGCTGATCGGCCTCGCCGGTCAGCGCGACTCCGTTCCCCCCGCTCCTTCCCGCGCCACTTCTCCCAGTATTCCGACTGCGTCCAGCAGTTGCCGGTCGCACAGGTAGGGGGCCGGACCCAGCCGGAGCACCTCACCTCGCGCGTCGGTCAGGACGCCGCGCTGGTGGAGCCCGCGCGCGAGCGAGGGGGCGGCGGGGGACCGAAGCGCCAGGAAGCCTCCGAGCTCTCCGAGTGGGATGTCGCGGCCGCGGCTCACGATCGCCGGGTCCAGGTCGAGCGCGTCGAACGCGGACGCGAGCACCTCGATCTGATGCCGGCTCACCTCCCGCAGCAGCACCGGGTCCAGTGCCTGCTCCGCGAAGAAGTCGAACACCGCCGCCGCGCGGTAATGGCTGGTGGGATCATACGTCGCGCCGGCGAAGCGGTCGCCGCCCTCTCCATAGGTCACGCGGTCCGGGTGCCGCCGGTCGGTGAGCGCGGTGAACTCGCTGAACCAGCCGGTCACGACCGGCCGGAGCTCGGTGTCGCGGGGCAGCCGCAGGAAGCAGTTCCCCTCCCCCAGCTGGCAGTACTTGTACCCGCCGCCCACCACGAACGCGTCGGCCAGACCCTCGGCGGCGAGGGAGACGGGCACCACGTTGAGCGCGTGGTAGGCATCCAGCAGCAGGGCGGCGCCGTGGCGCCGGCAGGCACTGGCTACCTCGCCGAGCCCTCGGGCGATGCGGCCGGTGTCGAAGAAGACCAACGAGACCAGCACCAGCGAGGTGCGATCGTCCACCGAGCGCGCCAGACGCGCCGCGAGCGTCTCGAGCGGCATTTCGGCCACCCGGACGATCTCCAGTCCCTCCTCGGCGAGGCGGTCGAGCTGCCGCCGAATGGTGTGGAACTCTCCGTCGGTGGTGACGAGCCGCGGCCGGGTGCGGAGTGGCAGCGCCGAGAGGAGCCTCACCACCAGCTCGTGCGTGTTCGGCGCGAGCGCGATGCCGCCTCCGGCATCGCCCAGGAGGCGGCCGAATCCCTCACGCACGCGCTCTGCGCGCGCAAAAGCGTGCTCCCACTTGTCGTCCACGTACTGCGCGGCGTCCACCCACGCCGCCGCCTGGCCTTCGAAGCCGCAGTCCGGCCACGCCTGGTGGGAATGCCCCGTGAGCAGCAGCCGCTCCGAGACACGGAAGCGGGAGTAGTGCGATGCGAGCAGGTTGGGGGAGCGGTAGAGCGAGCCCGGGTCCATCCTACAGCTCGGTGCGGATGGCCCAGAGGTCCGGAAACAGGGGCTGGTTCAGCGTGGACATCAGATACTCCGCCCCCGAGCTGCCGCCGGTGCCGCGCCGGGTCCCTATGGTGCGCTGCACCATCTTGACGTGGCGGTAGCGCCACTCCATGAGCCCTTCATCGAGGTCCACCAGCCTCTCGCAGAGATCGGCGAGGGCGGGATGATGGCGGTAGACCTCGACCAGCGCGATCCTCAGGTCCGGCGAGGGCTCCACCTTGCGGCTCACGTCCCGCTCGAGGTCGGCCCGGGGCACGGGGACGCCGTTGGCGGCCAGATAGCGGAGGAAGGCGTCCCACAGGGTGGGGGCCTGGAGGCGCCGCTCCAGGTTCCGGCGGGCGCCGCTCCCCTCCGGATAGCGCTCCAGCGCCTTGCGGTCCTTCAGGCCCAGGGCGAACTCGAGCTCGCGGAACTGATGAGACTGAAAGCCGCTCCCCGACTCCAGCCGGTCGCGAAAGGACAGGAACTCGAGCGGGGTCATGGTCTCCAGGATGTCGAGCTGTGCGACCATGACCTTCAGGATCGTCAGAATTCGCTTCAGGGTATGTCCGGCCCGGGGCCCGTCGTTCCGCGCCAGCAGCCGCTCGAGGTAGTCCAGCTCGTGCAGAACCTGCTTGAACCAGAGCTCGTACACCTGATGGATTACGATGAAGAGCATCTCGTCGTGCTCGGGCCCCTCGGACAGGGGCCGCTGCAGCGAGAGCAGCTCCTCTACACCCAGGTACTCGGGATAGGATGGCATGAAGGGCAGGATCACCAGCTGTCGATGGCGGCGCAAGACCGCAGGGCTGCTCGCCATCGCGGCGGCAGCCGGCGGACCCGCCTGCTCGCCGGCCACCGCCATCGAGGGCGATTCGGGTCGCTCGCTCCTGTTCATCGGCAACAGTCTCACGTCGGCCAACGAGTTGCCCGCCATGGTGGCGCTGATCGGCGCCGCGGCCCACGACACGGTGCGGGTCGCGGCGGTAGCCGGACCCAATCTCGCCCTCATCGACCACGTGGACGGAGCCACCGACGCGGTGGCGCAGATCGGTCGAGGCGGTTGGACCTTCGTGGTCCTGCAGCAGGGACCGACGCCGGCCGGCATCTGCCGAGACACGCTGGTGCTCGCAGCGATGCGGCTGGGCCCCCGCCTCCGGTCGGCAGGGGCCAGGGCGGCACTCTTCCTGCCCTGGACGCGGCGCGGGTTCCCGCAGTCGCTGGAAGCGGCCGGAGAGTCCGCGGCGCTCGCCTCCCGCGCGGTCGGTGGGGTGGTCGCACCAATCGGGATCGCCTGGAGAGAAGCGCTGGCCGCTGATCCCTCCGCGCCGCTGTACGCTTCGGACGGATATCATCCGGCACCGGCCGGCACTCTGCTCGCCGCGCTGACCCTGTACGACAGATTGTTCCGGCGCGACGTGCGGGACATCCCGGTGGAGTCTCTGGCCAATCTGCCCGCGCTGCGGCTCACGCCGGCCCAGGTGCGAGGGCTCGCCGAGGCTGCCCACGCGGCGAGCGCCGACTGGCCCGCTGATCCGCCGACGCCCGTTCCCGCGGACACGACCAGGCACTCCGCGGGTGGAGGTCCCTGCTGATGAGCGGGACCGAGAAAGTCCAGACGGTGGTGATCGGCGGGGGACAGGCGGGACTCTCCACCGGATATCACCTGGCCCGGCGCGGGCTCCCCTTCGTGATCCTCGAGGCCAACCCGCGGATCGGCGACCCTTGGCGGAAGCGGTGGGACTCGCTGCGCCTGTTCACACCGGCGCGCTACGACGGCATCGCCGGCATGCCGTTCCCCGCGCCGCCGCACTCGTTCCCGACCAAGGACGAGATGGCCGACTACCTCGAGCGCTACGCGGCCCGATTCGCGCTGCCGATTCGTCTCGGCACGGAGGTGGACCGGCTCTCACGGGAAGGCGACCGGTACATCGTCCAGGCCGGCACCCGCCGCTTCGAGGCCGAGCACGTCGTGGTCGCGATGGCGACCTTCCAGCGGCCCAGGGTCCCGGCGTTCGCGCCGGAGCTGGACCCCGCCATCGCGCAGCTTCACTCGAGCGAATACCGCAACCTTTCGCAGCTGCGCGAAGGGCCGGTCCTGGTGGTCGGAGCCGGCAACTCGGGATCCGAGATCGCCCTGGAGTCGGCGCGGGGAGGACGCCCCACCTGGCTGGTGGGGCGGGACACCGGGCATATCCCGTTCAGCATCGAGGGAGCTCTGGGGCGACTGCTGGTGCCCTTCATCTTCCGAATCGTGTTTCACCGGGTGCTCACGGTGGACACCCCGATCGGGCGGAAGGCGCGGCCCAAGGCGGTCTCCCAGGGCGGGCCGCTCATCCGGGTGAAGCCGAAGGCTCTCGCCGCTGTCGGGGTCCGGCGCGCCGCCCGGGTGAGCGGAGTGCGAAACGGGATGCCGCTCATCGACGGCGAGCGGCCCCTCGAGGTGGCGAACGTAGTCTGGTGCACGGGGTTCGATCCCGGATTCTCGTGGATCGACCTGCCCGTCTTCGCGAAGGACGGGGCGCCGCTGCACGAGCGCGGGATCGTCCCGGGTGAGCCCGGGCTCTACTTCGTCGGCCTGCATTTTCTCTATGCGTTGTCGTCCACGATGATCCACGGCGTTGAACGGGACGCGGAGCGGATTGCCTCGGCGATCGCACAGAGGGCTCGTGATCCCGGGTGGTCCCCCGGTCGAGACTAGCCCCGCAGGGCCGCGAACAGGGCGCTGACCGCGATCACGATGCCGATCGCCATCTTGGCCGCCGCAGCCGCGGCCCGCCCGAGCACCGCGCCCCAGCCCGCCCGGGCAGCATGCCCCGTCCGGCGCTCCCGGCTGTACTCGAAGAGCGCCGCACCGGCGAACGCCCCGAGGAACCCCCCGATGACCGGGCCGACCAGGGGGACAGGCACGCCGACGACCGCGCCGACCAGTCCCCCGACGAGCGCGCCCCAGCCGGCCCGGCGTGATCCCCCGTATCGCCGGGCCAATCGAAAGCCGAGCCACGCCTCGAGCACCTCGCCCAGCACGGCGAGGACGAGGACGAGCGCCATGAGGCCGACGGTCACGGTCCGGAAATCCGTGAGCCAGCCGTACCCCACCACGCCGAGCACCATCACCCAGAGACCCGGCAGGCCGAACGGAATGAGCACGAGCCCGACGAGGCAGGCGGCGCCGAGAAGGAGCAGGGCGGGGAGATCACCCATCGGGAGAAGACCTCTGAACCATCCCTGAAGCTAGCGCGAAGCGGGACGACCGGCCTGCTCCACCATGCGCAGCGTGGCCTCGCCCGGCTCCCGGTCGTCCCCCCTTCCGCTCATCCCGACTTCCCGTGACCCGAGACAGAGGAGACAGGATCCATGCGAGCGGAAACCCGCGGGGCTCCTTCCGTGGCGTACGTGATGGCCGGCGGGATCGTCGCCGGGTCGCTGGACATCGTCTACGCCTGCCTCTTCTGGGCGATCGAGGCCGGCGTGCCGGCACAGCGGATCCTGCAGTCGGTCGCGTCGGGTCTGCTCGGCGAAGCCAGCTTCGAGGGCGGCGCCGCGACAGCGGCGCTCGGCCTCCTGCTGCACTTTCTCATCGCGATCTCGATGTCCGCGGCTTACTATCTCGTCGCGCGCCGCTGGCCTCCGCTGCGCGACCATGCCGTCCTCTGCGGCGCGGCCTACGGCCTGGTGCTCTACGCCGTCATGAACTGCGTGATCGTGCCGCTGTCGGCTGCGGGGCCGGGCTCCAGACATCCACTGTGGGTCGGGCTCACAATCGCGGTGCACATGTTCCTGATCGGCATCCCCATCGCGCTCTTCACCCGCCGGGCGCTGCGGGCGTGAACGACCGATCGATCTCGGTGAACGGAGTGCCGCGGGCCAGAGCGGTGAAGGTACCTCGCTCGGCGATCTCCCGAGCGGCCGCGAGAAAGCCGGCCCACGCGGCGCGAGCCAGCGCCCCGCCGACGCTGATGCGTCGGACGCCTGCGGCCGCCAGCTCCGCCACGGTGGTGAAGTCGCTTCCGACCAGCACGTTCACCGGCTTCGGCGCCACGGCCTGGACCACCGCCGTGATCTCCTCCGGCGTGCGGATGCCGGGTGCATAGAGGCAGTCGGCGCCGGCTTCCGCGTACGCCGTGAGCCGGCGAATGGTCTCGGCGAGATCGGGGCGCCCGACGATGAAGCCTTCGGAGCGCCCGGTGAGCAGGACTCCCGTCCCGCTCGCGTCGATGGCCTCGCGCGCGGCCCTGATCCGCTCGACGGCGAGGGTGAAGTCGAAGAGCGGACTCGAGGCGGCACCGGTGGAGTCCTCGATCGAAAGGCCGGCGATGCCGGTGACGGCAGCCGAAGCGACGTTGACGCCGACTTCGGCCGGCTCCACCGCGAAGCCGCCCTCGAAGTCGCCGTTGACCGGAAGATCCACGCTCCCCGAGATCATCCGGAAGTGAGCCAGCGCCTCCGCCAGCGATACGCGGTTGTCGGCTCTTCCCAGCGACCAGGCGAAACCGGAGCTGGTGGTCGCGAGCGCAGGGAAGCCGAGGCCGGCGAGAAGACGTGCGCTGCCGACGTCCCAGGGATTGGGGATCACGAAGCAGCCGGACTCGTGCAGCCGGCGGAACGTCGTGATACGGTCGTCCGGCGCGGCCCTGCCGCCGGTAGACCGGCCGCCCCCCGTCATTCCAGATCCCTCGGCAGATGGGGCGCCGAGAGCAGCGCCTGGAAGGCGCTCCAGCGACCCTTCTCGCTGTCCCCGCCGGTCCGCTCCACCCAGGCGCCCACGAGATCCCGTCCCAGGTTGTAGTTGATGACGTAGCTCCGATAGGTGTCGATGAAGCGCAGAGTCTTGGCCGCGGCTTCGGGCGAGACGAGCCAGTAGCGGCGCATCATCGCCTGGGCGCCCGCGGCGTCCAGCTCCCCGTCGAGGTACCGCCGGGCGACCTCGTTCCTCGCGTAGTTGAGACGCTCCACGACCTGCCGCACCGCCGCGTTGCGCTCCGCCAGAGACCTGTCGAGTCCGGCCAGCCGGAAGAGAGAGTCGCGCTCGAACGCCACCCGCTCGGCGGCGGGGAACGCCATGTCGATCCCGAAGTTCGCGCTTCCCTCCGCGATGAGCGACTGGGGACTGAAGAGCGGGTACATCGAGAACTCCACCCATCCGCGGCCTCGGACCAGCGCCTGCTCGAGCAGCGCGTTGTACACGTGATGCCCCGGGTACCCCTCGTGACAGGCGAGATCGATCGCCCGGTCCAGGGGAATCGGAAAGTCGAGGTTGACCTGGATGAGGCTGCGGTACCCGCCCTTGTACCAGTTGTAGGCGTTCCAGGACGTGCCCTTCACGTACTCCAGGTCGAATCGCTCGCCGGGCGGGAGCGCCAGATGGTCGAGCGTGCGGGCCCGGCACGCGGCGATGGCGGTCTTGAACACGGTGTCTACCCGCCCCGCCGGGATCATCAGCCGGTCGCGGAAGCTCTGGTAGCGCTCGGCCAGCGGCCGGGGGCCGGGCAGCAGGCTGTCGAGCCGACCGAGCAACGAGTCGAAGTGGGCCTCGGGGTAGCGGGGCGGGACGGCGTCGTAGAGCGCCTTCGCCTCCTCATCGAAGGTGAACCGCTCCCCGCCGAGCATGCGCGCCCGCGCCACCATCGCGCCGAGCTGGACCCGCAGGTATCGGTGGCGCATGGCGACCAGGGAGTCGTCGTACGTCGTGCCAGCCTGGTCCAGCACGGCGATCAGGGACTCGGCTCCCGCGCGGACCTCCGCCACCGACAGCGAATCTCTCTCCGACGCTTCCCGCAGCGAGTCCGGGCCGTAATAGGCATCAACGTAGTTCGCGTCGTGTCGCCCGAGGCTCAGTCCGAGGACGACGTAGCGGCGTGCCACCGAATCGAGCCGCCCATCCGCGCTCGGACCGGGCGAGCTCGACCGACAGGAGGCCCCTACGAGGAAAACAGCGCAGCAGAGTCGCAAAGGCAGGGAACGGGTGATTTCGCTCACAGTCTCACCTCGGCTCGAGAACTAGTCTCGGCGGATCACGTCAGGAGGACGCCCATGGCCCACGCGAATCGGAATACCCTGCACCGCAGCAAACTCCAGCTGGAGCGCCAGCAACGCGAGGTCGAGGTGCCGGTACCCGGCGCGACAGGATCCACGGAAGATGTCTCCGCCGAGGCCGCCGCGGAAAAGGCTCGGAAGCGGCTCGGCAAGACGGAGAAGCACACCAGCGACGACGGTCCTCCCTCAGGCGCTCAGCGATGATACCCGCAGCGTAGACCCGCGTGCGCGGGCGTCACGGCGCGCTCGCGGCGCTGGCCTCCGTGCGGGCCCAGGGAATGAGCTCCAGCCGCTCGAACGGGATGGGCCGGCCGGTGGCCTCGCTCACGCCGAATCGTTCAGGGTGCTCGTAGAGCCGCTGCAAGGCGGCATCGATCTCCTCCAGCTCGGCCGTGGCGCGCTGCTCCAGCTGCGCCTGCATCTCCTGATCGAAGCTGTCGGTCCCACGATCCGCCAGGTGAGAGGGATAGATCGAGAGATCGCCATCCGCGTCGGCCTGCGTGGTGCCACGCGCTTCATCGTACCGCCGGATGGTCTCCAGGACGCGCTCCCGCTCCTCGCGAAGCCGCCCCTCGAGGTGCCGGCGCTGTTTATCGGTCAGTGCCATCGGGCATTCTCCTGCACGCGTTGAGGTCGTGCGGCGCGTGCTCCGATCCTGATTCCTCACGCCGCACCATCTGCAATCGAACCCCGATCCCATGCAACCGCCACCCGGCGGCGCGGCCAGGCGCTGCGTGCCGGTCGTGCACAATTCCCAGCGACTCGGCATCTGCAAGACACCCGGACGCGCGCTCGAGGACCCGCTGATTTTCGAACACGTCAGAAGTTGAGCGATCTGGCTCGCCAGCGCCCGCAAGGAGCTCGACACTGACGATTTCCTGTTCACTTCTCCGTCGCGGATCGTCGAAGTCTTGAACGATTCCGCGGCCAACTCACCCGAAATCCAACCCGACGAGCAGCGGCGCGGGCAAGGGCTCGTCCCCAGGCCGGGATGGGCCTCCCCCTTGCCTCGAGCGAGGGGGCCACCGGGCACGCCGTCACAGGTGCCGGCTCGGGGCACGCGAAGGATCGCGCTCCCTACACCTGGACCACTGCCCGAACGATGCTGCCGTCTCTGTCGCGGCGTGGCGCACATGCGTTCGCCATCGCCGTCGCGGTCTTCGCGTGCGCCGACCGGCCGATCACGGCGCCCGCCGGGCCGACACCCTCCCCACCGGCGCCCGACCGGCCTGCCACCGCACCGGCATATACCAATCCGGTGTACCCCGGCGACTTCGCCGATCCGTTCGTGCTGCCGTCGGACTCCGGGTACTACGCCTACGCCACCAATCTCGGCTCGGCCAACGTGCCGACCCTGCGCTCAGCCGATCTGGTGACTTGGACACCACTGGGCGACGCGCTGCCCTCGCTGCCTTCCTGGGCCGAGAGCGGCAGGAGCCTGACCTGGGCTCCGGCCGTAATCCGAATGGAGGAGTCCTTCCTGCTGTTGTATACCGCGCGCGACCGCCGCTCGGGCCTGCAGTGCATCGGCAGAGCGGAAAGCGCGTGGGCGGCCGGGCCGTTCGTGGACCGGGGCACGGCACCGTTCATTTGTCAGACCGAGCTGGGCGGATCGATCGACGCGAGTGTGGTGCGCGATTCGACCGGTCAGGTGTACGTGGTCTGGAAGAACGACGGGAACTGCTGCGGAAAACCGGTCACCATCTGGAGCCAGCGCCTCGCCGCCGACGGCCGCAGGCTCGTGGGGCCACAAGCCGCGCTGCTGCACCGGGATCAGCCCTGGGAGGGGCCCCTCATCGAGGCGCCGACGATGTGGGAGGAAGGGGGCGGGTGGCACATCCTCTATTCCGGCAACATGTGGGACACTGACCGCTACGCCACCGGCCGCGGCTCGTGCGAGTCGCCGCTGGGGCCGTGCCGAAAGCTCGGCGCGGAACCGGTGATGGCATCCGATGGGGTGACTGCCGGGCCAGGCGGCGCGGAGGTATTCACCGACGACGAGGGCAGGCGTTGGATGGTCTACCACGGGTGGAACGCGTCTGCGGTGGGCTATGGTCGCGGGGGGGTGAGAAGCCTCCGTCTGGGGCCGGTACCGGCGCAGCCGGGCGGCGCGGATGTCGTTCCAGAGTGAAACCAATCCAGTGGGATTCGGCCTCCCACTTGAACCAGCCCGCCTCCCTTGCTATATTCTCGCCTGCGATGGTCGTGTCCATTGGGCACGATTCGAAATCCAAGGAGCTCTGGGCCCCCGGAATCGCAGGGGCCCTTTTTTCTTGGGACACCATCGCAGCCCGGCGTGAGGGCATCGATCACGACGAACTGGTAGTCGGTACGCGTGCGAACGCCGAGTCCCGATTACGAACACAAAAGGAATACTCAGCATGCGCACCACCGGCACCGTGAAGTGGTTCAACGACGCGAAGGGCTTCGGGTTCATCACTCCGGAGAACGGCGAGAAGGACTGCTTCGTCCATCATTCGGCCATCTCGGGCCAGGGCTTCAAGAGCCTCGCCGAGGGCGAGAAGGTGGAGTTCGACGTGGTACAGGGCGCCAAGGGCCCGGCCGCGGAGAACGTCGTCAAGGTCGGCAAGTAAGCCAGCTCTGACGCACACGACATAGCCTTCGGGCCCCAGGGAGCGGAACAGCCTGGGTGATCAATCCTGCTCCGACTTGCGACCCGGCGGTGCCATAGCACCGGCCGGGCGTTTTGTTTATGGTAGGTTCGACAGGCCAGGAGGTCTCCGCCGATGACCCGCCGTTCGCAGTACCCGCCCTAGTTTCCCAGCAGCCGTTCTCGGTATCCGGGGAGTCCGCTCCCCAGGAGGCACGTATGCGCTCGTCATTCTTGCCCTATGGTATCGCCCTGCTCCTCCTGCCCGCGGCCACGGCCGCTCTCCAGGGCCAGGTGAAGAACGAAGAGTACGTCCGCGCCGCGGTGAAGGGCGCGCCGGACTCGATCTCCGACCAGGCCGCCGTCGTCCGGGTCGAGCCCGGCGGCAAGACGTCCCAGCTCCGCGCCGGCAGCAACGGCTTCACCTGTGCGCTCTTTCCCGATGCGAGCCTGGCACCGGTCTGTGCGGACCAGGAGGGGTGGCGCTGGCTCACAGCGGCATTCTCCAACCAGCCCAGACCGACCAGCACCAAGCCCGGCATCGCCTACATGGCCAAGGGGGGAGTCCACTACGAGACGCCCGACGGCAAGATCGTGATGGCGCCGGGGCCGCAGACCAAGGAAGTCGAGGAGCCGCCCCACTGGATGATCCTCTGGCGGCTCGACCCGGCGAAGACCGGACTGCCGACCAGGCCGAATGCGGGGGGCTCGTACGTGATGTTCGCGGGGACGCCCTACGAGCACCTCATGATCTACCAGGATCCGAAGATGCTGAAGTAGGGCGCTGCCGGACGGGGAGTCAGGAGGGGTCCACCGCCCGCCCCATGATCAGGCAGTCGTTGAAGTGGCCGTCGATCAGCGTGTCGCGGGTGGTCCGCCCCTCGTGCACCCAGCCGAGGCGCTCGTAGAGGTGGATCGCTCCCGCGTTGTCCACCCGCACCTTGAGATTGATCTTGCGTATCGCGCCGCTCCGCTCGGCCCAGGCGATCATGTACTCGATGAGCGCACGGCCGATACCGAGCCCGGCGTACTCCTGCGCGACGCTGATCCCGAATTCACCGGCGTGGCGGAGCCTGGGCCGCTTGCCGCCGTCGAAGGTGAGCCCGCCGACGATCGTGTCGTCCACCAGCGCGAAGATCGCCAGCGAGTTGTCCGAGGCCGCTACCCGCGCGAAGTAGTCCCGCTCCTCCGCTTCGGTCAGCCCCGGTCCCTCGGCGCCGAACGTGAGGTTGGGGGTCTCGCTCCCGACTTGGCGGAGGTACTCCAGCGCGGGGGCGGCGTCGTCCGGGACCGCGCGGCGGATCAGCACCACCCGGCCGTCCGGCAGCCCGAGCTCCCGGTCGGTCGCGGCTCTCGCGGCCATCAGGA
>CAMPKP010000041.1 GCA_946887295.1 uncultured Gemmatimonadota bacterium | reverse complement strand
CATTACTACGAGGGCAAGCCGCCCGAGTTCTTCCATGATTGGCGCTTCCTGCTGGTGGGCCTCCGCTGGTGGCTCGCCAAGATCAAAGGCCGCGCGTAGCCGCCTCCTCTCGCTCGCACTCCTTCTGCTTCCCGCCTGTGGCGCGCCCGCGGTCCGGGAGCCCGACCGGGTCGCGCCCTGGCTTCGGGAGGACCCTCACCGCTGCCTGCTGACGCGCGATCTCCGGGAGAACATGGAGGCCATGGCCCGGAGGTGCGCGGAGACGTTCGTCCGGCACAACGGCTATACCGACCTGCCCGCTGCGGAAGACTCCACCCGCTGGGTCCTGGAGGTGGGGGAGGCCGGCGCCTGGCCCCGGGTGCTCGCCTCGCGCCTGGGCAGCCTCGAGCGTGAGGCCACCACGGTGCAGTGCAGCATGCGCCAGTGCATCGTGTTCTTCCGGCTCCGCCGCACGCCTCTGCTCTGCGCCTACCGGCTCGTCACCATGACCCAGGTGTTCACCAGGCTGCGACTGGAGCCCGGCGGAATTCACGACATCCGCTGCGACGAGCGCCGAGCCTGACGCAACTCGGTACAAGCGAGAATCGCGCCCAGCGGGAAACCTCCGGCGCGCGGAGGCCGTCAGGTGGGGCCATCACCTGCGGCCGTCCCACATTCCATCACGAGGCTCACGTCCATGCGCCTGTCGGGCTTCCTCCTGCTCATGCTGCTTCCCTCCGCGCTCGCCGGGCAGGACCTCGACAAGGCCGAGTTCGCCGCGCGTCGTGCCCGGCTGCTCGCGAAGATCCCCGACGGGATCGCGGTGGTGCTCGGAGGAGTCGAGCATCCCTACCCGCTCCGGTTCCGCCAGTCGCCCGATTTCTACTACCTGACCGGCCTCGAGGAGCCCGGCGCGGTCCTGGTCCTGAACGGGATCACCAAGAGCGCGGCGGTGTTCGCGGTGAAGCGCCCGGAGTTCGGCGGCGCCGGCGTTACGCCGCAGCTACGCGAGGTGAAGGACCCGCAGCGGCAGTACGGCGTCCAGATACAGCCGATGGAGAGCTTCTTCACCTTCCTCAGCTTCGCGGGCAGCAACCCGGCGGTGAAGAAGGTCTACCTCCAGCTCACGCCGCCGGACGCGCAGATCCACGCGCGGTTCGAGGCCCAGATCTTCGCGGCGCAGGCGATGGATCATCCGCTCTTCGGCCAGCCTCAGCCGTACGCGGTGGCGGTGGACCGAGTCCGGGAGGCCGAATCCCACCTCCAGACGGCGGACGTGAGCCCGCTGCTCGACGAGCTGCGCTGGGTGAAGACGCCTTATGAGATCGAGCGGCTCCGCCGCAGCGGGAGGATGGGAGCCGAGGCGACGGCGGAGGCGATCCGAGCCACCCGGCCGGGGATGTACGAATACGAGATCGCGGCCGCAGCCCAGTACGTGAGCACCCGGCTGGGCGCGGATGGCGACGCGTTCCCGCCCATCGTGCCGTCGGGGCCCCTCACGCCGATCGTGCACTACACGGAGAACCGGCGGCAGATGCAGGCCGGGGAGATCGTCTACATGGATTACGGATCGGACTGGGAGTACTACACCTCCGACATCACCCGCACCTGGCCCGTGTCCGGGCGGTTCACGGCCGAGCAGGAGAAGATGTATCGCTGCGTCCTGGACGCCCGGAACGCGATCATCGCAGCGATCAAGCCGGGCGTGACGCTCACGGCGCTGAAGGACGCGGCGGAGCAGGTATACGCCCGCCACGGGTACCGGGACGAGTTCCTGGGCACCGGACGGTACATCGGGCACTTCGTCGGCATCGCGGTGCACGACGTCGGAGGCATCTCGGGCACCTGGGCCGAGAAGCCCTTCACCGTCGGGGTGGTGTTCAACGTGGAGCCGATCCTCCAGTTCCCCGAGCGCAAGATCCACATCCGGCTGGAGGACACGGTGGTCCTCACCGAGAAGGGGCCGGAGAACCTGACCGCCGCGGTGCCGGCGGACCTGGAGCCGCTCTACGGGCTGATACGGGAGAAGGGGGTGAACTCGACGCCGGTGACGAAGGGCGGGCAATGAGGTGGCCCCCGGAGTCATACTGCTGGCCGCGACTCCGGGGGCCGTTTACTGCGGTGATGTTGCACCCTTTCAGATGCGGAAAGCCGGGAAAAGGTTGCGCGGCGCCCGCGCCCGCTAAATTGAAGGCATGCGGGAAGCCCGCCTTCGTCCAGAGTTCGCCCATCTCTATCCCGAGCTGATTCCCGGCCAGTGGGAGCCCGCCTCGCGGATCGCCGAGGTCGTGCTCGCGCGGTTCCTGCTGCAACAGATGGCCTCCGATCCGATGGAGCGCGCGCTGCAGGAGTCCCACTTCGAGTTCCGCGGGGGCGCGCAGGACCCCCCGAACGCCAACCCGCGCCGCCGGGTCGAGGATCAGTGATCCATGGACGATCCCCGCTATCCCATAGGCCAGTTCGCATTCGACGGTGTGCAGACGCCGGAGCGGCGCCTCGAGCGCATCGCGCGGATCGCGGCGGCCCCGGGCCGGCTCCGCGCGGCGGTCGCCGGCCTGAGCGACGCGCAGCTCGACACTCCCTATCGTGACGGTGGCTGGACGGTGCGCCAGGTGGTGCACCACGTTCCCGACAGCCACCTCAACGCCTACACCCGCTTTCGGCTCGCGCTCACGGAGCCCACCCCGACCATCAGGCCCTACATGGAGCACCGCTGGGCCGAGCTCCCCGACGCCCATACCGCGCCGGTGGAGATCTCGCTGGCGCTGCTCGAGGCGCTGCACCGCCGCTGGGTCGAGCTGCTCCGGCGCCTCGATTCCGCCGCCTGGGAGCGGAGATTCGTCCACCCCGAGCATGGACGGGAGTGGCCGCTCGATGAGGCGCTCGCGATGTACGCCTGGCACGGGGAGCACCACACCGCGCATGTCACCCGGCTCCGCGATCGCATGGGATGGGGCGGGGGAGCGCGGGGTTGATCCAGGATCCCGGCGGGAGATCGGAGGTCGTCTATCTCCGGGCCGCGCTGTGCCCCATGGGCGCGGTGTCCTTCGTCTTTCGGTCGCACTCGTGAGCCCGCTCTGGAGGCGGTCCTTGCTGCTGCTGGCGCTGTCGCTGGCCTCGGGCTCGGTCGCCGCGCAGGCGGGGACGGAGCGCGCCCGGGACATCGGGATCCCGCTCGAGGGCACCCCGGGGCGCCTGGACGCGATCACCGACGTGCCCGGCGTGACCGTCGGACACGTGACGATCGTGCGAGGGTCGGGCAGGCTCGTGGTCGGGCGGGGCCCGGTGCGCACCGGCGTCACCGCGGTGTTTCCCCGGGGAAAGGGCGACCTCGACCCCGTCTTCGCCGGATGGTTCAGCCTCAACGGCAACGGCGAGATGACCGGCACGGCGTGGATCGACGACTACGGCGTGCTGGCGTATCCCATCACGATCACCAACACGAACAGCGTCGGCACCGTGCGCGATGCCGTGATCGAGTGGGGGCGCACCCGGCTCGCCGATGCCTTCAACTGCTGCCTGCCGGTCGTCGCCGAGACTTGGGACGGAGACCTGAGCGACATCTACGGCTTCCATGTGACCAAGGAGCACGCCTTCCGTGCGCTCGAGAGCGCGGTGGCCGGGCCGGTGCCCGAGGGCAACGTCGGCGGCGGCACCGGCATGATCTGCCTCGGCTTCAAGGGCGGGATCGGCACGGCGAGCCGGAAGCTCGCCGACCGGGCCGGGGGCTTCACGGTCGGCGTGCTGGTGCAGTGCAACTTCGGCCAGCGCCGGCTGCTCCGGATCGCCGGCGTTCCCGTCGGGCAGGAGATCACCGAGCCCGCCGACTGCTACGACGCCCCGGACCTCGACTCGACGCGCGCCGCGATGCGCTGCCCTGCCGGCCCCGTCCGGCCCGACAAGGACCAGGGCTCCATCATCGCGGTTGTCGCCACCGACGCCCCGCTGCTCCCGCACCAGCTCCGCCGCGTGGCGCGGCACGTGGCCCTCGGCGTCGGCCGCATGGGCGGCATCGCCGGCGCCGGATCGGGCGACCTGTTCATCGCCTTCTCCACCGCGAGCACCGGGAAACCGGGCGAGCACGGGGTCCGTCCGGTGCGAATGCTGGGCGAGGACCGGATCGACCCGGTGTATGAGGCCACGGTCCAGGCGACCGAGGAAGCGATCATCAACGCGATGCTGGCGGCGAAGACCATGCGCGGCGCGGATGGCTACGTCGTGCCGGCGCTGCCGCATGACCGACTCAAGGAAGTCCTGCGGAAGTACGGCCGGCTGCCCAGGTGACCGGGGAACAGGCGTCACCTATCCGGCCTGCACCGATCCGTGCTGCGCTCCGGACCCGATCTGCACTCCCGCCACCGGATGGAAGTCCCTCCATACCTCGCGGTAGGGCTCCACCATCAGCTCCACGAACCGCTCCAGTGCCACCGGGAAGGGAAACCGCCGCCGGAACTCGAGGGCGGTGACACCCAGCATGGCGCGGAGGTGCCGGCCGAAGCTCTGAGGTGACGAGTACTCGAGCCGGTAGGCGACGTCGGCGACGGACAGCCCCGAGGCCTCGAAGAGGTAGGCGGCGTGGAGCAGGCGGATGGCCGACAGATAGTTCTTGGGAGAGGGAAGTCCCGCGCGCGAGAAGCGCGACATCAGCGTGCTCGGGCGAACGTACAGCCGCTCGGCCAGCGCGGTTACGGTCGGCGTATCCGGGGCCAGTCTGATCATGGCCTCCACGAAGAGCCGGGCATCGGCCGGGGCGCCGGCGAGCGCCGTCAGGATCGGCCCCTGGATCCGCGAGACCGCGCGCGTGGCCGGCTGGCCGACCACCTGCCGCAGGCGGTTCCATCCGGTGGGCGAGGTGACGTCCACCACCTGCTGCACGCCCGAGGCCCCGAGCCGGAGCAGCATTTCCGTCGAGGAGGGATCGTGCTGGGAGACCAGCGCGACCGTCGGGATCCCGGGGAACTCCCGCACGAGGTGGCGCACCGCCTCCACCTGCTCCGGCGGGCAGCGATGCACCGAGAGCAGCACCGCGTCCACCGCGCGCTCACGCACCACCCGGACCGCGTCCGGCACCGAGTCGCGATGCACGACCGCGAAGCACCCGTTTCCGGCCGCGTCCACCCGCAGGCGCTCCCCCGGAAGGAGCACCGCGGCGACGGTGGTGGCGGGCAGATCGGCGGTGGCGGGCACGGGATCCTCCAGGCGATGGTGCAAGAGGATGGAACTGAGACGTCAATTCGGGTTCAACCCGAAACGTCCTGAAACGCCGCCCGGGGCAACGTTTTTCGGCGAAAGCGCATCCAAACGATGATCCCGGCTCGGTATATTTCCGGCTCGTCCCTCTCGAGCGGTCACGCATGAGCCAGCAGACGATCGACCCGTTCGAGGCCCTCCAGGCCGCGCTCGAGCCGCAGTATCGGCTGGAGCGCGAGCTGGGACGGGGCGGAATGGGCGTCGTCTTCCTCGCGACCGATACCGCGCTCGACCGCAGGGTGGCGATCAAGGTCGTCCATCCCGAGCTCGCCGCTCACCCCTCGATCGTCCGCCGCTTTCTGGCCGAAGCGCGCACCATCGCCAGACTCCGTCATCCCGGCATCGTCGCCGTCCACGCCGCAGGCACCGCCGAGGGCCTCCTCTACTACGTCATGGACGAGGTGGACGGAGAGAGCCTGCGCCAGCGGCTCGCCCGGGAGGGGAAGCTGCCGGTGGAGGACGTGGCGCGGATCGTGGCCGACCTCGCGGCCGCCCTCGATGCGGCCGGCCGCGCCGGCGTGGTGCATCGCGACGTGAAGCCGGAGAACGTGCTGCTGGAGAGCGGCAGCGGCCGACCGCTCCTCGCCGACTTCGGCATCGCGTGCGCGATGGTCGCGGACGGCGCCTCCAGCACGGGGCAGGGCGTCGCCGTCGGCACGCCCAGCTACATGAGCCCGGAGCAGGCGGCCGGCGAGGAGGTCGACAGCCGGAGCGATCTCTATGGCCTCGGCGTCGTCGCCTACGAGATGCTGGCCGGCCACCCGCCCTTCCAGGGCACCAACCGGGTGGTGGTCTCCAAGCACATCGCGGAGCGCCCGGTGCCGATCGAGCGGGTGCGGGCAGACTGCCCCCGGCCGCTGGCGGGTGCCGTGATGAAGGCGCTGGAAAAGCAGCCGGGCGAGCGCTGGCAGACCGGGGAGGAGCTGCGCCAGGCGGTGGCGGGGGAGCGGGAGCTGCCGGCGAAGCGAGTCGACCGCCGCAGGGCGGCGGTGGCCGCCGCGGCGATCGCGCTCGCCGCGCTGGGCGCGACGGTGGGCCTCGCCCGGCGGAGCGAGGGGCCTCCCGAGGGAGTGAATCCCCGGCATTCGATCCTGGTGCTGCCGTTCGACAACCTGCGCGACGATCCCGCCGTGGAGTGGATGCGCGACGGCAGCGTCAGCATGCTGGGCCTCAACCTCTCGCAGTGGAACGACCTCACGGTCGTGGACCAGGAGCGGCTGCACGATCTGCTCGGCCGCCAGGAGGTCGAGCCCCGGGAGGACATCGGTCTCGACATGGCCCGGCGGCTGGCGCGGGACGCCGGAGTGTGGACCGTGGTCCTGGGCGACTTCACCCGGGTGGGCGACTCGCTCCACCTCGCCGCCCGGGTATACGATGTCGCGAGCGGCTCCCGAATCAGCATCGCCCGGGTGGACGACCGGGCCGGAGAGGACGCCCGGCCCCTCTTCGACCAGCTCGCGGCCAAGCTGCTGGACCTGTCGGGTGCGCCCACCGACCTGCCGGTGGGGCTGGCGCGCTCCACCAGCCCGTCGCTCGAGGCGTACCGCGCCTACCTGGCCGGGGTGGATCGGCTCAACCGCTGGGACCTGGCCGGCGCAGAGCGCGACCTCGGCCGTGCGGTGGCGATCGACACCACGTTCGGGTTGGCCTACTACAAGCTCGCGCTGACCCGCGGCTGGCTGGTCGGCACCAACGACTCGGTGGCCGACCGCGCGATCGTGAGGGCCACCGCGAACTCAGGCAATCTGCCGGAGCACGACCGCACCGTCATCAACGCGTACCGCGCCTTCATCGGCGGCGAGTACGGCGAGGCGCGTGACCTCTACCAGCATCTGCTGGCCCGGGACGCCCACGACGCCGACGCGTGGTACGGGCTGGGTGAGGCGTGGTTCCACGACGAGGCGGCCCCCGATCGTGCCCCGGCGTTCACCCAGGCCATCCGGGCCTTTCGCCGGGCGCTCGACCTCGACCCCGACTACGCGCTGGCCTACGACCACGTGCAGTGGATGCTGGGAGTGGCGGCGGAGACCAAGCCGGCATACGCGCTGGTGGCGAGCGACTCGTTCGCCCTCGCCGCGGCGTCCGACGGCCGACCCCTGGTGGACAGCATCTCGCTGCAGACGGCGGTTCGCCGGGCCCGGGCGGCGGGACTCACCACCGCGCGCAACTGGGTCGCCACCCAGCCGAGCACGCTGCGGGCCCACGGCGCGATGGTGGACGCGTACCTGGCCTCGGGCAACTTCGACGCGGCGCTGGGGGAGGTGGACCGGTTCCGCAACACCACCACGGTCCATCCCGAGCTGCCCTTCGTCGAGGCCCGGATCCGGTTCGCGTCGGGGGACATCGACCGCGCGGCGGAGCAGCTCCGGACCGCGCTGGACACCGTCGCACCCCAGGACTTCCGGCCGTACCAGGGAACCCCCACGGTGGTGTTCGACATCGCGGCCGCCGCCAACGTCTTCGCCTACCAGGGCGACCTCGCCAACGCCGCCAAGGCGCTCGATCTGGCCGACCAGGTCCGCCGTGAGGTGGTGAAGCACCCCGCCGCCGGATCGGGCAACGCGATGGACGAGAGCTGGCGCCGGATGGTACTGGGCGAGCTCTACGCCGGCGTCGGCGTGCCGGCGGCCTCGCTGCGTCAGGTGTGGCAGAGCGCCGCCGAGGCCGGCCGCATGGCGAAGGCGGACGCGAGGAAGCATCTGGTCCACAGCGGGGCGTCGGCCGCGATCGGTCTCTTCACCGGTCCGAGTGCGGACAGCACCGCGCTGGTCGAGTATCGGGCCATGACCGGCGAGGCCCTCTCGCCCGAGGTCCGCGCGCTGCTGGCGTTGAGCCACGGAGACTCGACCGGCGCCCGCCGAATGCTCGGCGAGCCGAGCGCGCCGGACGGGGCCATGCCGAAGTGGACCGCGGGGCTCTACAATCGGCCGCTCGCAGCCCAGGCCTACTTCCTCCTGGGCGACTACCAGCGCACCCTGAGCACGCTGCGCGACTTCGAGCCGGCCGCCCTCCGGACCGGCGGTTTCGATTCCCGCTGGGGTATGCTGGGCCGGGTGCGGCTCCTCCGCGGGGCCGCCTACGAGCAGCTCGGCCGGCGGGCGGAGGCCCGCCAGGAGTACCGGGAGGTCCTCGCCCAGTGGAAGACCGCCGACGCCGCCCTGAAGCCCTTCATCCAGCAGGCGGAGCAGGGGCTGGCCCGGCTGGGCGAGGGATAGGCTATATTTCGCCTGCTGGCCGAGCGTGATGGTCGCGGGGCGGTCGGAAGGCCGTCTCGAGGAAAGTCCGAGCTCCACAGGGCAGACTGCCAGGTAACGCCTGGGCGCCGAAAGGCGACGGACAGGGCAACAGAGAACAGACCGCCACGCGGACCCTCGCGAGAGGCGATGCGGGGTAAGGGTGAAACGGTGGGGTAAGAGCCCACCGCGGCGCTGGCAACAGTGCCGGCACGGCAACCCCCAGTCGGAGCAAGGCCAAATAGGCGGCGAGGTGTGGCCCACACCATTCCCGATTCCGCGAGGATGAGGGGTCAGCCGCGGGTAGGCTGCTAGAGGTGGCCGGCGACGGCCATCCCAGACAGATGACCATCTCCCCTGCTGCCGATCAGAGCTGGGCGGCGGGAGAAACAGAACTCGGCTTACGGCTCGACCAGCGACGGCCCCCCGGCGAATACCGGGGGGCCGTCTCATGCCGACATGCCATAAGCGCCGACGCCCGTTTACCTTTTCCTGCCGAACCTCTGGGAGGGCTGGATGCCGACATTCAACGCCGCGCTGGGTGCGCTGAGCGCCGCGGTTCTGATGCTGCCGGGCGGCCGGGTGGCGCCGGTGACCGCGAAGTACCGGGTGGAGCAGAGCCTCACGCAGGAGGTGGACGGCACCGCCAGCGGCGCGGGCAAGCAGGTCCTCCGGTTCACTACGACCACCTTCGTCACGGTCACCCTGAACGACAGTGCCGGGGGCCGGACCATGCGGGTGGTCATCGACTCCATGAAGGGCGACAGCACCACCCCGATCCCCGCCGCCGTCATGGACAGCGCCAAGGGCGGCGAGTTCCGCGCCTTCCTCGACCGCTCCGGCAAGCCGTCGCCGCTCACGCCCACCGGCAGCTCGACCGCTGCCGCGCAGGTGCAGGGCCTGCTGAGCGACTTCTTCCCCTGGGTGCGGCCGGGATTCAAGGTGGGCGAGGCCTGGGCCGACACCTCGGTGAACACGACCGGGGCGGGGACCGACACCGTCACCGTTCGCCGGGTCACGAACTACAAGGCCGCGGCGAACGAGCCCCGCGGCGCCACCAAGGCGGTGAGGATCACCGCCGACCACACCTCCACGGTCGCCGGAAGTCAGCCGACACCGCAGGGACCCGCGAAGATCGAGGGCACCGGCAGCGGCAATGGCGCCTATTTCGTGAGCCCCGACGGTCGCTATCTCGGAGGCGAGTGGCAGTTGCGCTCCGCTCTCCAGCTCTCGGGCTCGTTCGCCAAGGAGCCGGTGCCGATCACGGTCACCCAGACGACGAAGGTCACGGCGGTACGATGAGACGGCGAGCGAACCCGGCCGCGCTCCTCGCAGCGGCCCTGAGTCTGGCTGCCTGCGGCTCGACCACGACGACCACGGGAGGTCCCGGAGCCCCGGCTCCCAAGCCCGCCGATCCCAGCGCCCCGCCGCCGGCAGAAGAGGGGCACGGCCCGGCGGTGAGCTACAGCCCGGTGCAGGGGAAGGCCTACCGCCTGGAGCACCGCGACAGCCTGGTGATGCAGTACCCGGGCGGTGCGAGCCAGACCCAGGCGCGGGACCGGATCGCCTTTCTCCATCTGACCCTCGCGGGGTCGCCCGAGCAGGGGCCCTACCAGGTGACCGTCACGCTGGACTCGCTCGTGGCGCTCGAGAGCGGAACCCCGGCCCCGTCCGACTCGGTGGCCGCGGCGCGCGGCACGGTGTGGACCGGCACGCTCTCCAGCGTCGGCACCCTCTCGCCGCTTCAGGCCGACCGCTCCGGCACCCTGACGGACGAGCTGGCGGGCCACCTTCGCCTCCTGTTTCCCGCGCTGCCGCAGGGCGGCGTGCGCGAAGGGATGCAGTGGACCGACTCGACCCGGTATCCCCTCGTGTCCGACGCGTTCACGGGTACCGAGAGCTCGGTCACCGTCTACCGCGCGGCGGACAAGGAGGAGGCGCAGGGCCGCGACGCGATCCCGCTGGAGACCAGCAGCAAGTACACCCGGTCCGGGAAGCGGGTGCAGAGTGAGCAGGAGCTGGAGATGACGGCCTCGGGCACCCGCACGGGAGTCCATCGGCTGGGCATCGACGGCGTCCTGGTGTCGGCGCAGGGCACCGACACCGGCGAGATGATGATCTCGGTTCCCGCGCTGGGGCAGACCGTTCCCATCACCCGCTCGAGCACCTACGCCGTCACGTCGCTCCCGCCCGGCCGTTAGGCGGCTGGGCCGGCTGGCCGGCCTGGCCCTCGTTCCGCTCGGACTCTTTCTCTTCTGGCTGCTCGCCGTCTGGCCGCCGCCACTCTGGTATCGGACCCACTGGCCGTCCCGGACCGAGTTCATGAGGATGCGAGTCGCCGCACAAGACCGGGCGGCGCCGACCCGCTACCTGCCGATCCCTCTCGACTCCATCGCGCCCGACATGCTCACCGCGGCTGTGACGGCCGAGGATGCGCGTTTCTGGTCCCACGGCGGCATAGACTGGTACGAGGTGCGGAAGGCGCTGGGCTACCGGCGGGGGCGGTTCGAGTGGGCGTCGGCGAGGGACCGCGGCGAGCTGTGGCGGGCCTTGGGGAGCGTGCCGGGCCGGCGTGAGGCGCTGCGGGGGGCGAGCACCATCACCCAGCAGGTGGCCAAGAACGTCTACCTGTCGCCGTCGCGGAACCCCCTCCGCAAGGTGAAGGAGGCGGTGACCGCGTACCGGCTCGAGCTGGCGCTCCCGAAGCGTCGCATCCTGGAGCTCTATCTCAACATCGCGGAGCTGGGCGAGGGCGTGTGGGGCGTGGAGGCTGCGAGCCGGCGCTACTACCGGAAGCCGGCGCGGCGCCTGACCCAAAGCCAGGCCGCGGCGCTCGCCGCCACGCTGCCGTTCCCCCTCAGCTCCAACCCGGCCTACCGCCCCGTCAGAATGCGCAAGCGCCAGACCCTGATCCTGCGCCGGATGCGGGGTGAGCGGATCGAGGTGCCGGCCGTTCCGGAGGAGCCGACCCCGCAGCCGGGCGACAGCATCGTCTGGACGCCGGGAATGGACTCGCTGCTGGACTCGCTCCGGGCGCCGGTGGAGACGCTGCCCGCGCCGCCGGCGCCCTAGTCCACCAGCCGCAGCGGCATCACCAGCGTCAGATAGCTGGCCGGATCGTCCCAGCCCACCGGCTCGCACGTGGCGGCGCGCTCCGGGGCCTTGAACGTCATCCGGATCTCGTCGGTCGGGATGTACTTGAGGATCTCGAGCAGGTACGACGCGTTGAAGCCGATCTCCAGCGGGTCGCCCTCGTAGCTCACCGTCAGCTCCTCCTGCGCCTCGCCCAGGTCGGGCGTCTGTACCGACAGCTTGCACGACCCGTTGGCGAAGGCCATCCGGATGCGGTGGGTCTGATCGCTCGCGACGATGCTCATCCGGCGAAGCGCGGAGGTGATGGCCGCCTTGTCGGCGGTGGCGGACTTGTCGTTCTCGCGGGGGATCACCTGCTCGTAGTTGGGGTACGGGCCCTCGATCAGCCGGGTATACACCTGGGTCCCCGCGGAGCGGAAGCCGAGGTGGTTCTCGCTGCGGGCGATCTCGACGCTCTCCTCCTCGCCGAAGAGGCGGCGGATCTGCTCCAGCGCCTTCGGGGGCACGATGAGGTCGGCCTGGGAGGCGCTGCCCGAGGGCGGGGTAGGTACGTCCATTCGCGCGAGCCGGTGTCCGTTGGTGGCCACCATGCGCATCCGCTCGGGACGCAGCTCCCAGAGCACGCCGTTGAGAATCGGGCGGCTCTCCTCGGTGCTGGCGGCGAAGGCCACGTGGGCGATGAGCTTCTGCAGGTCCTTCGCCGGCGCGCGCCACCCACCGTCGAACTTGACCGCCGGAAAGGCAGGAAACTCCTCCCGCGGCAGACCGAGCAGCCGGAACTTGGAGCGTCCGCACTCGATGGTCACCCGCTGCTCGCCGGCGCCGGTGATCCTGATCGCGGCGCTGGGCAGCTCGCGCACGATCTCGACCAGCTTCCGGGCGGGCAGCGTGATCGCGCCTTCCTGCTCCACCTGCGCCGCGACCGTGGTGCTCACCGAGATGTCGAGGTCGGTGCCGGACAGGCGGATCCCGTCCTTCGTGGCCTCGAGGAGGATGTTCGACAGGATCGGCAGCGTGGTCTTGGCCGGCACGCTGGCGGCCACCGCCACGAGTCCTTCCTGCAGCTGCTCCCGCGTGATTGTGAGCTTCATGCCGCTCCTTCGGAGGCTATAAGCAATACTGCTTTACCATATATATAGAACTAGCAGCAGTAGTAGAGGCTCTGGAAATGTGGGCCGCCGCTGCAAGGTACCTCGGTACGCACGGTTACCTCTTCATGAGCATGTCGACACTCTGTGTCGGATGGGGACGGCCACCCCGGGTTCTTCACTGCGCTCAAGAGTTCCCACACCGCAAGCCCACGCGCGGGGATTATTCTGCGGACAACTCCTGCCGCGCGTGCTCGACCCGCTCGCGAAAGCTGCGATCGCGCGTCATCTGCCGGCTCACTTTGTCCACGCTGTGAATCACCGTGGAGTGATCGCGGCCGCCGAACGCCTGGCCGATCTCCACCAGCTGCATCTCCAGCAGCTCGCGCGCGAGATACATCGCGATCTGGCGCGGCACGGTGAGCGTCTTGATCCGCGCCTTCGACCGCAGGCCTTCCGGAGTCACCCCCCAGCGGCGGGCGACGACCTCCTGGACCTTGTTGATCGAGGGACGCGCCCGGGGTGCGGGGCCGTCCTCACCCGGACGGATCCGGTCGGAGAGCGCCTCGCGAGCCAGCTCGATCGAGACTTCCTTGTGCTTGAGGGACGCGTAGAGCAACAGCTTGATGATGCAGCCCTCGAGCTCCCGGACGTTCGACCGCACGTGCTCGGCGATGAAGCGGAGCACGTCGTCCGGGATCGTCATTTCCAGGTGGTCCTGCTCCTGCTTCTTCCGCAGGATCGCGATCCGGTGCTCCAGGTCGGGCTGGCCGATGTCGGCGACCATTCCCCACTCGAACCGGCTCACCAGCCGCGCCTCCAGCCCCGGGATCTCCTTCGGGGGCCGGTCGGAGGTCAGAACGATCTGCTTGTTGCCCTCGTAGAGGGCATTGAACGTGTGGAAGAACTCCTCCTGGGTCATCTCCTTGCCTTCGAGGAAATGCACGTCGTCCACCAGGAAGAGGTCCACGTCCATCCGGTACCGGCGCCGGAACTCCGGCATGGTGCGGCTGTGGATGCTCTCGATCACCTCGTTGATGAACTGCTCGGCGCCCACGTACAGGACCCGGGTCTCGGGCTGGCGCTGGATCACGCCGTGGGCGATGGCCTGCATCAGGTGGGTCTTGCCCAGGCCCGTGGCGCCGTAGATGAAGAGCGGGTTGTAGGTCTTCCCGGGCGACTCCGCCGCCGCGTGGGCCGCCGCGGCCGCGAGCTCGTTCGACTTGCCGATGACGAAGGTGTCGAAAGTGTAGCGCTCGTTGAGCGCCTGGCTGCTCGGATTGCCGGCGGCCGTGCGGCCGTCGGCGACCTCACCGGCCGCTCGGCCCGCGTTCGGCGTAGGGGGCGCGACGAAGAAGTCCATCTGGGGACGCTTGTGGCGATCCTCGTGAACCCGGAACACGATCGCCGTCGGCTGTCCGACGACCGGCTCGGCCAGCTTCGACAGAAGCGCAGCGTGCTTGGTCTCGTTCCACTCCACCGCGAACTGATCGGGTGCTCCGACGATCAGCCGTCCTTCATCGAGGGCGATCGCCTCCGTAGGCTCCAGCCAGGTCCGGATCGTGTGATCGGGAAGTTCGCGATGCGCCTCATCGAGGATGCGCTTCCATGCGTCTTTAGCGGACAGCTGCATCAGGACTCGAAAACGGTGGGGGATTTTTCAAGGGCAGGAGATGTTACGGGTCGGTTGTGGAAAAGTCAATGCAGCAGAATCCGACGCGCGCGCCGTCTTGACAGCGTCGATTTTCTCGCTCCGATCAGCACCTCGCGACGCGCGTGAACGAGCCCGCCGCGCGCGCTGCGGCGCCCTCCGCGCGACGCCGGGGCGGCTTGACCCGACCCGGCCCTCCAACTAGTTTCCCCGGCTCACTTTGGAGGGGTCCTGCCCGATGAAGCCATCCTATCGCCCGCGCAACAAGCGCCGGATCAACAAGCACGGATTCCGCGCCCGGATGGCGACGCGGTGGGGACGCGCGGTGCTCTCGCGACGGCGGAAGAAGGGACGGAAGCGGCTCACCGTGTCGCTGCCGTCGAAGCACGGAGGCTCCTGACGGCGACGGCGCGCCTACCACGAGCTCATCGGCTCGCGCGCGCCGCCGACATTCGCCGCTGCCTCACCAAGGGCCGGCGCCGCCGGTTCGGGCATCTGGAGATGATCTGGACGGATAACCAGACGGGCCACCCGCGGATGGGACTGATCGTTCCCCGATTTCAGTCGTCCGCGGTGGCCCGCAATCGTTTGCGCCGGAGGATCCGCGAGATCTGGCGGCGCGAGCTGCAGCAGCACCAGCCGGCGTGGGATCTCGTGATCCGCGCCCGGCGCGAAGCCTACGCGGCGGACTTCACCACTCTCCGGGAAGACCTCCTGGCCTGGCGTCGCGCGGTGCTGGAGACGGGGTGACCGGTGGCCGCCATCGGGTCGGTGCCCCGCCGCTGTCTCGCCGCGCTGATCCGCGGCTACCAGGTGGCGATTTCGCCCCTCCTTCCGCCGAGCTGCCGATTTCATCCTTCGTGCTCCCAGTACGCGCTCGAGGCGGTGACCCGTCACGGCGCGCTGCGTGGAAGCTGGCTGGCCGCGCGACGGCTGGCTCGCTGCCATCCGTTTCATCCGGGCGGGTATGATCCCGTCCCCTGACATCGTGACCTGAGTCCATGGACCGTCGTACCGTCTGGGCGATCCTCCTGATGATGGTGATCGCCGTCGCCCCCGCCCTGTTCCTGAAGAAGCCCGCCGCGCGATCGCCCGGTCGGGCGGACAGCCTCGCGACCCCGGCGCCGGACACCGCGCGTGCGCCCGCCGCGCGTGCGCCCGCCGCCGCGGCCCTCGCGGGGCCCGATACCACGCACCCGCCCGCCCGCGATTCGAGCGGCGAGGCGGTGCGTCCGGACCGGCCCGCCGGCACCACGGCCGCCGAAGACACCGTCCGCGTCACCTCCCCGCTCTACACCTACGGCATCAGCACCAGGGGCGCCACCCTGGCTTACGCCGAGCTCAGGCGCTACGCGTCGATGGCGCCGGGCGAAGAGCAGCAGCGCGCCCAGCTCATGCCGGCGGGGAGCGATCTGCTGGGCCTCAGCGTCGTTCGAGGCAGGGACACAATCGACTTCCGGGACGCCATCTTCACGCCGTCGGCGGAGGCGCTCGCGGTGAACGGCGAGACCCCGCTCCGGCTCGCCGCGGAAAAGGACGGGGTGAAGCTGGAGCTCACCTACACCTTCCATCCCGACGACTACACCATCGACGTGTCGGGGAAGGTGTCCGACGTGGGGCCGAACGGCGGGGTGCTGCTGGTCGGGATGGGGCCCACCATCGCCAATACCGAGGCGGACGTCGAGGAGAACTACCGCGAGCTGGCGCTGGTGACCAAGAGCGGCGACACCGAGCGCACCGACATCAAGGGGCTGGACCCGGGCGAGCGCCGTGCGCTCAGCGGGCCTTTCGTGTGGGCCGCCCTCAAGTCAAAGTACTTCGTCACCGGGGTGATCGCGGGCGATTCGACCGCGGGCGGGATCAGTGGGGCCACGGTCACGGCCGCCCCCGGCACCGAGGATCCCACCGCTGCCGACATCCGGCTGAGCATGCCTCTCCAGCCCACCGGCACGTTCGCATTCTCGCTCTATGCCGGACCGATGGAGTACGACCGGCTCGCCCGGGTGGGTCACGACTTCGACGACGTGAACCCCTATGGCTGGCCCGGCTTCCGGAGCGTCATCCGGATCTTCGCGGTCCCGGTCCGCTGGCTCCTGGTCTGGATGCACGAGAACCTGAATCTCGCCTATGGACTGGTGCTGGTGGTGTTCGGCATCCTGGTCCGGGTGATCCTCTGGCCGCTCAACCAGAAGGCGATGCGGGCCAACATGAAGCTGCAGGAAGTGCAGCCGCTCATGAAGGAGATCCAGGAGCGCTACAAGAGCGACCCCCAGCGCATGCAGCAGGAGGTCTTCAAGCTCTACAAGGAATACAAGGTGAACCCGCTGGGCGGCTGCTGGCCGATGCTGCTGCCCATGCCGGTGCTGTTCGCCCTGTTCTTCGTGTTCCAGAACGCGATCGAGCTGCGCGGCACCTCGTTCCTGTGGATCCCGGACCTCGCCCGGCCCGATCCCCTCTACGTGATCCCCATCCTGATGGGGGCCTCGATGTACTTCCTGACCAAGGTCGGGCAGATGGGGATGGAGCCGAACCCGCAGACCAAGATGATGCTGTACATGATGCCCCTCATGATGACGGGCATGTTCCTCTTCTTCCCCTCGGGGCTCAACCTGTACTACACGGTGAGCAACATCGCGAGCATTCCGCAGCAGTGGATGCTCGGCCGGGAGCGAAAGAGGCGGACCGCGCGCACCATCGTGGACGTTCAGACCCAGCGGCCGCCGTCGCCCCAGCCCGCCCCGGGCAAGAAGCGCAAGAAGGCCTAGCTACCCGACGACAGCTTCCACGCCATGCTTACCGACCCGATCGCGGCCGCGGCCACGCCGCCCGGACGCTCGGCGCTCGCCGTCGTGCGGCTGAGCGGCCGGGGAGCGTTCGAGGTGGCTGCCCGGGTGATCGGGGACTTTCGGGCCGATCGTCCCCGGACGGCCACGCTCGCGACCTTCCGGGACGGGGCGGAAGTGATCGATCGCGGTCTGTACACGGTGTTTCCCGGTCCCCACAGCTACACCGGTGAAGATCTGGTCGAGCTGTCGTGCCACGGAGGGCAGCTGGCTCCCTCGCGGCTGCTCGCGGCGCTGCACGCCGCGGGCGCGCGGCCCGCGACCCCCGGCGAGTTCACCCGCCGCGCCGTGCTCAACGGCAAGCTCGACCTGGTCCAGGCCGAAGCGGTGGGAGACCTGATCGATGCCGTAGCGCCGGCGCAGGGCCGTGCGGCGCTGCGTCAGCTCGAGGGCGGACTCTCGCGCCGGCTCGCCGAGCTGCGTGAGGCGCTGGTCGAGGTGCAGGCCCTCCTCAGCTACGAGATCGACTTTCCCGGCGAGGATGACGGGCCGGTGCCGCCCGCGCGGATCGCAGCCGCCGTCGAGGAGGTCGCCGGCCGGGTCCGGCGGCTCCTCGCCACCGCGCCGTCGGCGGAACGCATGCGCCAGGGGGCGCTCCTGGTACTCGCCGGCCGGCCCAACGCAGGAAAGTCGTCGCTCTTCAACGCGCTGCTCGGCACCAGCCGGGCCCTCGTGACCGAGATTCCCGGCACCACTCGCGATGCCATCGAGGGCCACACCGACTTTCTCGGCTGGCCGGTGCGGCTGGCGGACACCGCCGGCCTCTCCGATTCGAGCGACCGGCTGGAGCGGATGGGAGTGGAGGTCAGCCGGCGCTACCTCTCGGCGGCCGACCTGGTGCTGCTCTGCATCGAGGCCGGGCGGGAGCCCGGGTCGGACGAGGCCGCGCTCCTCGTCGAGCGGCCCACGCTCGTGGTCCGCACCAAGCGCGACCTGGCTCAGGGCGCAGTCGAGGGGCTCGCGGTCTCGGTCGTCACGGGAGAGGGGCTCGAGGATCTGCGCGGCGCGGTGGCGGCGCGGGTCTTCGGGGACCGGATGGCCCTGGGCGATCTCGAGCCCGGCCTCGGCAGGGACCGGCACCGCATCGCGCTCGCCCGGGCGGAGGCCGCGCTGGCGGCGGCGGCCGATCACCTCACACCGGGTGGCGACCCGGTCCTGGTCTCACATCACGTGCGCGAGGCCACGCTCGCGCTGGACGAGCTGCTCGGCGCGGTGGACGTGGAAGAAGTGCTGGGGAAGGTGTTCGCCGGGTTCTGCGTAGGGAAGTGACGGCGGGCGCGGCCGGACCGGGCCGCGCCCGCTGTCATCCTGAGCGCAGCGAAGGAGCCATAACCCGGCATGATCCACGACCCGCCGCCGCTCACGCCGACTGTATCCCCCGAGCCAGGTCCTCGGCGTGCTGGAAGTCGTGGGCCGGCGCGCGCACCGCCTCCGCGATCCCGCGCTCGGCCACGAGCGCCTCCGTCATCCTGTAGCCGAGATAGTACCCGGAGCGCTCGGGAAGCACCCGGCCATCGACCAGGCGCGCCGACGGGCTCATCCCGCCCGACAGGTAGCGGAGCCGGAGGCCCAGGCCGCTCTGCTCCAGGTCGCGCTCGACGGCCCGGCGGAGGAATGCCTCCATCTCCCTCAGGCGGTGGTACTGCCGGCGGGGATAGCCGAAGTAGTCGGCCGGGTCGAAGCCGGGTGCGACCGCCTGCGCCGCGTGCACCGCCAACCCCTCGTTGACCAGCAGCTCCCGCAGCGTGGCCCTGCTCCCGGTGGACCAGTAGTCGTAGTACCCGCCGTGGTCGGTCACCAGCCGCCGCATGTCGCTCGCGCTGCCGGGCGAGGTGTAGCGAACCGTGTGGGCCAGCTCGTGCGCGATCCAGAGTGGGATGAGGTCGGGGGCGAGCCCCATCCCGTACGTCTCGGGGTTCACCCGCCCCGTGAAGTGCTCGAGGCAGACGAACGCGACGCCCCGCCCTCCGACGACCAGCTCTCCCGCATTCGCGCCGCCCAGCCCGACCATCAGGTAGACGTCGGTGGGCCGGTCCAGGCGCAGGATCGCCTCCGCCCGGGCGATCGCGTCCTCGGCGAGCGCCATCAGATCGGTGCCGCTCGTCAGCGCGAGCAGGTCGCCGCGATCGGCTCTCAGCGCGGAGGCGATGATCTCGTCGGCGTGCGGGCTGTCGGGGTCGAGAACGTAGTTGCGCCAGTAGGCGTCGAGGATGGGGCGGTGGGCTTCACGGTACTGGCGGTATGCGGCTTCCCTGTCATGCGCGTCCAGCACCGCGAGAAAATCCGGGAGAAGATTGATCAGCACGAGTGAGGATATGAAAGCCGCGAAAGAGAAGCAAGAGTCCGGGGCCGCCTCCGTCCCCCTAATGCTCGGACTTCTTCTGCTTCGCGACCTCGTTCAGAAACCGGCGCTCCGCCGGCGTGAGGCTCGCGATGCCCTTCTCGGAGATCTTGTCGAGCACCCGGTCCACTTCCGCGGCAACGGGGTCGGTCTCGACCCTGCGGCGCTGGCGGGCCGGCGTGACCGGCGTGCGATGCTCGGGCTCGGCGGCGCCGGACTGCACCATGACGACGCGCTCCACCGCCCGGGGCGGCGGATGAGGGCTGCGGCGGGAGAGACCCTGCATCCGGAAGAACAGATAGCCGAAGGCCACGCCCCCGACGTGCGCCAGATGGGCGATGCCGTCGCCCGGGCTGATGAAGTAGAAGAGGACGTCGAGCCCGACCAGCAGCGTGACCAGGGTCCTGGCCCTGATCGGCATCGGGATGGGGAAGACGATCAGCTCGGCATCGGGCCAGTAGATGGCGAAGGCCAGCGCGACGCCCAGCACCGCGCCCGAGGCCCCGATGAAGGGGCTCACCTGCATGATCCCCGAGAGGCCCAGTGAGAAGACCGCGGCCCCCGCCCCGCAGAGCAGGTAGTAGAGAATGAAGGTCCGGCTGCCCATCCGGTTCTCCACCGCCGTGCCGAACACGAACAGCATCAGCATGTTCCCGAGCAGGTGCAGGAGGCCGCCGTGCACGAACATGTAGGTGAAGAAGGTCCAGGGCTGGCGCAGCGCATCGGCGGGAGAGAACGCCAGGGCGTCGGCCAGCGCCGGCGAGATGAAGATGGTTCGCATCAACAACAGCACCACCGCGTTCGCGATGATGAGTCGGAGGACCCACGGGGTGATGCGGCTGGAGGAAGCCAGGTTCATGGAACCGCCTCTAACTCTTAGATCCCGCAACTCTTACGACGGTTCCTGGAGGCGGCCCAGCTGGGCGGTTCGGCAGATCCGTTCGCATAGGTCGGGGAACTCTATGCCGGCCGCCCGGGCGGACTGAGGGAGAAGGCTCGTCGCCGTCATGCCGGGCAGCGTATTTACTTCTAAACAGAAGGCTTCTCCGCCCGGTGTCAAGCGAAAATCGACTCGGGAGTAGCCCCCCAGCTTCAGCGCCTGGTGGGCCAGCAGGGCCAGACGCTGGCATTCCCTGGCCACGGGGTCCGGCAGATCGGCCGGGAAGATCTCCTCGGACATGCCCGGCGTGTACTTGCACTCGTAATCGAAAATTTCATGCCGCGGAATGATCTCTCCCACGGCCAGGGCCTTGCCCTCGAGCACGCCCACCGTGAGCTCCCGGCCGGGCACGAAGCGCTCGATCATGATCTCGTCGTCGTACCGGCCGGCCAGCTCGACCGCCTCCTCGTAGTCCGAGGGGTCCTTGACCACCGTCAAACCCACCGTCGAGCCCTGCTTGGACGGCTTCACCACCACCGGCCACCCGAAGGACGCACCGACCTGCGCCTGCCCCACGGGGGCCATGGCCCAGTCGGCGGTGGGGACCCCGGCATCGCGAAACAGCCGTTTGGACACGTCCTTGTCCATGGCCATCGCACTGCCGAGCGGGCCGCTGCCCGTGTAGGGGACGCCCACCACCTCGAGCAGCGTCTGGATGGTCCCGTCCTCGCCCCGGCCACCATGCAACGCAAGGAACAGCACGTCCGCGTCCCGGATCACGGCCAGGTTGCCGAGGCCGGAGAGGAGCAGTCCGCGCTCGAGCGCGTGCAGCTCGTCGATCGACGGGGGCTCGACTCCTACGGTCCCGGACAGGAGCCGGCCCTCGTCCGAGGCCGGAATGAAGCCGCGGGCGGTGTCCACCACCGCCACATCGTGACCCCTCGATCTGAGCGCTCCCACGATCTGCACCGCGGAGGCGATCGCGACGTCACGCTCGGAGGAGGTGCCGCCGGTCAGGATGGTTACGCGCATGGGCTCGAGGGAAGGTGGGTGGAGAGTGACCTACCGCGTCCCGATCAGCTGCTGAAGGACGTCGTACCGGCTCACGATCCCGATCAGTTTCCCGTCCTTGCGAACCAAAGTGGCCGGGCTCTCCCGGCTGAGCATGGCGCCTACCCGGTCGGCGGGCGCGGCGGCGTCCACCTCCGGAAAGGGCTGCTCCATGACCTCGCGCACCGGCCGGTCGAGCAGCGAGGGCTGGGCCAGCGCGCGGGTCATCAGCGTGCCCTCGATCAGCCCGCCGACGGACTCGCCGTTCTCGACCACCGGGATCTGGCTCACCCCGTACGTGGTCATCAGGTTGAGCGCCTGCCGCACGGCCGCGGCCGGTGCGACGCTCACCAGGGCGGGCGCGGTGGCGGGCCGGCGCTCCAGCAGCTGCTCGACCGTCACCCGCGGCGCCTCCAGCATCTGGTTCTCCTGCATCCACTCGTCGCTGAAGACCTTCGAGAGGTAGCGCTCTCCGGTGTCGCTCAGGATGGTGACGACCAGCGCCTCGGGATCGTCCAGCTCCCGCGCGATCTCGAGCGCCAGCCACACGTTGAGCCCCGCCGACCCGCCGACGAGAATCCCCTCTTCGCGGGCGAGCCGGCGGGCCATCGTGAACGAGGTCCGGTCGGGCACCTGCCTGAACTCGTCGACCTGATCGAACCAGATGGTGGTCGGGATCTTGTCGCCCCCGATCCCCTCGACCTTATAGGGATGGCCTTCACCCATGGTCCTGGTGCGGTGATAGTGGGTGTACAGCGAGCCGATCGGGTCGCCGGCCACGACTCGAACCCCGGGGTTCCGCTCCTTCAGATACTTTCCGGCGCCGCTCACGGTCCCCCCGGTGCCCGCCCCGGCGACGAAGTGGGTGACCTTGCCCCCGGTCTGCTCCCAGATCTCCGGGCCGGTCGTGAGGTAATGCGCCTCGGGGTTGGCCTGGTTGTAGAACTGGTTCGCGAGCACCGCCCCCGGTGTCTCCTGTACGATCTGCTTGGCCTTGACCACATAGTGGTCGGGATGGTCGGGAGGGACCGCCGTCGGCGTGATCACCACCTCGGCGCCGTAGGCCTTGAGCAGCCGGACCTTCTCCTGCGACATCTTGTCCGGCATCGTGAAGATGCAGCGATAGCCCTTGAGGCTCGCCGCGATCGCCAGGCCCACCCCGGTGTTGCCGCTGGTCCCCTCGACGATGGTCCCGCCGGGCTTCAGCTCGCCCCGCTGCTCCGCCCCCTCGATGATCGCGAGCGCGATCCGGTCCTTCACCGAGCCGCCCGGGTTGGCGTACTCGGCCTTGCCGAAGATCGGGGTCCGGATCCCCGCGCCGATCCGTCCCAGCCGGATGAGGGGAGTCCATCCGATGGTGCCCAGCACGGAGTCGTAGGGCTTGAGATGCGGGTGGGTCATGGATCGCTCCGCGACCGGGGGTGGCGGAAGTGCACCGGCTGGAGAAACGGCGCCGCGACCGCGCGGCCGTTTCGAAGGGCCGGCGAAAAGCGCAGCTCCTCCGCGCCGCTCAATGCCGCCGAATCGAGTGCCGGGTATCCGCTCGACTCCGCCAGCCGGGTCGAGTCCGGCACCAGCTTTCCCTGCGCGTCCACGTAGAGCCGGAGCAGCACCCGGCCTTCGATCCCCTGCTCCAGCAGCGCGGGAGGGTAGGTCATGGGCGTGACCGGGTTGATCGCGACGGGCGGCTGGTCCGCGGTGCTCTCGACGGCCGCGGGCTGATGGTCGCCGAGCGCCACCGTGCCCACGCCCCGGTCGCCGCAGGCGCCGAGAAGGGACGCGAGCGCGGCCGCAACGC
>CAMPKP010000040.1 GCA_946887295.1 uncultured Gemmatimonadota bacterium | reverse complement strand
GTGGTGTCGCCCATGCCGGACATTCCGGAGGTGTCCACCCCGGTCGTGCTGGTCGTGTCGCTCCAACCCGCCCCTGTCGTATCCTGGCCTGCGGCCCCGCTGGTGTCGGGGCGCTCCAGACCGCCGTACCCCATTGTATCCGTCGGGACGCCCGTTCCCTGCTCGTTGAGGAAGGTGTCTACGGCGGTCGCGGTGTCGGGCAAAATGGTGGTATCACGCTCCATGCCGCTGTAGCCCGGAGGATTCTGGACCTGAGTCGTGTCCTGAGGGGCCGCGGCGGTCTCGTCCTCCCCACCCGACTTGTTGCCGGCGCAGGCGAGGGTTCCGAACAGCATCGCCGCCGCTGCGAGACTCGCCGTTGAACGTCTTTTCATGAAACCTCCCTGGTGTCCGTCGTTGGTGCCCTCAGGCTCTCCCCGAGCCTGACCCTTTAGGGTACCGAGAAAGCCCAATGCAGGGCCGTGACTTGGCTCACCCGGAGGCCGCACCCCGGCCTTGTTCTTGCTCCACCTTGGATGCCTCGACGGCGCGCTCCACCGCCGCAGTGGGAGCCCCACCCGGGCCCTCGTTTATAAGCCTCTACCGGATCTGATTTTACGCTTGACAACCGGTCTCGACCGGGAAGATTCCTGCGGGCCCGACGTTTCGCACGCTGCCAAGAATCGCATTCACAGGATCGTCCTTGCCACTTTCGCTGTTGCGTCGCTTCGTCCCGGCTCTCGTGCTGGCGGTCGTATCCATCGGCCCGCCGGCTCCATTGGCGGCGCAGGTCTCCGACGACGCCCTGGTCGGGCGCCTGACCACCTGGTTCGAGACCGCGTCCCGGCGAGCCCCGGGCCAGTGGGGCATCGCCGTGGCGGACCAGACCGGCCGCATGCTCTGGAGCGTGAACCCGCACCAGCCAATGGTGCCCGCCTCGACGGTCAAGCTCTTCACCACCGGATTCGCCCGCAGCATACTGGGTGGCAGCGCCCGGCGCTCTACCCGGGTCGTGGGCATGGGCGGCGTGGACCCCGAGAGCGGCGCATGGGTCGGAAGCTGGGCCCTGGAGCTGAACGGCGACCCCACGTTGGAGCGGGCACAGGGCTCCGGGCCGACGCTGTACGACCTCGCGCTCCAACTGGCGAGCAGCGGCATCCGGAAGCTCACCGGACCCCTGCAGGTCCAGAGCGCCGACGGGCCCGCCAACGCCACTTATCCCGCCGCCTGGTCCCAGCGCCACCGGGGCCGGTTGTTCGCGCCCCCGGTCGGGCCGCTCACCCTCCACGAGAACATCGTCTGGATCACGGTGCGTCCCGGGGCCAAGGTCGGCCGCCGGGCCCGCCTGGTGGAGACCGCTCCCGCGGGCATCACTTCGCTGGTGACCGTCTCGGCGACGACGAAGGCAGGGCGGAGAACGCGCCTGGGCCTGGCGCGCCGCAAGGACGGCGGCTGGATCGTGACTGGAACGATCGGGATCCGGGCCTCACAGAGGCGCCTCACGGCGGTCGCATCCGATCCCAAGGTGGTCCTGAACGCGGTGTGGGGTTCGGCGCTGGCCCGCGCGGGAATCTCGTGGAACCGGGCGCCCTACATCGGAGCGCCGCCCGAGGGCGAGCCGCAGATCCTGGCCGAGGTGGCCTCCGCGCCGCTCGATTCGCTGGCCAGCGAGATCAACCGCCGGAGCCTCAACCTCGGCGCCGAGCTGCTGCTCCAGTGGGCAGGCGGCCGGGATAAGGCGCCGGAGCGGCTCACCCAGCACGTGCTCGACGTCATCGGGTCCAGTGAGGGCGTCTACCTCACCGACGGCAGCGGACTGTCCTACGACGACCGGGTGGCGCCCTCGGCCTTCATCTCGTATCTCGCCAAGTTCCCTTCCACCGCCGCCGGGCAGAACTTTCCCCAGCTGCTCCCGGCGAACGGCACCGGCACGCTGCGCCGCCTCAACACCGGCTTTCCCGGCGAGGGGGTAGTGCGGGCCAAGACCGGGACCCTGGGGCAGGTCTCCACCGTCGTCGGGTACCTGGGCGGAGCGGACGGCGTGCTCCTGGTGTCACTGATGTACAACGGTAGCCGTCCGTGGGCCGCACGGCAGGCGCAGTGGAAGCTCTTCCGCGATCTCGGCGCCGACGGCGTCGTCATTCCGACCGACAGCACGCCGCCCCCGCCGGTGCAGCTCGGTGGCGACGAGGACGGCCGCCCCGCGTGGCTCGCCGACAGCACCACGGCGCCCTGATCCACCGATCTCGATGATGAAAAGGACGGCCGCGGGCGGATGCCCGCGGCCTTTTTGTGTCACGACTTCCGGGATCCCGCGGCCACCAGTACCACGCCGCTCACCAGCGCGATGCCGGCGAGGAGCGGCGAGATCGGCACCGACTTCTTGTTTTCGGCGGTCGCCTCGATGGGGCCCACATCGAGCACCTTCTCCTTCTTGGTGAAGGAGAACCCACCGAGCGCGAAGCCGACCACGCCGATCACGATCAGGATGATGCCGACGATCGTGGCAGGCTTCATACGGGGCGACGGCCCTGGATGACCCGGATGAGAATGATTGCGAGCGCCACGACCAGCAGGATGTGGATGAAACCGCCGAGCGTGTAGGACGTCACCATTCCGAGCAGCCAAAGTACCAGCAGGATGACGAAGATCGTCCAGAGCATACCGGCCTCCCAGGCGGGTGAGGACCGCGCCAACCGCGTGGAGCGGCCGGATCGCGATCAGGGTAAATGCGTTGGACCGGCCCGAGCCGGTGCTGCATACACTAGCGGGGCACGGGCTTGACCGCAGTGATCACCCTCACGCGCAGGGCGAGACTTCGCCCCGGCTTCCCCTGTGTCGCAACAGGGTCGCGACTTCCGGCCTGCCGCCGAACGCCGTAGTATCCTTGCACCTTTCACCCAACCGGAACGCATGGCGACCGCCTCCATACCCCGTCCTACGTCCGACGCCCCGGGCTTCCAGCCGTTCGTGCCGCCCAGCCAGTCTCCCGCCGAGCTGACGGTCCGCGCCGTGGTGCTCGGAGCCATCCTCGGCATCGTGTTCGCCGCCTCGAGCGTCTATCTCGCGCTCAAGATCGGTCTCACGGTGTCGGCGTCGATCCCGATCGCCGTGCTTGCGGTCGCGTTCTTCCGAACCCTCGGCAAGTCCACCATCCTCGAAAACAACATCGTGCAGACGACCGGCTCGGCCGGCGAGTCGATCGCCGCGGGCATCGTCTTCACCTTGCCCGCCATCCTGCTCCTGGGCTACGACCTGACGGTGGGCAAGGTGGCGATCGTGGCGGTGGTCGGCGGGGTGATGGGTGTGCTGCTCATGATCCCGCTTCGTCGCGCGCTCATCGTGAAGGAACACGACCGGCTCCCGTATCCCGAAGGGACGGCGTGCGCCGAGGTGCTGATCGCGGGAGAGCGGGGCGGTCTCCAGGCGCGTCGCCTGTTCCAGGCGTTCGGCATCGCGTTCGTCTACAAGTTCCTGATGGCGGGACTCCGCGGATGGAAGGAGTACCCGGGCTGGGTCTCGCGGTCCTACCAGGGCGCCTCCATCTCGGCGGAAGTCTCTCCCGAGCTCATGGGCGTCGGGTACATCATCGGACCCCGGATCGCCGGCTACCTCTTCGCCGGCGGTTTTCTCGCCTACATGGTGCTCATTCCCGCCATCAAGCTCTTCGGCTCGGGTCTGACCCAGCCGATCTTCGCCGAGCCGAAGCTCATCGCCGACATGAGCCCGGGCGAGGTGCGCGCCCACTTCGTCTTCTACATCGGGGCCGGCGCGGTGGCGACCGCCGGGATCATCGCGCTGGTCCGCTCACTGCCGACCATCGTCTCGGCGTTCCGCTCGGGATTCAACGATCTGCGAGGCAGCCTGGGCGAGACGGCCTCCAGGCTCCGCACCGATGTGGACCTGCCGATCTGGATCACGCCGGTCGGCGCCGGTGCGCTGGCGCTGGTCCTCACCCTGCTGCCGCAGCTCGCGGTGAACCTGCTGGGCGCGGTGCTCATCGTGGTCTTCGGCTTTTTCTTCGTCGTGGTCTCGTCCCGGATCACCGGCGAGATCGGGGTCAGCGCCAATCCCATCTCGGGCATGACCATCGCCGCCCTCATCGGCACCGCGACGATCTTTCTGCTGATCGGCTGGACCGGCGTGGATCACCGGGTCGGGGCGCTCACGATCGCCGGCGTCATCGCGGTCGCCGCGGGCAACGCGGGCGCCACCAGCCAGGACCTCAAGACCGGATACCTGGTCGGCGCCACGCCCCGCCGGCAGCAGATCGCGATTCTGATCGGCGCGGTCACCTCGGCGCTCGCGATCGGCTGGACCCTCGCCCTCCTGAACAACACCTACACCACCATCGTCCCCGAGCGGCATCCGGGAGTGACCCTGTCGGCAGCGGCGCCCGGCGAGGGTGACCGCTCGGTGACGACCCTCGGCGAGACGATGCGCCACGGCGGGGAGGAGTGGGAGGTCGTGCGGGTGAACCTGCCGACCGGCGGGGTGCTGCCCGGGAAGTACCTGGTGGACCCGGCCACCAAGGAAGTCGCCTACCTGGTGGACCCGGGGATCGGGGGCCGGATCCGCGAGATCGACGGGCGCCCCATCACCAAGCTGGACTCCCCCAAGGCCACGATCATGGCGCTGGTGACCGACGGCATCCTCACCCAGAAGCTGCCCTGGGGGCTGGTCCTGATCGGGGTGTGCCTCACCATCGCCATCGAGCTGATGGGCCTCCAGTCGCTGCCGATCGCAGTCGGCGTGTACCTCCCCATCTCCACTTCGGCCTCCATGTTCGCGGGCGGGGTCATCCGCTGGCTGGTGGAGCGGCGGAGATCGGGAAGCGGCGAGTCGCTCGCCCAGGTCGAGTCGGGGCCTGGGGTGCTCTTCTCCAGCGGCTTGATCGCCGGTGGCGCGATCGCGGGGATCACCATCGCCGGGATCGCCGCCGCCCTGGTGGCCAGGGCGGATGCGGCGCAGGTGCCGGCGGCGGAGTACCTGGCGCACATCACCGGCCTCCAGGAAGCGCTGGGCGCCTTCGCCCAGAGCGACCTGGTCGCGCTGGCCGCCTTTGCCGGGCTCGGATTCGTGCTCTACCGCGTCGCGAGCCGCTGACGTGCCTCCCGGCGCACCCGTCTCACCGGCGATCAGCGCCAGGATCATCCACGCGGCCCTGGTGATCGGGGTCCTGCTGTTCTGCCTGGTCGCCTGGTACCTGGGTCGGGCCTCGCCGGTGCCGGTGTACGCCCTGCCCGAGCGCCGGGTGCTCTACATCTCACTCTTCCTGGTGAGCGCGCTTCTCTTCGGCGCGGCGATGTTTACCGCGGGCCGGCTGGGCCGGCCGGGGCCTGCCACATCCCAGGACGAGTGGTGGCGGGTGAACCTCGGCAAGGCGGTCACCATCTGGGCGCTGGTGGAGGCCCCCGCCCTGCTCGGACTGATCGCCTACTCCCTCACTTACGACTTCCGGGCCCTCATCGCGACACTCACCGGACTTCTACTCTTCGGGAACTACCGGCCCAGCCGTTTGATTGAGCGTTGAATGCGGGTAGTTAGCTTGCTTCCCGCCGCCACCGAGATCGTGGCGGCCATCGGCGGCGCCGGCAGCCTGGTCGGGATCTCCCACGAGTGCGATTACCCCGCATCGGTGCTCGGCCTTCCCAGAATCACGGCCACCCCGATAGATCCCGGCGCTTCCGGCGCAGCCATCGACGCCGAGATCCGCCGGCTGCATCAGGCGGGCAGGCCTGTCATCGGTGTGGACGCTGTTGCGCTCCGCCGACTGGCTCCCGATCTCCTCATCACCCAGGACCTCTGCGAGGTCTGCGCCGTCGCCGAAGGAGAGGTCCACCGGCTGGCGGGGGCGATGCATCCCGCTCCGGCCGTGCTGTCGCTCCGGGGCCGGACGGTGGAGGGGATCTGGGCCGACATTCGGGCGGTCGCACGGGCGCTCGACCTGGCGCCGAATGGGAAAGAGGTGGTCGCCGCCCTTCGGAGTCGCCTCGAGCGGGTGCGGGCGGGTCGCCGGAACTCCCGTCCCCGAGTCGCCTGCATCGAATGGCTGGAGCCGCTGTACCTCGCGGGCCACTGGGTCCCCGAGCTGGTCGAGGCGGCCGGGGGCCGGGACGTAGGCGCGGAACCGGGCAGCCATTCCGCCCGGCGAGCGTGGCCCGAGCTGGCGGCGCTCCGGCCGGACATCCTGGTGATCATGCTCTGCGGATTCGGTGTCGAGCGCAGCATCGCGGAGCTCTCGGCGCTCGCCGATCCCGGTGCCGCGGGGGTGTTACGGTCGGTGCCCGTCTGGGTCCTGGACGGCAACGCCTTCACTTCCCGGTCGGGGCCCCGGGTGGTAGACGGGGCGGAGCTGCTGCAGGGGGCGCTGGAAGGCCGGGAAGCCCCCGGCATGGTGCGCTGGCGGAGTGATTCGCCGAACCTTCGCGCGGTGCGGGGGTAGACAACCCGTTCGACTCACGTGACTATTGGCCTTCTTCATGGTGGCTCCATGACCCCCGAATCCCTCGCATTCCTCAAGTCCCTGCTCGACACTCCGGGCCCTTCGTCCTTCGAAGCCGCGCCGGCCCGGGCGTGGCGGAAGGAGGCGCAGTCCTTCGCCGACGAGGTCCGGGCGGACGTCGCGGGCAACTCGTACGCGATCGTGAACCCCGGCGGGCGGCCGCGGGTGATGCTGGCGGGCCACATCGACGAGATCGGGGTGATGGTCACCCACATCGACGACGACGGCTTCATCAGTTTCGACACCATCGGCGGCTGGGATCACCAGGTATTCGTCGGACAGCGGGTCCGGCTGCTGGGCCGCGGAGGCCCCGTCACCGGAGTGGTCGGCAAGAAGGCGATCCACATCATGGACAAGGAGGACCGGGAGAAGGTCTCCAAGGTCGAGGACCTGTGGATCGACGTGGGCGCGTCCAACCGGGCCGAAGCCGAGCAGCAGCTCCGCATCGGAGACCCGGGGGTTCTCTCCACGGGCGTGCTGGAGTTCCCCAACGGACGCCTGGTCAGCCGGAGCATCGACAACCGGATCGGCGCCTTCGTGGTACTGGAGGCCGCCCGCATGCTCGCCTCCGGTGACCGCCCGTCCGCGGCGGTGAGCGCCGTGGCCACGACCAGGGAGGAGATCGCCGCCCACGGCGGCGGGGCGCGCAGCTCCGCGGTGGCGCTCGAGCCCGACGTCGCGATCGTGGTGGACGTCACCCACGCGACCGACTACCCCGGCGTGGACAAGCGGCGGCACGGCGACTATCGCCTGGACGGGGGCCCGGTGCTCTCGCGCGGGGCGTCGGTCAGCGAGGTGGTGTTCGACCTGCTGGCGGCCACCGCGGTGGCCGAGGGCATTCCCTACTCCATCGAGGCGGCCTCGCGGGACACCCACACCGATGCCGAGGCGATCTTCAACGCCCATCACGGCGTGGCCACCGCCCTGGTCTCGGTCCCCAATCGGTACATGCACAGCCCCAACGAGATGGTGGCACTGGAAGACCTCGACCGCACGGCGAGGCTGCTCGCCGCCTTCGCCCGCCGGCTGACCCCCGACACCGATTTCGTCCCCCGCTGAGCGGGGTATTTTCAGGTATGCTCCGCGTGAGATTTCCGTTGTTCCTGGCGGGACTGGCGGGACTGGCGTCGACGGCCTTGCCGGCCGCTCTGGCGGCCCAGTTCGGCACCCAGCAGCACCCGGTGGTGACACCGGTGCCGCCCCCCATCACGGCTATAGACGACATTCGGCATCTGAGCGACGACGGACTGGCCGGCCGGATGACCGGGTCGCCCGGCGCGGACTCCGCGGCGGCGTACCTGGCGCGCCGCTTCGAGCAGGTCGGGCTCCAGCCCGCCGCGGGCGGCTGGTTTCAGGCGTTCACCGTCGCCAAGGAAGCCCCGGTGGCGCAGTCGGCACGGGTCGGCGGCGTGATCGGCAAGAACGTGATCGGGCTGCTGCCCGGCCACGACCCGGTCCTTCGCAACGAGACCGTGATCGTCGGGGCGCACTACGATCACCTGGGCCTGGGAGGGTTCGGCAGCCTCGATCCCGACAGCAGCGGCAAGGTGCACAACGGCGCCGACGACAACGCGTCCGGCGCGGCGATGCTGATCCAGCTCGCCGCGCGCCTCGCCCACTCGCCGCCGGCGCGCACCGTGATCTTCATCGCGTTCAGCGGCGAGGAGCTGGGGCTGCTGGGCTCCGCCCACTACGTCAGGCACCCGCTGTATCCGCTGAGCACCACCCTGGCGATGATCAATCTCGACATGGTGGGCCGGCTTCGGAACGGGCGGCTCATCGTCTACGGCTCGCGCACGGCCAAGGAGTTCCCGGCGCTGCTCGACTCGCTCAACTGGCACGCCGGCTTCGACCTCAAGTCCCAGGGCGACGGCTATGGCCCGAGCGACCAGTCCTCGTTCTATGCCGCGGGGCGGCCGGTGCTCCATGTGTTCACCGACCTGCACGACGACTATCACCGGACCACCGACGACTGGCAGAAGATCGATCCCGAGGGGTTCCGCCGGGTCACCAACTTCACCCTGGGTCTGGTCACCGCCCTGGCGAACCGTCCCACGAAGCTGACCCCGGTCGAGGCCGCCCCCCCGGCGCACAGCACGGCCGCCGCCATGCCGGCCTACGGGACCTACCTCGGCACCATCCCCGACATGACCGACAATCCGGGCGGCGTCCGGCTCCTCGGCGTCCGCGCGGGCAGTCCGGCCGAGAGGGCCGGGCTGCGCGGGGACGACATCATCACCCGGATCGGAAACCTCGAGGTTCCCGATCTCCAGGCGATGACCAACGCGCTCCGAAGCCACGAGCCCGGCGATACCGTGAGCATCGTGATCCGTCGAGGCAACCAGGTCACCACCGTGCGCGCCACGCTCGGCACGAGGGGAGGGTAGGCGTGGCGGTTCTGAACGCCGACAGGGTCATCGCGGCATTGCGAGGGGCGTTCGCCCGCGAGGTGGGACGCTCCGAGCTGCTGCGCACGGCCGCCGAGAAGATCCGCGCGGCGGGGCCGCCGTATACCTCGGTCTACCTCTACATGCTGCACGGAGACGAGCTGGTGCTGGAGGCATTCGCCGGGCGCGACACCGAGCACACCCGGATCCCGGTCGGCAAGGGCGTCTGTGGCACGGCCGTGGCTACCCGAACCGATCAGAACGTCCCCGACGTGCGGGCCGTGGGGAACTACATCGCGTGCAACGCGTGGACCCGGTCCGAGCTGGTGGTCCTGATTCGCCGCGGCGACAGGATCCTGGGCCAGATCGACGTGGACAGCGATCAGCCCGATCCCTTCACGCCGGAGGAAGAGGCGGAGGTGCGCCGCGTCGCCGAAGCGGTAGGAGTGTTGCTGTAGCCGCCACCACGTCGGTCGCGCGGGTGCGCGGCGTCGAGCTCTTCGTCCGGCGGATCGGGAGCGGCCCCCCCGTGGTGGTGCTGCACGGCGGGCCCGGGGCCCACCACGACTACCTCCTCCCGGGCTTCGATGCGCTGGCCGCCGGCCGGGAGCTGATCTACTACGACCAGCGCGGCGGCGGCCGCTCCCCGGTCGCCCGTGAAGTCCCTGTGGGATGGACCGAGCAGGTCGCCGACCTCGAGGCGCTCCGCGGGGAGTGGAAGCTCGATCGCCTCACCATCGCCGGTTATTCGTGGGGCGCGCTCCTGGCGCTGCTGTACGCCCTGGAGCACCAGGAGCGGGTGGGGCGGCTGGCGCTGGTCTCCCCCGCTCCGGCGTGGCGGGCCGCCCGCGAGCGGTTCGAGGCCCGGTTCGGGCAGCGGAACCTCGATCCTGCGTTTCAGGAAGCCCGCCGGGAGTTGCGCGAGAGCGGCCTTCGCGACCGGGACCCGGAGGCGTTTCAGCGGCGCATCTTCGAGCTCTCCGTCGCCCCCTACTTCCACGATCCCGCGCGCGCGCACGACCTCACGCCCTTCCGGGTCACCGGTCGGACCCAGCAGGAGGTCTGGACCAGCCTCGGTGACTTCGATCTCCGGAGCCGTCTTCCCTCGCTTCGCGGGATCCCCTCGCTCGTGCTCCATGGCGAGAGCGATCCCATCCCCATCGAGGCTGCCCGCATGACCGCGCAGCTGATCGGCGCGGATTTCCACTCCGTCCCCCGCTGCGGTCACGTCCCCTATGTAGAAGCCCATGATGAGTTTGTCCGCGTGGTGGGAGGTTTTCTGGGGACCTGATCCGGTCACCCGGCATTACCTTTCCCGCCATGCCCCGCCCGACCCCCCTGGATCTCGTGTTCGGTCACGCCGCAGAGTCCGCCTTTCAGCGCATCGCCGCCAGCCTGGCGGCGTCAGGGCAGGACCCCCTGGAGCGCGACGGGTTCCTCATGGACCGCGAGGTGGTCACGCTGCTGCACGACCTCCGGCCCGAGGGAGGGCTCGGCGAGGCGATGGACCAGATGGTCGCGCTGGTCCACCACGCATATCTCGCCTGGGCCGCCGGAGCCATCACCTTCCCGGTAGGCCGTGAGATGGCCGAGGAGCTGCTGGCGCAGCCGGCGCAGGAGACCGCAGACCCGAAGGACGCTCCCGCCTACTACGCCCAGTTCCCCGAGCGCATGATCTGGGCGACCGTGATCGAGAGCGAGGCCCCGGAGCCGCTCGATGGCCTCTTCGTGTCCCGCGCCCTCGACGGCGACCTCCGCGTGCTGGGCATCTTCGGCCTGCGGCCTGACCGGCCGGGCTTCAGCGCGGTGGAGGCCATCGGCGGCAGGGCCGGGCGGCTCGCGAGAGAAGATGGGTCGGCGCTCTTCGACCCCACGCTCCCCGGTGGGGCGGCAGCGGGTCTGCGCTCCATCCTGAGCGAGGAGGAGCTGCTCGAGCTGGGCTGGCGCACCCGGGTCCTGGCGGCGGGCGTCGGAACGGGAGAGGCGCGATGGAAACCCTGAAGGACTTCATGGACAAGAAGGCCGTGGCGGACGTGCTGGAGCAGATCGCCGCGTTCCTGGAGCTGAGAGGCGAGAACCCGTTCCGCATCCGTGCCTTTCGCACGGCCGCGCGCGCGATCGGGACCTACCCGGGCGACTTGCGCCAGGGGCTGGAGGACGGATCCCTCGCCGCGGCCAAGGGCGTGGGTCCGGCCACGCTGCAGATCGCCACCGAGTTGATGAATACCGGCCGCGCCGGAATCCTGGAGGAGCTGCGCGAGCAGATTCCGCCCGGCCTGGTCGAGATGCTCTCGATCTCCGGGTTGGGCGTCGCCAAGATCCGGCAGATCCACGAGGTGCTCGGGGTGGAGTCGCTGCCGGAGCTGGAGACCGCTGCCCTCGACGGGCGCCTCGCCAAGCTTCCGCGCTTCGGCCGGAAGACGTCCGAGAACATCCTCAAGAGCATCGCCTTCCTCCGCCAGGCCAACGCCTTCCGCCTGTCCCACCACGCCGCCGAGGAGGCGGAGGGGCTCCGGTCGGCGCTGGCACGTCTGCCGGGGGTCACCACCGCCATCGTCGCAGGCGACGTCCGGCGACGGGCTGAGGTAGTGCGCGATCTCGTGCTCGTGCTGGTCGCCGAAGTGCCGCCCGCCGAGCTGTTCAGGCGGCTGAGCCAGTTCCCCGGCGTGCACGAGTTCGCCGGGCAGGACGAGCGCCGCCTCACCCTGCGCTTCGCGGGCGGGGCGAGCGCGCAGATCGTGGTGACGACGCCGGTGAACGTCGGAGCCGTGCTGGTGCAGGCCACCGGCAGCGAGCGGCACCTCGCCGACCTGGCCGGTCATGCGTCGGCTCGTGGCTTCTCCCTCACCGGCGCTGCGCTCTGGCGCGGCAGTGAGTTCGTGCCGACTCCGGACGAGGAGCATCTCTACGGGGCGCTCGGTCTGCCGTTCATCGCGCCGGAGCTGCGTGAGGGCGCGGACGAGGTCGCCACCGCTGCGCGAGGGGAGCTGCCGCGGCTGCTGGAGCCGGCCGACCTGCGAGGCTTCCTCCACTGCCACACCCGGTACTCCGACGGCTCCAACACGGTGGAGGAGCTGGCGCTGGCCTGCCGCGCCGCGGGATACCAGTACGTCGGCATCACCGACCATAGCCAGGCCGCCGCCTATGCGGGCGGCCTCAAGCCCGACGACCTGCTCCGGCAGGCGGACGAGATCGACGAGCTCAACGGTCGGCTCGAGGGCATCCGGGTGCTCAAGGGTGTCGAGGCCGACATCCTGGCCGACGGGAGAGTGGATTTCGAGGAGCAGGTCCTGGCCCGGCTCGACTTCGTGATCGCGTCGATCCACAGCCGGTTCAACATGACTCCGCCCGAGATGACGGCGCGGATGCTGACGGCGATGGACAACCCCTATCTCACCATCATCGGCCACCCGACGGGCCGGCTGCTGCTCTCGCGCGATCCCTACGCCCTCGACCTCGACGCCGTCTTCGAGAAGGCCGCTGCGACGGGCGTGGCGCTCGAGATCAACGCCGACCCCCACCGGCTCGACCTCGACTGGCGGGTACTCCGGCGCGCGCGCGAGCGCGGAGCGATGATCTCCATCGGCTCGGACGCACACAGCATCTCGGGGATCGGCAACGCGGAGTTCGGCGTCGCCATGGCCCGCAAGGGGTGGCTGGGGCCCGACGACGTCCTCAATACCCGCACCGCCGAGCTGTTCACCGCCTACGCCCGGCGCCGGCGTTGAGGACACGGAAGCGGAGCTCCCTCCGGGCACCCGGACGGGAATCGAAGGCCGCCAAAGCCGAGCGGGCCCGGACCATTCTCGGGCGGCTCAAGAAGGAATACCCCGACGCGCGCTGCGCGCTCGACCACGGGGACGCATACCAGCTTCTGGTCGCCACCATCCTCTCGGCCCAGTGCACCGACGCCCGGGTCAATCTGGTGACCCCCGCGCTCTTCGCCCGGTATCCGACGGCCCAGGTCCTCGCCGCGGCCGACCCGGCGGAGGTCGAGGAGCTCATCCGCTCCACCGGCTTCTTCCGCAACAAGACGAAGAGCCTGATCGGAATGGCGCGGGCCCTCGTGGCCGGCCACGGCGGAGCGGTGCCCCGAACCATGGAGGAGCTGCGGGTGCTGCCGGGCGTGGGCCGCAAGACCGCGAACGTGGTCCTGGGGAATGCGTACGGTATCAACGAGGGCGTGACGGTGGATACCCACGTCACCCGGCTGTCGCGGCTGCTGGGCCTCACGAGACACGACGACCCGGTCAAGATCGAGCAGGATCTGATGCAGCTCTTTCCCCAGGAGGAGTGGGCCCTCCTGTCCCATCTCCTGATCTTCCACGGCAGGCAGGTCTGCATCGCGCGGCGCCCGCGCTGCCCGGCGTGCGTGCTGGCCGACCTCTGTCCGTCGGCGGGCGTGTGAGCCGGATCGCCATGCTCGTGCTCGCGGGGCTCGCGCTCCTCTTCGCCATCGGGGTCGCCGCCGGGCTCACGCCGCGTGCGAGCGTGCGGAATCAGTGGGAGCTGGGTCGAGCGACCCAGGTGCGGCGCACCGGCAGCTTTCAGCATCCCAAGCTGGACGAGAGCTCGGGCGTGGCCGCCAGCCGGAGCCAGCCCGGCATTCTCTGGACCCTGAACGACTCGGGCAATGAGGCCTGGATCTTCGCGACCGACACCCTGGGCCGCGACCATGGCGCCCTCATGGTGGCCGGCGCCGAGAACCGGGACTGGGAGGCCATCACGCTGGGCCCCTGCGGCGCCCGCGATTGCCTCTACATCGCCGACACGGGGGACAACGCCCAGAACCAGGCGACCGTCCGGCTCTATCGGCTCCGCGAGCCCGTGGCCCCGGCCCGGAGCACGCGCACCACCCCCGCCGAGGTGCTCGAGTTCCGCTATCCGGACGGCTCCTGGGATGTGGAGGCGGCGTTCGTCGGCCCCGACGGCACCGTGTACCTGATCACCAAAGGGCGAGGGACCGCGCCGACCGTCTACCGGGTCGGTCCGGAGGCCTGGGGCAAGGGCAGGATCGTCACCGCCGAAGCCGTCGGCAGGCTGCCGATCGACTCCGGCAGCCTCGGCAGCCGGGTCACCGACGCGGCGCTGTCGCCCTCCGGCGACCTAGTCGCCGTTCGCACCTATCTGAGCATCTATCTCTTCACCCTCACGCCAAAGGGGACCCTGGCCCCGCTCGGCGTGGCCTGCGACGCGGCGGGGCTCCAGCTCCAGGGCGAGGGAATCTCCTGGCTCGACGACCGCGTAATGGTGCTGACCAGCGAAGGCGGGTTTGGCTCCTCCGGTACGATCGTCCTTCTCCAATGCGGCTCCTGATGCGACCAACTCTCACGCTCCTGACAGCCTTGGCCGTCACCTCCATCACCGGCGCTGCCGCCACCGGCGCTGCCGCGCAAGCGCCGAGCTCTCCGGGCCGTCAGGTGGCGGCCGCGCTGCGCGCGGACGTACTGCGCGGCCATCTGGAGTTCCTCGCCGACGACGCGCTCGAAGGACGCGCGCCTGGCACCAGAGGCGGGCTGCTGGCGCAGAAGTACATCGGTACCCAGTTTCGGCGCCTGGGCCTCGAGCCGGCCGGGGACAGCGGCACCTACTACCAGCGGGTGCCGATCATCTCCCTGACGCCGAGCCCCACGCTGGCGGCCACCGGACCGTCCCCGATGCCGCTGAAGTGGAAGGACGACTACGTGCTCTGGTCGATGAGGAACGACTCGTCGGTCAAGGTGCGGGGGGAGGCGGTCTTCGTCGGGTACGGCATCGTGGCGCCGGAAGTCGGCTGGAACGACTACGCTGGCCTGGATGCCAGGGGGAAGATCGTCGTGGCGCTGGTGAACGATCCCGGGCTCCAGGACTCGACGCTCTTCCGCGGCAAGATCCTCACCTACTACGGCCGATGGACCTACAAGATCGAGGAGGCCCGGCGGCAGGGCGCGGCCGGACTCCTGCTGGTTCACACGACCGAGAGCGCCACCTACCCGTGGACGACGGTCCTCTCCGGCTGGACCGGCCCCCAGGTGCGCCTCGAGGCTCCCCCGGACTCCTTGATCGTGGCCGGTTGGCTCCAGCAGGAGACGGCGGCACGGCTGCTCAAGAGCGGTGGGCAGGACCTGGCATCGCTGACTGCTGCGGCGGCCCGGAAAGGATTCAAGCCGGTGCCCCTGGGCATCACGCTCGAGGGCGGCGTGCGCAGCCAGATCCGCCGGACCGAAACGGCGAACGTGCTCGGCCGGCTCCCCGGCCGTGGCCACATGGCCAAGGAAGCGGTGCTGATCGGGGGCCACTACGATCATTTCGGCATCGGGGCCGCCGTTCGCGGCGACTCCATCTACAACGGAGCCGAGGACAACGCCTCCGGTACGGCGGCGGTGCTCACGACCGCGGAGGCGTTCGTGCGAAGCGGCGTGCGGCCCGCCAGGTCCATCATCTTCGTCGGCTTCGCGGCCGAGGAATCGGGGCTCGTCGGCTCCGAGGCGCTGGCCAACCACCCCCCCATGCCGCTGCGGGACATCGCGGCGATCCTGAACCTCGACGTCATGAACCTCTACGGACGGACATCGGACATCTCGGCCCTGGGTCTCGACCAGTCCACGCTGGGCCAGGTCTTCACGGCGGCCGCCGCGGCGGAGAGGCTGCGGGTCACCACCAACGAGGAGGGGCTGCTCCGGGGTGCCTACTTCCGGTCGGATCACTTTCCGCTCGCCCGCGCGGGGGTTCCGGGGACGTCCATCGAGAACGGGTCGCGGTACATCGGGAAGCCGGCGGGGTACGGCAAGGAGTTGTCGGATAAGTACGTGGCTGAGCGGTATCATCAGCCCGCCGACGAGATCCTCCCGTGGTTCACCTACGATGGCGCTTTGCAGCAGCTTCGTGTCATTGTCAGGACAGCGGTGTCGGTAGCGAACGCGCCCACCCAGCCGCGGTGGCAGCCCACGTCCGAGTTCCGGGAAGCCGGGGAAGCCAGAACGAAGGCCGACGGCTCGTAAACCGGGGCTTGAGCGGGGTTCCGCCCTACCGCCGCCCCCCGCTCCCCTCTATCTTTGCCCGCCGTTTCCGCACACACTCCCCCGGGAGCGCTCCTGGAACTGCCGAATCAGCACCGGATTCCACTCACCTGGCTGCTGGAGAATGCCGGGGCCTCGATCCGGTACCGCACGCTGACCGAGCTGGCCCCGGCTGGGTACGCGACGCCGGAGGCCCGCGAGGCTGCCCACCTGGCGGTGTGCGAATCCAAGACGGCCCTCGCCGTCGTGAAGAAGCAGAAGGACACCGGAACCTGGGGCGGCAACCTGCTGGGGCTCGCCCCTTCCCCGGCGCAAGGCATCAAGGACGTCGGCACCATCCCCAACTACCGGCGCCTGCTTCAACTGGAGTGGCCCCGGACCGGGCGTCCATTCAAGCTGGCCGACCGAGTGCTCTTCCGCCTGCTCTCCCGGGACGAAGACCCCGCGCTCCTCTTCGAGTTCCAGAGGCTGGTCAAGAGCGATCCCGAGGCGTCGGTCTGGGCCAGGGAGGTCATCCGCGAGGCCGCCTCGGCGGCGCTGGCCGAGGCTGGCTACGTTGAAGACCCGCGCCTGCGTGGTGCGGGGCACAAGATCGCGAGCTCCGTCTCCCAGTTCCTCCGCAGCCCCATCGCCGAGAAGCCTTTCGTGAAGTCGGGCAAGGTGCTGGCCCTGCATCCCGAAGCCCATCCGCCAAGCTGGTACTCGGTCGCGATGATCGCGGCGATGCCCAACCTCCGGCGGGAGCGAGCCGGCTTCACCGAGCGCCTCGGTCACTACCTCGCGCAGCCGGCGCCCAAGAAGTCTTTCGTGATCCAGGTCGGCAAGCGGTCGATCAAGCCCCAACACCTGCTCCTTGGCGACCCCATCGAGGCCGACGCCAAGGGGTATCCGAAGGACCTGCCGCTCGCCCTGTACTACATCGAGCTCCTTGCGAGGATGGGGGCGCTGGAATGGGCACCGGTGGCGACAAGGGTCCTGACGAGGCTGCTGAAGGACACCGACGAGCTGGGCGTCTGGCGACCCAAGAACCTCCGGTCGCAGCCCAAGGCGCTCAACAAGATCACCTACCACTACTATCCGCTCCATCTCGACGCCAAGACGACCGAGGGACGGGAGGTGGACATCACCTTCCGCCTGGCGCTGATCGCAAAGCTGCTCGGCTGGACTCTGGACTACGTCTGAGCATCTTGTGGCCACGAGCGTAGTATGACATACTACGACTCGTGCCTGCGATAGATCTTACCCGGTTCGGCTTTACACCCACCGAGAGTCTGGTTTATCAGGTCCTGCTCACGGCCGGACCGGGCACGGGGTACGCCATCGCTCGCGGGGCAGGCCTCGCCCGGGCCAACGCGTACAGCGCCCTGGAGGGGCTCGTCTCCAAAGGCGCGGCTCGGGTCGAGGGCACCCGGCCACGCCGCTACCGGCCCGAGGCGCCGGCCGCCCTCATCGCCCGGATCTCCAACGATCACGGACAGGCGCTCGAACGGCTCAGCCGGGAGCTGGACGCCGCCTTGGTGCCCGATACCGAGACGCTGGTCGAAGTGGTCTCGGGACGTTCTCTGCTCCAGCTCATCACCCACGACATCGCCCGGGCGAAGGAGTCCGTAGGCCTCCTCGCACCGCCGGACGCCTACCCGCTTCTCGCTCCCGCCCTTCGCCGCCCCTACTCGGCCGGTCTGCCGCTCGGCCTGATGGCGACCGGTCCGGTGGAGCTGGAGTTCGCACCGGTGGAGGTCGTGGCCGCCGAGGGCCGCTGGCCCGGCATGCCGGTCATCCTGGTGGTGGACGACCGGAGCGCCATCCTCGCCGCGCGCAACGGGAGCGACGTGCGGGGTCACTGGAGCACCGCCCCCTCTTTCGTCGCCGGCGCCCGGCTCGCGCTGGAGCGGTTCAGGACCCCATGAGCGACGCGACAGAGGCTGCCTACCGCGAGCTGCAGCAGGAGTACCTCGACGAGCTCCCGAAAATATTCGCGGAGCTCCGCTCCGACATCGACTCCTTCCGCCGGGGCGAGAAGGTGGTCCCCGCGCTCCGGACCGGTTTCCATCGCCTGGCCGGGTCGGGAGGATCCTACGGCTTTCCTGAGATCAGCGACCTCGCGCGCACGGCGGAGCGGCTCATCCTGTCGGAGCCGCTGCCGGAGCAGGCGGGAAAGCTGGACGACGTCATGAGGCGGCTGGAGGCGGTGCTCACGATGGCGCGCGCACGGTTTACGGCACCGCCGGGGATGGCCGAAGGCGGCGCGCGCGCCGTGCTGGTGCTGCCGCCGAGCCCCGACCGCGACCGTCTGGCCGAGGCGCTCGTGGGCGTGGGTTATACGGTGGACATCCGCACCCGGAAGGACGATCCGCTGACCGTCACGGCCGGCCGGAGAGTCGACCTGATCGTGATCGGCACCAGTCCGGGCGAAGGGGACCCCTCCGCGGTCGCGTCCTCCTGGACCAGCCGCCGCTCCACACGCCCTCGCGCCGTGGTGCTCATCGAGACCCTGCGAGCGGTGGACCGGCTCCGGGCGGTCGCCGCCGGCGTGGATGCGGTCTTCGCGGCGGAGCTGATGGTGGAGAATCTGCCGCGCTACGCCCGCACGCTGGCCCGCACGGGCGCTCCGCCCTCGGTCGTGCTTCTGGTCGACGGGGATGCGGATCGCGCCGCCCGGCTCGCGGCGGTGCTGGAGGAGGCGAACGTCCGTGTGGTGCGCAGCCCGCTGGCGAAGCCGGTTCAGGAGCTGCTCGACCGCGAGATTCCCGACCTGCTCGTCGTGGCGCCGCGACTCTCGGACGCCGAGGGGCCTTCGGTGGTGCGCATGGTGCGGCAGGACCCCCGGTACCATCTGCTTCCCGCGATTGTCGTCGGGCCACTCGAGCCTGCGTCCCAGGTGGACGCCCTGCGCGCCGGGGCGGACGACTTCGTCGCCGACTCGGCACCGGCCGAGCTCCTGCTGCAGACCGTGATCACCCGTGCGGAGCGGGGCCGCAGGTTGAGGGAGATGCTCCACCGGGACGAGCTGACCGGCCTGCTGAATCACGGCACCCTGATGACGGAGCTGGAATACGCGGTGGAGTACGGCCGGCGGCATGGCGGCCCCCTCGCCTTCGTGGTCTTCGATCTGGATCGGTTCGGCGAGGTACACGAGCGCTTCGGCCAGATCGTGGGCGACCAGGTGCTGCTGCACGTGGCCAACGTCTTCCGCTCCAGCGTTCGCGCGAGCGACCTGATCGGCCGCTACGGGGCCGAGGAGTTCGCCATGATCCTGCGTGGCGCCGGGGCCGCCGGGGCCGCCGTGCTGGCCGAGAAGCTGCGCCGCGTCCTCGGCGAGCAGGCCGCCGCGACCGCCGAAGGCGTGATCATCCCGCTCAACGTGAGCGTGGGATGGGCGGCCCACCCGGCGGACGGCACCACCGCCGGCGAGCTGGCCCATGCGGCGATGCGGGCGCTGAGAAGGGAAAAAACGGAGAAACGGTGAGGTACACGAAATGAGGGGAGCCATCCACCTGGATGGCCCCCCTCATTTCGTTCACCGCTCGTTCACCGCTTAGTGGCGAAATCCCGACGACAGCGGCATCACGTCCCGCGGGTTCTTCTCGTCCCCGAAGAGCAGCCGCCCCTCGCGGAAGCTGGCGCCACGCAGGGTGAGCGCCAGGACCTCACCGAGCTCCTGTACCAGGTAGATCTCGGTCTTGTCCCGCACTTCCTTCGGAAGATCCTCCAGGTCCGGCTCGTTCTCCTTCGGCAGGATGATCCGGTTGATGCCCGCCCGAACCGCGCCGAGCACCTTCTCCTTCACACCACCGATCGGCAGCACCCGCCCACGCAGGGTGATCTCACCCGTCATGGAGATGTCGTGCCGGACGGGCCGGCCCGACAGGGTGGAGACGATCGCCGTCGCCATCGTCACGCCGGCCGACGGGCCGTCCTTCGGGATCGCGCCCGCCGGAACGTGGATGTGGATGTCCCGGTCGAACATGTCGTCGGCGATCTGAAGCCCTGCCGCGTGCGAGCGCGCGTAGGTCCATGCCGCCCGTGCGGACTCCTTCATGACGTCTCCCAGCTGGCCGGTGAGCACCAGCTCGCCCTTGCCGCGCATGGTGGACGCCTCGACGAACATGATGTCACCGCCGGTCGGCGTGTAGTACATCCCGGTGGCCACCCCGACCTCGTCGTGGCGGGCCGCCTTCTCCGGATGCACCTTCGGCCGGCCGAGCAGGTCGTCCACCATCTCGCGGTCGACGGTGACCTGCTGGACCTCTCCGGCTGCGATCTTCCGGGCCACCTTCCGCGCCAGCCGGCCGATCTCGCGCTCCAGCTGACGCACCCCGGACTCGCGGGTGTAGCTGGTGATCACCTCGGACAGCGCCTCGTCGGTGATGGTGAGCTGCTCCGGCGACACCCCATTCTCGCTGAACTGACGCGGGATGAGGTACTTCCGCGCGATCTCGCGCTTCTCCCGCTCGATGTATCCGGCGAACTCCACCACCTCCATCCGGTCGAGCAACGGGCCCGGGATGTTCTGGATGAAGTTGGCGGTCGCGATGAAGAGCACCTCGCTCAGATCGAACGGCACACCCAGGTAGTGGTCCACGAAGGTGTCGTTCTGCGCCGGATCGAGCACCTCGAGCAGCGCGCTCGCGGGATCGCCCTGGAACGACACGCCGAGCTTGTCCACCTCGTCCAGGAGGAAGACCGGGTTGCGGGTGCCGGCCTGCTTCATCCCCTGGATGATGCGGCCCGGCATGGCGCCGACGTAGGTCCGCCGGTGCCCCCGGATGTCGGCCTCGTCGCGGGCGCCGCCCAGCGAGATGCGGACGTACTTCCGTCCCATCGCCCGGGCGATCGACTTGGCGACCGAGGTCTTGCCCACGCCCGGCGGTCCCACGAACAGCAGAATCGGGCCCCGTGCGCGGTCGTCGTCGTTGCCGGGAACCGGCACGTTGGGTGCCGGGACGGTGGCGGTCGCCGCGGGCACGTCCGTGGACTCGCCCGACGCGGCCTCCTCCGGCATGCTCCCCTCGCCGTCCATGCCGGCGGGTGCCGCACCATCGGCCTCCGCCGCGCGCTCGGCCGCCTCGGTCTGCGAGCGGAGCTGCCGCACGGCCAGGAACTCGAGCACCCGGTCCTTCACGTCGCCCAGGGCGTAGTGGTCCTCATCGAGGACCCGCTGCGCCTCGGACAGATCGAGGTGCTCGGTGCTGCGGGTGTTCCAGGGCAGCTCGACGATGTTCTCGAGGAACGTCCGGATGACCTGGGACTCCATCGACTCGCGCCCGATGCGGGACAGCCGTCCGAGCTCCCGGTCCACTTCCTTCCGCACGTCCGCGGGCAACTCGAGCGCGGCGATCTTCTCCTTCAGCTCGCGCAGGTCGTCCCGCTCGTCGTCCTCGCCCAGCTCGCGCTGGATGGTCTTGAGCTGCTCGCGGAGGAACATCTCCCGCTGCCGCTCGCCCAGCTCCTCCTGGACCTGGGTCTTGATGTCCTCCTGCGCGTCCAGCACGCCGATCTGGCGCTGGACGTGCACCAGCACCCTGCGCAGCCGCTCCTCCACGCTCAACGTCTCGAGGAGGATCTGCCGCTCCTGCGGCGTGATGTCGATGTACCCCGCCACCAGGTCGGCGAACCGGCCCGGCTCGTTCACTCCGGCCAGGACCTGCTGCACGACCTCGTCGGGGAGGCCGGACTTCTGGCCCAGCTCCGCGGCGCGGGTCCGCGCTTCCCGATGCAGCGCGACGAACGCCGGATCCTCGGGATTCAGGGCCGCCATCTCCTCGGCCTCACGCACGATGGCCTGGAGGTAGCCCTCCCGGTCGGTGTAATGAATGGCGATGCCGCGCCGCTCGCCGTGGAGCAGCAGCTGCATCCCGGACAGCCCGCGCTGGAGCTGCCCGATACGGGCGATGGTGCCGATGGTGTACAGCGCCTCGGGGGTCACGCTCTCGACGTTCTGCCGCTGCGAGACCGCGAAGACCAGCCGCTCGGGCTGGCTGAGTGCGGCCTCGATGGCGCGCAGCGTCGCCGGGCGACCCGCGCCGATGGGAGCCGTCACTCCAGGGAACAGCACTACCTCCCTCAGCGGCAACACCGGCAAAGTCAGACGTTCGGCCATCTATGTACTACTCCTTCCAACCCCCTAGCGGGGTAAAGGTGACAGGCCCAAGAAACACGATCGGTCCTGCATGTGCAGCGAACGTGCCATGGACGTGTCAGTATCAGTGTTGACTCATAACAAGTTAGGCGCTCCCAGGGTTTCCGCCCGCAGGCGGTTGGGAGGCATCTTGGCAGGAATCGAGGTTGGCGGTGCCATAATGGCCCCAAACGGCCCGCCATCCTGGTCGGCTCCGCCGAGAGCCGCTCAGGGTGGCGGCGGGCCCAGCGCGAGTACAGATTGTCTGCCATGTCCGGCAGCTGCAACGCGGGCCTCATCGCCGACGGCAGTCCCGCCCCCTGTGCTTCGGGGTCCCTCCGCTCGTGACCGCTCCTTCCGACCAGCCGCTGCCCGCTCGGCTCGCCGCGGCGCTGGGTGACGCATACACCATAGAGGGCGAAGTGGGCCGGGGCGGCATGGGGGTGGTCTACCGGGCCCGCGACGAGCGCCTTCAGCGCCGGGTCGCGATCAAGGTCCTGCCCCCCGAGCTCGCCTTTCAGAAGGACATCCGCGAGCGGTTCACCCGTGAGGCCCAGACCGCCGCCAAGCTGAGCCACCCCCACATCGTGCCGATCCACACGGTCGGCGAGGGGCATGGCCTGGTCTACTTCGTCATGGGCTACGTGGACGGGGAGTCCGTCGCCGGGCGGATCCGGCGGCGGGGAAAGCTCCCGGTCGAGGAAGCCCGCCGGATCATGGCCGAGTCCGCCGACGCGCTCGGCGCCGCCCACGGGTTCTCCATCATCCACCGCGACATCAAGCCGGACAACATCCTGCTCGAGGGCTCTAGGGGCCGGGTGATGGTCACCGACTTCGGCATCGCCAAGGCGCTGTCGGGAAGCTCCGGTGCGACGCTCACCGGCGCCGGCGTGGCGATCGGCACCCCGGCCTTCATGAGCCCCGAGCAGGCCGCCGGCGAGCGGGAGATCGACGGCCGCTCCGATCTGTACAGCCTGGGCATCGTCACCTACCAGATGCTCACGGGCGAGCTGCCCTTCAACGCGCCCACCGTCGCCGGGATCCTGATGAAGCAGATCACGGAGCCCGCGCCCGATGTGCGGGCCCGCCGCGCCGACGTGCCCGAGGATCTCGCCCTCGCCGTGGCCCGCTGCCTCGAGAAGGATCCGGAGAACCGCTGGCCCACCGCCGACGCGCTCCGCCGCTCCCTCGAGAGCCGGTCGGTCGTGGGCTATCAGCCCACCGGCCTCGGATGGCGGACGGGCCGCGGCCCTCAGGCGGGCGCGGTTGCGGTCG
>CAMPKP010000039.1 GCA_946887295.1 uncultured Gemmatimonadota bacterium | reverse complement strand
CGGACCCAGGAGATCGGGATCCGCATGGCGCTCGGCGCGCGCCACGGGGACGTGCTGGCCATGGTGGTGCGCCACGGCGCGGCGCTGGCCGGCATCGGGTTGGTGGTCGGCCTGGCGGGCGCGCTGGCGCTCTCCCGGCTCGTCTCCAGCCTGCTGTTCCGCGTGAGCCCCACCGATCCGCCGACCTTCGCCACCGGCATGGTGGTGCTGACGGCGGTCGCGATTCTCGCGGCGGCGATCCCCGCCCGGCGGGCGGCGCGCACCGATCCCATGCTCGCGCTGCGCAACGAATAGCCATGCCGCTCCCGATCGATCCGCTGATCCGCCTGGACGGCGTCTCCAAGATCTTCCACACGAAGGAGGTCGAGACCCATGCCCTCTCCCGGGTCGCGCTGGAGATCCGGGCCGGCGAGTTCGTGGCGATCTGCGGGCCCTCGGGATGCGGCAAGACCACGCTGCTCTCGATCCTCGGCCTGCTCGATTCGCCCAGCGAGGGGAGCTACGTGCTCGCGGGCGAGCCGGTGGCCACGCTGTCGCCCGCGCAGCGGGCCCGGGTACGCAGCCGGGCCATCGGCTTCATCTTCCAGTCCTTCAATCTCATCGGCGACCTCGACGTGTTTCACAACGTCGAGCTCCCGCTCAAATACCGGGGCATGGCTCCGACGGAGCGGCGCGCCCTGGTGCACGCGGCACTGGAGCGAGTGGGCCTGCTCCACCGGATCCACCACTATCCCGCGCAGCTCTCCGGCGGTCAGCAGCAGCGCGTCGCGGTGGCGCGGGCGGTGGTGGGCAGGCCCCTGGTGCTCCTGGCGGACGAGCCGACCGGCAACCTCGACTCGAGGAACGGCGAGCAGGTCATGGAGCTGCTGGACGATCTCAGCCACGAGGGCGCCACGATCGTGATCGTCACCCACGATGCCCGGTACCTGAGTCGCGCCGGCCGCCATGTCTACCTCTTCGATGGCAGGATCGTCCCACACTCACCGCTCGGTCGGGAGGTGGCATGATGGACGTGTTCTGGCGGGACCTGCGGTTCGCCGTCCGTGGCTTGGCACGCAGCCCGGGCTTCACGGCGATCGCGGTGCTGACGCTCGCGCTGGGCATCGGCGCGAACACCGCGATCTTCAGCGTGGTGTACTCGGTCCTGCTCCGTCCGCTCGCCTACGCCGAGCCGGAGCAGCTGATCTCGATCCGCGCCGGGTTCTCGGGAAACGGTCTCAAGGACATCCCGGCGTCCCAGCCCGAGTATCAGGACTACCTGAAGGAGGTGAGTGCGCTTCAGGATCTGGCGGCCATCTACCCGATCAACATCAACCTCACCGGGCTGGGGGAGCCCCAGCGGATTCAGGCCGCTGTCGTCTCCGACAACTACTTTCGCCTCCTCGGGGTCGAGCCCGCGCTGGGACGCGACTTCACCCCGGCCGATGACGGCGGCCGCATCGGGTACGTCATCATCATCTCCCACGAGCTCTGGCGGCAGCGCTTCGGCGCGGACCCCGGCATCCTCGGCAAGACGGTGCGGCTGGACGACGATCCGATGACGATCGTCGGCATCATGCCGAGCGGCTTTCGCCACGTGCTCGAAAGCGGGGCCTCGCCGATGGAGGTCTGGGCTCCGATCGCGCTGGACAATCCGGATCCGAACTTCTTCAACCAGCGCAACGCGCGGGTCTACGACCTGATCGGCCGGCTCAGGCCGGGCCGGACGGTGAAAGACGCCAGCGCCGAGCTCGAGGTGCTCACCACCCGCCTGCGGGAGCGGTACCCGCAGGCCTACCCCGCGGGCCAGGGCTGGCACCCGGTGGCGGAGCCGCTCGCCGAGCAGGTGGTCGGCGACGTGCGTCCGGCGCTTCTGGTGCTGCTGGGCGCCGTCGGATTCGTCCTGCTGATCGGCTGCGCCAATGTGGCGAACCTGCTCCTCGCGCGGGCCACGGCGCGCCAGCGGGAGATCGCGGTGCGCACCGCGCTGGGCGGCAGCCGGACGCGGCTGGTGCGGCAGCTGCTCACCGAGAGCCTCGTGCTCGCCGCGGTGGGTGGCGGTCTGGGGCTGATCCTCGCCGCCTGGGGCGCGAGCGCGCTCGGACGGCTCGTCGCGCTGTATCTGCCGCGGGCCGGCGAGATCGAGCTCTCGCTCCCGGTGCTCGGCTTCACCGCCTTTCTCATCCTGCTCACGGGCGTCGGGTTCGGGCTCATTCCGGCCCTTCAGGCCTCCCGACCCGACCTCCAGGGGGTCCTCAAGGACGCCGCGCGCGGGTCGAGCGCCGGAGCGCCGCGCACCCGGATGCGCGCCGCCCTCGTGGTCGCCGAGGTGGCGATCGCCCTCATGTTGCTGGCCGGCGCCGGGCTGCTCCTGCGCAGCTTCCAGCGCCTGATGGCCGTCGAGTACGGCTTCGATCCCCAGCGGCTGCTCACGCTCCAGGTCTGGCTGCCGGTACCCAACGACAACGCGAAGGGGCGCTTCTTCACCCAGGAGCAGCGCCGCGGCTTCTACCAGCGCGCGCTGGCCGCGGTGCGAGGCGTGCCCGGCGTGCGCGATGCCGCGCTCACCTCGCGGCTCCCGCTCCGCGGCCGCGGGGGCATCGGGTTCGCCATCGAGGGCCGGCCGACGCCGGCCGATCAGCCTCTGCCCAGCGCCGAGCTCCGGATGGTGAGCCCGAACTACTTCGCCGCGATGGGTATTCCGCTGCTCGCCGGTGAAGGGCTCCCCGAGCTGGCCGACTCGGTGTCGAACGGAACAGTGGTGGTGAACCGGACGCTCGCCGAGAAGTACTGGCCGGGCGAGGACCCCATCGGGCGGCGCATCAGGATCTTCGGGCCCGAAGGTCCGTGGGTATCCGTCACCGGGATCGTCGGGGACGTCCGGCAGATGGGTCTCGCCGAGCCGCCCCGCGAAGAGCTGTATCTCTCCTACAAGGCGGTCTCCTCCCAGGAGATGTCCATGGTGGTCCGCACCGATGACGATCCGGAGCGGCTCGGCGCGGCGGTCACCAGCGCCATCCGGGACGTCGATCCCGAGCAGCCGGTCTTCGGGGTGATGTCCATGGAGCGGCTGATCCAGAATGCCAGCGCCGAGCGGCGGGTGTCGATGGTGCTGCTGCTCCTCTTCGCCGGGATCGCCCTGCTGCTGTCGGCCCTCGGCATCTACGGCGTCATGGCCTACACCACGACGCAGCGCCGACACGAGATCGGGATCCGGCTGGCGCTGGGCGCGGGCGGACCCGATGTGTTGCGGCTGGTCGTCGGGCAGGGGATGCGGCTGGTGCTGGTCGGTCTCGGCGCCGGCCTCGCCGGGGCATGGCTGCTGAGCCGGGCGCTGGCGAGCCAGCTCTTCGGCATCACCGCGCAGGACCCGCTGACCTACGTGAGCGTGGCGCTGCTGCTGGGCTCCGTCGCGCTGGTGGCGATCTGGCTCCCCGCGCGTCGTGCCACGCGGGTGGATCCGATGCTCTCCCTCCGGTCGGAATGATGGATACCCTTCGCCAGCATTCAGCGGGCCGCGCTTCGGGACCTCGTCCCATCCCGGCTTCGTGGACTTCCAGGCGGGCGCGGTCGCGCTGAGGATCGAATGATGGATGTCATCGGGAGCGATCTCCGGTATGCGTTCCGGAGCCTTCGCCAGAACTCCGGCTTCACCGTCCTCACCGCGCTGACGCTCGCGCTGGGGATCGGCGCCACCAGCGCAATCTTCAGCGTCGTGCGAGGCGTGCTCCTCCGGCCGCTGGCCTACCAGCGGCCGGAGGAGGTGATGCTGGTGCACACCCGCCTGGAGGGGACGCCGCGTGGCGAGCTGAGCCTGCCGGAGTACTGGGATCTGCGCGAGCAGGCGCGGTCCTTTACCCGGGTCGCGGCCTACGCCAGCGGATCGCTGACGCTCACCGGGAGCGGTACGCCCGAGCGCTTGCAGGCCGGCTACGTCACCGCGGACGCCATACCCCTTCTCGGGGTCTCGCCCGCGAGGGGACGCGCCTTCGACGCCGAGGAGGATCTGCCCGGCGCGCCGCCGGTGGTCCTGATGAGCGACGGCCTCTGGCGCCGCCGCTTCGGCGCCGACCCCGACATCGTCGGCCGGACGCTGCTGCTGGACGACGCGCCGACCACCGTTCTGGGTGTCATGCCGCCGGGATTCCAGCTCCCGTCGCACCACGCCGGGCCCGCCATGGAGCTCTGGACGCTGCTCCAGCTCGACCCGGCAGTGGACCGCAGCGAGCGCGGCTGGCACCAGCTCACGGTGGTGGGCCGGCTCGGCCCCCGGGTCACCCCGGCGGCCGCCGACCGCGAGATCGCCGGGCTCATGGCGGGCATGCTGGCCCGGTATCCGAACGAGTACCAACCGGACTTCGCGGGATCGGTCTCACCCGCGGCCGAGGAGCTGGTGGGCGACATCCGCCCGGTGATCCTCGTGCTCATGGGCGCGGTGGGTCTGCTGCTCCTCATCGCCTGCGCCAACGTCGCCTCGCTGTTCCTGGCCCGCGCGGAGGCCCGCCAGCGGGAGATGGCGGTACGGGCGGCACTCGGCGCCCGCACCGGAAGAATCGTGCGGCAGCTGCTGACCGAGAGCGCCCTGCTGGCGACCGGCGGCGGGCTCCTCGGCCTTCTCCTGTCGGTGTGGGCGGTTCGGGCCCTGGTCGCCGCCGCTCCGCCGACGCTGCCGCGCCTCGACGCGATCGAGGTGGACGGCTGGGTGCTGGCCTTCACCGCCCTCACCACGCTCTCCACCAGCGTGCTCTTCGGACTGGCACCCGCGCTCAGGGCCGCGCGTCCCGACCTGTTCCGGGCGCTCACCGAGGGCGGACGGGGCGGCAGCGCGGGCGCGAGCCGCCAGCGGCTCCGCCGGGGGCTGGTCGTGAGCCAGATCGCCCTCTCGCTGGTGCTGATCATCTCGGCCGGTCTTCTGATCCGGAGCTTCGCGCGGATGCGGGCCGTGGACCCCGGGTTCGTCGCCGAGCACCTGCTGACGGCCAGGATCGAGCTCTCACCGGTCCGCTACCGCAGCAATGAGCAGGTTCGGGCCTTCTACGAACGCCTCGTCCGCCGGGCCGAGGCACTGCCCGGCGTGCGGTCGGCGGCGGTGGTGAAGGCGCTGCCGATGATGCAGCTCGAGCTGGGCGACTGGTCGTTCGTCCGCGAGGGGCGGCACTCGTTGCCGCCCAAGCCGTCGGAATGGAGCATGGCGTACTGGCAGGCGGCCAGCCCGGAGTACTTCGAAACCATGCAGATCCCCCTGCTGCAGGGCCGGGGCCTCGAGGCCGCCGACCGCCTGGGGAGCCCCGGTGTGGTGGTGATCAACCGCACGCTCGCGAGCCGGGTGTGGCCGGACGGCGACGCGGTGGGCCAGCGCATCCTGCTCGGCGGCGGTCCGGTGGACTCGGCCTGGCGCACAGTCGTCGGCGTCGTCGGCGACGTGCGCCACCGTGGGCTCGATGCCGAGCCGCGGCCCGAGATCTACCTGCCGCACGCGCAGTTTCCCGCGGGGACCGGGCCGGCGCTCCGCACGCTCCGCGTGGTGCTGCGGAGCGAAGGCGATCCCACAGTCCTCACAGGCCCGCTTCGCGCCGCGCTGAGCGAGCTCGACCCCGATATCCCCCTGAGCGACGTGCGGACGATGGAGGAGGCGCTCGGCGACCGGGCGGCGCAGCGGCGGCTCACGATGCTCCTCGTGGGGAGCTTCGCGCTGCTCGCGCTGACGCTCGGCGCCGTCGGAGTCTACGGGGTGATGGCGCATCTCGTGATGCAGCGCCATCGCGAGATCGGCATCCGGATCGCGCTCGGCGCGCTCCCGCGTGAGATACTCGGACTGGTGCTCTCGCAGGGTCTCTGGCTCACCGGCGCCGGCATCGCCCTCGGCCTGCTCGGCGCGATGGCTTCCACGCGGCTGCTCGCCGGCCTGCTGTTCGGGGTCGAGCCGACCGATCTGGCCACCTTCCTGGCCACCGCGACGACTCTCGCGACCGTCGCGATCGCGGCGGCCTTTCTGCCGGCGCTGCGGGCGACCCGCACCGATCCGATCACCGCACTCCGGAGCGAATGATGAGCACGCTGGCACACGACCTGCGCCTCGCCTTCCGCGCCCTGCGCCGCACCCCCGGCTTCGCCATCGCCGCGGTCGGTGCGCTCGCGCTCGGGATCGGCGCCACCAGCACGATCTTCACCGTCGTGAACGGGGTGCTGCTCCGGCCGCTGCAGTACGAGGCGCCGGACCGGCTCGCCAACATCTGGAACGATCTGGGGGAGGGGGCGCAGTCGCTGCCGGCGGTCTCGCCGCTCGACTTCCGGGATTACCAGCGCCGGAGCCGCGCCTTCGAGGACTTCGCCGCCGCCGCCGAGGGCAACGTGGCGAACCTGCGCGGCAATCTCACCGGCGACGGTGAGCCCGAGCGGGCCGACGTCGTCACCGTCACCGCCAACTTCTTCCCCCTCCTCGGCGTGCGCCCGATGCTCGGCCGGCAATTCCTGCCCGAAGAGGAGGCGCTGAACGGGCCGCACGTCGTGATGCTGAGTCACCGGCTCTGGCAGCGCCGGTTCGCGGGAGACCCCTCGCTGGTGGGAAGGACCGTCCAGATCGACGGCGTCGCCCACGAGGTGGTGGGCATCCTGCCGCGGAGCTTCACCCTGCAGCTTCCCACCGAGGCTTTCCAGGTGAGCGACGGCGACCTCTGGGTGCCGATCCAGTTCGACTACGGCCAGCCCCTGCCACGGAACCTGACCTTCTTCACCGTCTTCGGCCGGCTGGCGCCGGGCGTGACGTTCGAGCAGGCCCAGGCGGAGATGGACCTGATCGCCCGCCAGTTCCGGTCGGAGTTCAAGGAGCACGCGGCCTCGAAGCTCCGCATCCGCGCCGTGCCGCTCCATTACGACGTCGTGAAGCACGCCAGGCCGGCGCTCCTCGTCCTGCTCGGCGCGGTGGGGATGGTGCTGCTGATCGCCTGCGCCAACGTGGCGAACCTTCTCCTCGTGCGGGGCACCACCCGCCGGGCGGAATTCGCGCTCCGCACCGCGCTCGGCGCGAGCCGGGGCGCGATGGTGCGGCAGGTGCTGACCGAGAGCCTGCTGCTGGCGGTGGCCGGTGGCGTGCTCGGGCTCGGGATCACGCTGCTCGCGCTGGCGGTGCTCCGGCGCCTGCATCCGGCGAACCTCCCGCGCCTGGCAGACGTCCAGCTCGATACCACGGTGCTCCTCTTCACCGCGGCGATCTGCGCGGTCACGTCGGTGCTGTTCGGTCTCGTGCCGGCGCTGCGCGCGGCGGGAACCGATCCGCAGGAGCATCTGAAGTCCGGTGGCAGGGGCGGAAGCGCCGGCGACCGCCGGGGAGCGCGGAGTCTCCTCATCATGGCCGAGGTGGCGCTGTCCGTGGTGTTGCTGGTCGGTGCGGGTCTCCTGATCCGGAGCTTCGTGGCGCTCCAGCGGGTGGACCCGGGGTACGACGCCGGCGACGTGCTGACGTTCGAGCTCTCGATGCCGTTCGGCCAATACCAGGGAGGGGCGGCCCGGCGCGCGTTCTTCCGCGAGCTCACCGGGCGGCTCGAGGCGCTGCCCGGCGTCACCTCCGTCGGGATGGTGTCCCAGCTTCCGCTCACCGGAAGCGGTCCCCTCTCCCCCTTCGCGTACGACGAGGAGACGGCCCGGAACTTCGAGAGCGTCACCGCGGACGGCCGGAACATCTCGCCGGAATACTTCGAGGCGATGGATGCCAAGCTCATCGCCGGACGCACCTTCAGCTATCAGGACTCGGCCGGCACGCCGCCGGTCATCATCATCGACGAGACCCTGGCTCAGCTCGCGTGGCCCGGCGAAAACGCGGTCGGGAAGCAGCTCCAGCTCGCGCCCACCGGCGAGGAGAACGCCTTCGCCGAGGTGGTGGGTGTGGTCGAGCACATGCGCCAGCACGATCTCACCCGCGACGTCCTGCATCAGATCTACTATCCGGTCGGCCAGGGCACGCCGACGACGATGACCTTCGTGGTCGAGACCGCCCTCGACCCGGTGAGCCTTGTGCCCACCGTGCGCAGGACGGTCGAATCCATGGATCCCGACCTGCCGGTCAGCCGGCTGACGCCCATGACGACCTATCTCTCCGAAGGACGGGCCCAGGCCCGGTTCAGCCTGGTGCTCATGTCGGTGCTCGGGGCGGTGGCGCTGCTGTTGACGGCGGTGGGCGTCTTCGGCGTCATCTCCTACTCGGTGAGCCAGCGGACCCGGGAGTTCGGCATCCGGCTGGCCCTCGGGGAGGATCCGCGGCAGACCAAGCTGAGCGTCGTGCGCGGGGGGATGCGGCTGGTCCTGCTGAGCATCGGGATCGGGCTGGCGGGCTCGCTCGTGGTCACCCGGCTGATCGCGGGGCTGCTGTACGAGGTTCGGCCGGCCGATCCGATCACCTTCGGGGGCATCGGGCTGCTGCTCGCGCTGGTGGCGCTGCTGGCCTGCTACCTGCCCGCCCGGCGGGCGACCCGGGTGGATCCGGCGCTGACGCTCCGGAGCGAATGACCTCACTTCTCTCGACCAAGGCGGCTCCGTGATCCGACTCGCGAACCTCGACCGTTACTTCGAAGCCGGCCCGACCCGCACCTACGTGCTCCGGCGGATCAACCTGGAGATCCGGGAGGGCGAGTTCCTCACCATCATGGGACCCTCGGGAGCGGGGAAGTCCACCCTGCTCAGCATCCTCGGCATGCTCGACAACGCCTGGACCGGCGAATACTCGTTCCTGGAGCACGCGGTGCACGCTCTCCCGGCCAAGAAGCGCATCGAGTTGAACAAGAAGTACATCGGCTTCGTGTTCCAGAAGTACCACCTGATCGACGATCTCACCGTCTACGAGAACCTGGAGATCCCGCTCTCCTACCGCGACGTGAGGCCCAAGGAGCGGGCCGCGATCGTGGCCGAGACGCTGGACCGATTCCAGATCGTCGGCAAGAAGGACCTCTACCCGAGCCAGCTGTCCGGCGGCCAGCAGCAGCTCGTGGGCGTGGCGCGGGCGGTGATCGCCAGCCCGAAGCTGCTCCTCGCCGACGAGCCGACCGGCAATCTGCACAGCGCCCAGGGTGAGGAGATCATGGAGCTGTTCACCCGGCTCAACCGGCAGGGCACCACGATCGTGCAGGTGACGCACTCCGAGCGAAACGCCTCGTACGGGCACCGGACGATCAAGCTGCTCGACGGGTGGCTGGTGGAGCCGGAGGCGCAGACTGCGTCAGCGGGACAGGTGAAGTAGGCGGGAGGAGGTAATCCCCCCGGCGACCTCCCGGCCGCTCCTCCGGCCGCTACATTCTGACACCGTGCCGACCTCTCCCACATCCCCGCCAGCTCACGTGCTCGTCGCGGACGACCAGCCCCACGTCCGCGAGGCGCTGCGGCTGCTGCTGAAGGGCGAGGGCTACGCGATCGACACCGCCGCCTCCCCGGCCGGCGTGCTCTCCGCGGCTCAGGCCACCGACTTCGATGCCGTGCTGCTCGACCTCAACTACGCCCGCGATACCACCACCGGCCGCGAAGGGCTGGAGCTGGTCTCCCAGCTTCAGGCCCTGGACGCCACCCTGCCGACCGTGGTGATGACCGCGTGGGGCAGCGTGGAGAAGGCGGTCGAGGCCATGCGACGCGGCGCCCGTGACTTCATCGAGAAGCCCTGGGACAACAACCGGCTGCTCGCCACCGTTCGCACCCAGGTGGAGCTCGGCCGCGCGCTCCGGCGGACCCGGCGACTCGAGAGCGAGAACCGGCTGCTGCGCCGCGACGGCGCCCCGGAGCTGATCGCCCACTCCCCCGCGATGCGCCCCGTGCTGCAGCTCATGGACCGGGTGGCGGCGTCCGACGCCAACGTGCTGGTGAGCGGGGAGCACGGCACCGGAAAGGAAGTCGTCGCCCAGTGGCTCCACTCGGCCTCTCCCCGTGCGGCGCGGCCGCTGGTCGCGGTCAATCTCGGGGGACTCGCCGAAGGCCTCTTCGAGAGCGAGATGTTCGGCCACGTGAAGGGCGCGTTCACCGATGCGCGCGCCGACCGGATCGGCCGGTTCGAGCTGGCGGAAGGCGGCACCCTCCTGCTCGACGAGATCGGCACGCTGGGGCTGCGGCAGCAGGCCAAGCTGCTGCGGGTGCTCGAGACCGGCGAGGTCGAGCGGGTCGGCGCCTCGCGGGCGCGCCGCATCGACGTCCGCCTCCTCTCGGCCACCAATGCCGACCTCGGCGCGGAGGTGGCCGCCGGGCGCTTCCGGGAGGACCTGCTCTTCCGGCTCAACACCATCGAGATCCGTCTGCCGCCGCTGCGGGAGCGCCGCGAGGACATCCGACCACTCGCGGAGCACTTCCTCGCCCGCTACGCCTCCCGCTACCGGAAGGCGCTGGTCGGGTTCGAGCCCGATGCGATCGAGTCCCTGGAGGCGCACTCGTGGCCGGGAAACGTGCGCGAGCTGGACCACACGCTCGAGCGCGCCGTCCTCATGGCCCAGGGCGAGGCGATCCGCGCCGGGGATCTGGGACTTCGGACCGGCACGGGATCGGTGCCGCGGCTGGAGGATCTGCCGCTCGAGGAGGTCGAGCGCCTCCTGATCCGGAAGGCGCTGGAGCGGCACGCCGGCAACGTGAGCCACGCCGCGAAGGCGCTGGGACTGAGCCGCAGCGCCCTCTACCGACGGCTCCAACACTATGGGCTCTAAGCGGCGGAAGCGACCCCGAAGCCACGAGTCGCGCGTCTTCACCGGTGCCCTCGCCGCGGGCCTGCCGGCGGTGGTGATCGCCGGATGGCTGTTGTGGGCGGGCGACCACCCGCTTCGAGTCCGGCTCACCCTCAGCCTGCTGGCTGCCGGCGCGTGGGTGATGGGGGCGCTGCTGCTTCGCGAGCGGGTGGTCCGGCCGCTCCAGACGATCTCCAACCTCCTGGCCGCGCTGCGCGAGGGCGACTATTCGATCCGCGCCCGGGGCGCCAACGCGGACGACGCGCTGGGCCTCGCGCTGCTGGAAGTGAACGCGCTGAGCGAGACCCTGCGTGGCCAGCGACTGCGGGAGCTGGAGGCCACCGCGCTCCTCCGGCGGGTCATCGAGGAGATCGACGTGGCGGTCTTCGCCTTCGACGGGACCCGGCGGCTCCGGCTGGTGAACCGCGCCGGCGAGCGGCTGCTGGGCCAGCCTTCGGAACGGCTCATCGGCCGGCCTTCGGAGGCGCTCGGGCTCAGCGACTGGCTCGGCGGCGAGAGCCCGCGCACCTTCGACGCGACGTTCCCCGGCGGCGCCGGGCGGTGGGAAGCGCGGAGCGGAACCTTCCGACAGGAGGGACTCCCTCACCAGCTGCTGGTCATCGCCGATCTCAGCCGGGTTCTGCGTGCCGAGGAACGATCGGCGTGGCAGCGGCTGGTGCGGGTGCTGGGGCACGAGATCAACAACTCTCTCGCGCCGATCAAGTCCATCGCCGGCAGTCTCCGGAGCCTGGCCGCCCGATCCGCGCGGCCGTCCGACTGGGAGAGCGATCTTCGCACGGGGCTGGAAGTCATCGAGGGTCGCTCGGAGGCCCTGGGGCGCTTCATGGGCGCCTATGCGCGGCTCGCCCGGCTGCCGCAGCCGCACCTCGGCTCGGTGGACGTAGCCGCCTGGATGGGCCGGGTCGCGGCCCTCGAGACCAGGGTCGAGGTTCAGGTGAGAAGCGGCCCCCCCGTCTCGGTGACCGCCGATGGGGACCAGCTCGACCAGTTGCTCATCAACCTCGTGCGGAACGCCGCCGACGCGGCGCTGGAGACGGGCGGCGGGGTCGAGCTGTGCTGGAGAACGACTGCCGGGGTGCTCGAGGTGGTGGTCGAGGACGAGGGCCCCGGACTTCCCGATCCCGGCAACCTGTTCGTGCCGTTCTTCACCACCAAGGCGAGCGGTTCCGGAATCGGCCTGGTGTTGAGCCGGCAGATCGCGGAAGCGCACGGCGGCACGCTGTCGCTCGAGCCGAAGGCGACGAGGCGGGGCGCGCGGGCGTGCCTGCGGCTGCCGCTCGGCGAGCGTCGGGAGAGCGAGCGCGCCTGAGGTCGCGCCGCACTCCGGCTGCTGGCGCTCCACCAGCTGACCGGATATATCAGTTGCGGAGCTCAGTTCCCCACCGCGAAAGGGATCCGGCAATGTTCAAGGAGTTCAAGGAATTCGCGATGCGCGGCAACGTCGTCGACCTGGCGGTCGGTATCATCATCGGCGGCGCGTTCGGCACGATTGTGAAGTCGCTGGTGGACGATGTGATCATGCCGCCCGTCGGGCTGGCGCTCGGCAACGTCGACTTCTCCGATCTCTTTCTTCTGCTCAAGGCCGGACCCAAGGCGGCCCCACCGTACGCGACGCTCGCCGAGGCGCAGCAGGCGGGGGCCGTCACCATCAACTACGGGCTCTTCGTCAACAACATCATCACCTTCCTGATCATCGCATTCGCCGTCTTCCTGCTGGTCCGCGCGATCAACCGCCTCAAGCCGCCACCGGCCCCGGTCGTCAACACCAAGGACTGTCCCTACTGCCGGAGGCCGATCCCGGTCGGCGCGACCCGTTGCCCCGAATGCACCTCGGAGCTGCGTTAGGGCAGGGGGACTCTTCCACGCAAAGTACTTGCTGAGACCATAACCCTTCCATATACTGGAGAGATGGCCTCCCCTCAGCGAGTTCCGCGCGCTCCGGCCGAGCGGTTGCACCTGCGGGCGATGGACGACCTGTCGTTCATCCGTCGCACCATGGAGCACGCGACGGCGTTCACCGCGGTCCCCGGCTGGGGAGGCGTGGCGATGGGCGCCATGGCCCTCGCCGCGGCGGCCCTCGCGAGCCGGGTCGGCTCGCCCGTCGAGTGGTTGGCGACCTGGCTGGTCGCGTCGGTCCTCGCGCTGGTCATCGGGGGTTGGGCGCTGGCGAGAAAGGCGCGCCGCGCCGGTACCCCCGTCTTCTCCTACTCCGGGCGGCGCTTCGTGCTGAGCTTCCTCCCGCCGCTGGCAGTGGGTGCGCTCCTCACCGCCGCGCTGGCACGCGCCGGACTGTATCCGGCGTTGCCGGGCACCTGGCTGCTGCTGTACGGCACGGGTGTGGTGACCGGAGGGGCGTTCTCTCTCAGAGTCGTGCCGATCATGGGGATCTGCTTCGTCCTGCTCGGCGCGGTGGCTCTCTTCGGCCCGGCGGGGTGGGGAAACCCGCTCATGGCCGCGGGCTTCGGCGGGCTTCACATCATCTTCGGGCTGCTCATCGCCAGGAGGTACGGTGGCTAAGTCCAATCTCGCGCCGCGGAATCCCCCCGAGGGCCGCGGGGGGCGACGCCGGCTCGAGGGCGTCCAGGGCGACGCCGCGGGTCACGGCCCGCTGGCGCTCGATCGCCTGATCCACGAGCGAATGCGTCTGGCGATCGTGAGCGCGCTCGCGGTGAACGACTCGCTCACCTTCAACGAGCTCAAGCGCCTGCTCGACACCTCGGACGGGAACCTCAGCGTTCACGCCCGCAAGCTCGAGGAGGCGGACTACATCCTCTGCACCAAGCTGTTCGACGGCCGGGTTCCGCGCACCGAGTACCGGCTCAGCGCCGCCGGCCGCCACGCACTCGAGCGGTACCTGTCCCACATGGAGGCGCTGATCCGCGCCACGCGGGAGCGGTAGGCTTTTTATTTGGAGACTCACTTTATGGAGCAAAGCGGTCTTCACGTCGGCATCATCATGGATGGGAACGGGCGGTGGGCCACGCGCGGCGGGCAGCCGCGCTCGGCGGGGCACCGCGAGGGTGCGCTGGCGGTGCGCCGGGTGGTGGAGGCCGCGCCGGGTGCCGGTATCGGCGTGCTGACGCTGTACGCCTTCTCCGCCGACAACTGGCGGCGTCCCTCGACGGAGGTGGCGGTGCTCATGCGGCTGTTTCGGGAGTATCTCCGCACGGAGACGGCCCGGTGCCTGGAGAATGGCGTGAAGCTGGAGATCATCGGCCGGCGGGACCGGATCGACCACCGCCTGCGCCGGCGGATAGAGGCCAGCGAGAGGGTCACCGCCGGATGCGGCAGGCTCCACCTGCGCATCGCGCTCGACTATTCGTCGAGAGACGCGATTCTCCGGGCGGCCCAGTGTCTTCGGCCGGACACGATCCCGAGCCGGGACGCGTTCACCCGCCTCCTCGCGATCGTGGATCACGGCACGCCCGCCCCCGAGCTCGATCTCCTCATCCGCACGGGCGGCGAGCGGCGGCTCAGCGATTTCCTGCTCTGGGAGGCGGCCTATGCGGAGCTGCTGTTCGTGGAGCGGATGTGGCCCGACTTCGGGGCCGAGGATCTCCTGGCTGCCGTGCGGGAGTTCGAGCGCAGGGAGCGGCGCTTCGGAGGGCTGCGCGGCGCCGTCGCCGACGCCTCCTGACGGCCAAGAGCTCGCCGCCGGGCCGTGCCACCTCACACCTTGACTGGGCCGGGCCGATCGGCGAAGGTGTACGCGTAGCCCCTGGACAACATCGTGAGGTGTTTCATGCCGCAGCCAACCATGCTGGCGGGCCGGCCGTCTGGCCCTTCCGCAGTCACTTCGTTCTCCGCCGCCCGCAGGGAAGCCTGCCTCCGCCCCGAGCATGCCGCGCACTATCCGGGGATCCACGCGGGAAGATGGGAGCCGGCCGCCGTTCTATGCGACAGAGTGCTCGCGAGTGGCTTGCTCCGGAGGTCGCCCATCGGCTGGCGCGATCGGGTGCTGGCAGCGGAGCATTTCGAGTTTCGCGGTGGAGTGCCGGAAGGGGAGCGCCCGCGGCGCGAGGACCGCTGACGTGACGGCGGGTGCGTCGAAGCGGACCTCGGAAGGTCCCTGGACTACACTTGAGCTCGCCTCATGTAAGTACTTGAATGAGAAGGTGATGTAGATCTTGAGGTAAAGTTGATTATCTGGTGCTTCGAGCCCGATCGAACACCGTCTTTCCTTCCACGAACGTCCGCATCACCCGCACCTCGTGTATGTCGCTCGGGGCGACGTCGAAGAGGTCGCGCTCCAGTATCACGAGGTCCGCCAGCTTTCCCAGCTCGATGGATCCGGTGTCGCGCTCCTGGTGATTCTCGTATGCGGCAGCGATCGTGTACATCGCGATCGCGGTGGAGAGATCCAGCACCTCCTCCGGTCGCCACGGCGCGCTGGACGGTGGATCCGAAGGTGCGCGACGAGTGATCGCGACCTGGATGCCATCGAGCGGTGCGAGCGACGAGACGGACCAGTCGCTCCCTCCCGATACCACCGCTCCGGCCAGGACCGCACTGCGGATGGGATAGAGCCAGCGGGATCGCCCCGGGCCGAGCGCGGGCTCCGCGAGTCTGGTGAGGTACTCGTCGCCGTTGGCCCAGAACGGCTCGAAGTTGGCCACCACGCCCAGCTGCCGGAACCTCGGAATGTCGGCGGGATCGATCAGCTGAAGGTGAGTGATGGTGTGCCGCGAGTCGCGGGCACCGTTCGTCCGCCGCGCGTGCGCAAAGGCGTCGAGTGTCATGCGGATCGCGCGGTCGCCGATGGCGTGCACGTGGATCTGCCACCCGTCCCCGTCGAGCGCCGCGGCGAGGCTGTCGAGCGCCGGCTGGGCGTGGATCGGCGTGCCCGCGTCCCCCCCGCGATCGAGATAGGGTGCCAGCAGCGCGGCGGTGCCCGATTCGATCACGCCGTCCTGATAGAGCTTCGCGGCGATGGGCCGCACCCGCGGCGTGCTGTACCGCTCGCGCCAGTCACCGAGTCGGCGCACCAGGCCGGCGATGCCGGTGGAGTCAGCCTTGGCGTCCACGGCTACGGTGAAGCGGACGGTGAGCTTCCCCGCGCGGTCCGCCGCCACATAGGCCTTGAGATAGCTCTCCGGAGCCGACGCCTCCAGGACCGACGTGACGCCGGCCTCGTTCGCCAGCCGCTGTGCCCGCGCCAGCCCCGCGGCGAGCTCGGCCTCGGTGGGATCGGGCAGAAGCCGCGACACCAGGCCGATGGCGCTCTCCCGGAGCGTTCCGCTCGGCTCCCCGGTGCGAGGGTCGCGCTCGATCCTCCCGTCCACCGGATCGGGCGTGTCGCGGGTGATGCCCGCGGCGGCGAGCGCCCTGGTGTTGGCCCAGGCGGAATGCCCGTCGGCGGCATGAAACAGCGCGGCGCGGTCGGGCACCAGGAGATCCAGCTGCTCGCGAGTCGGGTTCGCCCCGGGGAAAGCGGTCAGCTCCCAGCCCGCTCCCTGGATCCATGCGGCGCCCGGCCGCGCGGTCGCACAGGCGCGGATCGAGTCCGCGATCGCGGCCGCCGTCGCGAGGGTGAAGAGCGTGCACTGGCCCAGCTCCATTCCGCCCGCGAGGAGATGGACGTGCCCGTCCTGGAAGCCCGGCAGCACCATTCTCCCGGCGAGGTCCACCACCTCGGTGCCCGCCCCGATCAGGCCGTCGGGTACGCTGTCGTTTCCGACATAGACGATACGGCCGGACCTCACGCCGACCGCGGTGGCCCAGCTGCGTGCAGCGTCCATCGTGTAGACGGCGCCGCCGCGGAGCAGCAGGTCCGCCGCGCGGGTCGGGACTCGCGGCGCGCCGCCACCGGACCCGCATGCTGCCGCGAGCGCGAGCGCCGGGAGCAGGCCGGCGCGACGCACTAAGGTGTGGTCCGCGCGCCGGTGCTCACGGGGCGGAGCACCAGGTCCTGAAAGTCGAAGCTGAAATCGACTGCCGGAGAGCTGGGCACCATCCTGAGCCGCTCGATGCTCCCGTCGTAGTCGAGCGAGAAGGTCGCGTACGCATCCGCGCGCAGCTCGCGATCACGCCAGCGCGCCAGGAAGCTGTCGTGCTGCCAATGGATCAGGTCACCCACCAGCGACGGGCTCCTGGTGAAGCGGATCACCAGCCCGCCTTCCTCGAGGGCGATCGTCACGTCACCGTACCAGGCATCGCGATAGGTGCCGGCGTATCGCTCGAGCGGGAGCGACGGGCCCGAGGTCGAATCCCGGGTCACCGACGCCTGGCGGTCCAGCGCCCGGAGCTCCTCCCGGCCCTTCTGCTGCAGCCGCTGGTAGGCCGCGGGATAGTCCGGCGGTTTGGCGCCGAGGTAGTGATCCAGCACCTGGTAGACGATGGACTCGAACGCCACGCCCGATTCCTGGTTGGTGAGGACGGCGACTCCGAGCCGGAGCTCGGGGATCATCGCGACCTTCGAGACGTAGCCGGGCAGCCCTCCCGTGTGTTGCAGCAGGGTCCGGCCCCGATAGTCGCGAACGTTGAGGCCGAGGGCGTAGCCCGCCATGTGTGGGCGCAGGTGCGGCAGCCCGTCGGGCGGATCGCCGATCGGTGTCGGGGTGACGTCGCGCCAGAGCTGGGTCGTGGTCCCCGGGGAGAAGAGGCGTCCGCCGCCCGCCACCTTTCCGGAATCGAGCTGCACGATCAGCCACTTGGCCATGTCGGCGGCGCCGGCCATGATCCCGCCGGCCGGGTTGGTGTTGTCGCTCAGGAACGGAGCGATCGGGCGCACCGTCCCTTCCACCTCGGCATGGGTGCCGGCGATGTTGCCCGATTCGCCCGCACCGGAGTGGAGCACGTCGCTGTCCGTCATCCCCACCTTCTGAAGGATGCGGGTCCGCACGAAGTCCTCCCATACCTGGCCCGACACGGCCTCGATCACCTCGCCGGCGACGGTATAGAGCACGTTGTCGTAGGCGTAGGCGCTCCGGAACGAGGTCGCCGGCGGTATGTACCGGAGCCGGCGGGCGATCTCCTTCCGGTCGTAGGTGGAAGGCGGCCACCAGAGCAGGTCGCCGGCGCCCAGGCCGAGCCCGCTTCGGTGTACCAGGAGGTCGCGGATGCTGAGCTCGCGGGTCACGTAGGGATCGTGCATCGCGAACCAGGGGAGGTAGCGGATCACCGGCGCGTCCCACTCGAGCTTGCCCTCCTCGACCAGGAGCGCGAGCGCGGTCGCGGTGAAGAGCTTGGTGTTGGAGGCGATGCCGAAGCGGGTGTGCTCGTCCGCAGGTGCGGGATCGCCCATCCGGCGCACCCCGTAGCCCTTCGCCAGCACCACCTTCCCGTCCTTCACGATCGCCACCGACAGCCCAGGCACCGTGAAGGTCCGCATCACCCGGCGGACGTAGGCGTCGAAGGTGGGCGGCGCCTTCTGCGCGGCGAGCGGCGTGACGAAGAGGAGGGCAGGGAGGACGCGGCTGAGCCGGAGGAGCGATCGAATCATGCGCCGACGCGGTCCCGCACCGCGCCGATGTCCTGCACCGGGCGGACTTCGACGCAGCCGGTCCGGGCCCAGGGGAACTCCGCCGCGATCCGCACCGCCTCCTCCATGTCCCTCGCCTCGATCAGGTTGAAGCCTCCCAACACCTCCTTGGCCTCGGCGTACGGTCCGTCTGTGGCGCGCACGCGGCCGCCCCGGATCCGGACCGATTTCGCCGTCGCAGCGACGTCGAGCATCCGGGACTCGATCAGGTGCCCGCTGCGCTGGAGCTCATCGGCGTGGGAGAGACACTCCCGCATCATCGCGTCCGGCTGGTCCGGCGGCAACGAGTCGAGCAGTGCGCTGTCGTTGTAGATCAGGAGCATGAACTTCATGCCGATGCCCTCGGGTTCGTGGAGCCGTGCTCCGTAGGCGTTCGATCACCGCTCTCTTCCGCCACCGGGCCGGCGAGGCCGGCGACGGGTCTGCTCCGCCGTCCCGTTGGCCACCCGGCGTCTCGCCCTGGCCTCGCCCCGGGCGCGGTCCTCGGCCTTCTTCGCGCGGATGGCCACGATGCGATCCGCGATCGGGATCTCCAGCCGTGCACCGGCCTTGGCGGCGTAGTCGAAGTCGGGGACGATCACCCGCGGCAAGCGCTTCCCCAGGGTCCGCTCGATTCGTCGGAGATCCTCCTCCTCGTCGGGCGCCACGAAGGTGAACGCGTCGCCGATGGCCTCCGCCCGCGCCGTCCGGCCCACCCGATGGATGTAGTCCTCGGGCACCTTGGGCACGTCGAAGTTCACCACGTGCCCGAGGGCCTCGATGTCGATTCCGCGGGCCGCGATGTCGGTCGCCACCAGTACCCGGTACCTCCCGTCCTTGAAGCCGGCGAGTGCCTGGGTCCGCTGTGGCTGCGATCGATTGCCGTGGATGCGGTCGGCCGCGATGCCGTGCTGCACCAGGTACTTCGCCAGGCGGTCGGCCCGGTGCTTGGTGCGGGTGAAGACCAGCGCCTCCCGCATCTCCCCCCGCTGGAGCAGCGTGAGAAAGAGCGCCGTCTTCAGCTCCTGCGGCACCGGATAGACGGCGTGGGTGATTCCCACCGCGGGTGTCGAGCGCCGCTCCAGGTTGATGCTGACCGGATTGCGGAGCATCTCGCGGGTCAGCGTGAGGATCGGGTCCGGCATGGTGGCGCTGAAGAAGAGCGTCTGCCGGCGTGCCGGCGGCGGGAGGTGCTTCAGGATCTTCCGGATTTCGGGAAGAAAGCCCATGTCGAGCATCCGGTCGGCCTCGTCGAGCACCAGGATCTCGAGTCCCGCGAGCCGGGCGTAGGGAAAGCGGAAGTGGTCCATCAGGCGGCCGGGCGTCGCGACGATCACGTCCGTGCCGCTCCGGAAGGCGTGCTCCTGCGGGCCCATGCCGACGCCGCCGAAGACGGAGGCCCCGGTGATCGGGGTGTGGACCGCCAGGTCGTTCAGGTCCTCCAGGATCTGGGCCGCGAGCTCGCGGGTCGGCGTGAGCACCAGCGCCCGGGTGACGCCGCGGGGGCGGTCCATCAGGCGCTGCAGGATGGGAAGCAGGAATGCCGCGGTCTTGCCGCTTCCGGTCATCGCGCAGGCCAGCACGTCCTGCCCGGTCAGCGCCGGCGGAATGGCGTCGGCCTGGATCGGGGTGGGACGGACGAAGCCCAGCTCCTTGATGCCCTTGAGGAGATTGGGATGGAGTTTCAGCGAGGTGAACGGCAAGCGGATTCCTTGGATTCGGGGCGGCCGGACCGGGCCGAGGGCGGGCGACAGATGATCAGATCGGAGGCGAAGCATAGAGGCGAACGGTGGGCTGGGCAACGGTGCGCGGGCGACCGCGGAGGTCCCACCGCTCTCCCTGTGACACCTGTCACCACCGCGGCGGCTTGGCTGTTGCATTGTAGGGCCGTGATGGACCACAGTCGTGACACGCACCATGGTTGAGCCCACGCCCGCTGAGCCCACGCCTGAACCCCATCCTCCCCAGGGACTGAAGTGGCGCTCGTTGGCCGGCGGCGGGTTTGCGCGAAGCGTCGTGACGCTGGCATCGGGAACGGCAGCAGCGCAGCTGCTGCTCGTCCTCACGGTGCCGGTACTGGCCCGGCTCTACACCCCCGCCGACTACGGTGCTCTCGCGGTCTACTCCTCGACCCTCGCGGTGCTCGTCGTTCTCGCATCGCTGCGCTACGAGACGGCGATTCCCCTGCCGGAGGACGAAGAGACCGCCGGCTCGCTGCTGGCGCTCACTCTGGCGATCCTCGCCGGAATGGCCGCGCTGGTCACGCTGCTCATATGGGTCTGGGGAGACGCGTTCGTCTCGGCGGTCAACGTGCCCTCGCTCCGGCGCTACCTGTGGCTGATCCCGGTCGGCTTCATCGGCGCGGGGACCTATCAGGCGCTGTCCTACTGGGCCATCAGGCGCCGGGAGTTCCGTCGGGTCGCACGCACCAAGCTGAGCCAGGGCGTCGGGCAGGTAGCCACGCAGATCACCCTGGGTCTCGGCGGCGCGGGCCCGCTGGGACTCATCGTGGGCGACGTGATCGGACGCGTGGCGGGTGCCGGCGGTCTCGCGCTCGCTGCCTTCCGGACCCGGCCGCCGGCCCGGGTCACCGCGGCGGGCCTGAAGGCGGTGGCGGTCCGCTATCGGCGCTTCCCGCTGCTCACCACCTGGTCGGGGCTCTTCAACGTGGGGAGCCTGCAGCTTCCCTCGCTCGTCTTCTCCGCCGCCTTCGGCGCGGCCGCGGCGGGACTCTACTCGCTCAGCTACAAGATGCTGGTCCTGCCCACCATGCTGGTGGCGCAGGCGGTGGGGCAGGTCTTCCTCTCGCGCGCCGCCACGCTCGCGGGGGAACCCGAGCGGCTCCGCCGGCTCACCGAGCGCACCGCGCTCGGTCTCTTCGCCGCGGGCCTGCCGGCTTTCGTCGCGGTAGGGCTCGCGGGACCGCAGCTCTTCGCGGTCCTCCTGGGAAGTCGCTGGGAGGAGGCCGGCCGCTATGCGCAGGTGCTCTCGCCCTGGTTCGCGCTCTGGCTCGTCAGCAACCCGCTGAGCGGGTTGCTCAGCGTGCGCGAGTGGCAGGGCTCGGCGCTGGCGTTCAGCGGTCTCGAGTTCGTGCTTCGGCTCGGCGCCCTGCTCATCGGAGCGGAGCGAGGCTCGCCGATGCTCGCGGTCGTGCTGCTCTCGGCCAGCGGTGTGGTGATCGCGGGCGCATCCATCGCCCGCTTCCTGCTCGCGGGTCACAGCTCCGTGGGGCGCCTGCTCGACCCCGCGGCTCGCCTGCTCGCGCTGGCCGCCGCGTGCCTCCTGCCGGTCGCTCTGGCGCTCTACGCCGGCAGCGAGCGGGTGGCCCTCGTGGCCGGAGTGCTGGCGGCCGTCGCCTACTACGCGATCCTCGCCCGCTCGGCGGCGGGGCCGCGATTTCTCCATCTGAGCGCCGACCCGGGCGCGGCCGGCACCTCATGAGGATCCTGTACCTGACCCAGCGCCTGCCGTTCGGCCAGGGCGAGTCCTTCGTCGTCCCGGAGGTCGAGGCGCTGCTCGCGCGCGGTCACGAGCTGCTGGTCGTCCCCCGGCTTTCCGCCGATCCCATCGTGCACGACGACGTGGGAGCGATCGTGCCCCGGACGCGAGTGCTGCCTCACGGCCTCGAGATCGCCGGGGCGGTGGCGAGCGCGCTGCTCCACCGGCCCCGGCGGGTGCTGGGCGCGTTCTGGCGATTGCGCCGGACCCGACCGAGGCGCCGGGCGTTCTCCAACGTGATCGCGACGGCCCAGGGGATGTGGGTCGCGCGGCTGGCGCGGGCCTGGGGCGCCGACCACATCCACGCGCACTGGGCCCACCTGACCGCCACCATCGCGATGGGGGCGAGCGCGGTGAGCGACATCCCCTGGAGCTTCACCGCGCACCGCTACGACGTGATGCTGAACAATCTGCTCGCCGACAAGCTGAAGTCCGCCCGCTTCGGTCGCTTCATCGCGCGACAGATGCTGGACCGTGCTCGGCCGCTCGTGGGGTCCAGGGCCATGACTCGCGCGACCGTGCTGCACATGGGCGTCCGGCTGCCGCCGTCGACGGCCCTGGAGCCGCCGGCGCGGGCAACTCCAGTGGTGCTCTGCCCGGCGCGGCTGGTGGCCGTGAAGGGACAGCGGTACCTGCTCGACGCAGCCGCGACGCTGATGGCGCGGGGAGTCCCGTTCGAGATCCTGCTGGCGGGCGACGGGCCGGACGAGGACGTCATCGCCCGGCGCATCGAGGAGCTGGGGCTCGGCGAGCGGGTCCGGATGCTCGGCGCCGTGCCGCATGCCGAGCTGCTCCGGCTATACGGCGACCAACGGGTGGACTGCGTGGCGCTGCCCAGCCTTGACCTCGGCGAGGGCCTGCACGAGGGGATCAGCGTGGCGCTGATCGAGGCGATGGCCCACGGTGTCCCGGTCATATCGACGGCGACCGGCGGACAGATCGAGCTGCTCGATGGCGGCGCCGGAATGGTGATCCCCCCGGCCGACGCGGGTGCTCTCGCCGATGCGCTGGAGCGTCTGCTCGTCTCGCCGGAGCTTCGGGCCACGCTGGGACAGGCGGGGCGGCGGCGGATCGAGGAGGAGTTCGACGTCGCTCACGTCGCCGACGAGCTCGCCCGCCGCTTCGCCCGCCAGGCCGCCGGGTAGCCGCGATGGGCAACGTTCTTCTCGTGACCCGCAACTTCGCGCCCACCAGCCACGTCTCGGTGGAGCGTGCCACGAAGCTCGCGAAGTACCTCCCCGAGTTCGGCTGGCGGCCGACGGTGCTCACCGGTGCGCGGGCCACCGTGGGGCTTCCGGAGGATCCGGAGCTGCTCGACCAGGTGCCCGGCGTCGAGGTCATCCGCGCCCGAGCGCCCGAGTTCTCGCTCTTCTACGGCGGCCTCGCGAGGGGGCCCGGCGGCAAGCCGACGGGGCGGGGCGCGCCCAGGCGCGGGGCCCTGCATCCCAAGTCCTGGCTGGTGCCCGATTCGCAGCTCCTGTGGTATCCGTTCGCCGTCCGCGCGGCGCTCCGCCGGGCCCGCGCGGCCCGCTGGGACGCCATCGTCGCGACGTCGTTCCCGCCCACGGCCATTCTCATCGCCCATACCGTCGCGTCGCGCCTGCGGCTTCCCTACGTGGCCGACTTCAGGGATTCGTGGACCGCCTACCACCACGCGCCGCACCGCCCGGCCCGGCTGGCCGAGTTCGAGCGGCGCCTGGAGGCCGGGATGATCCGCGCCGCCGCCGCCGTCGTCGCCGTGGACCCCCGTATCATGGAGCACGCTCTCTCCCGCATCCCCTCCAGTCGTCGCCCGCCTTTTCACGTCATCCAGAACGGCTACGACGAGGACGATTTTCTCGGCGTCGTGCCCGCCCCCCTGCCGCCGTTCTCGATCGTGCATACCGGCCAGCTCCGCCGCGCACCCCATCCGCTGTGGAAATCGCTGGCGCATACCCTTCGCGAGCGGCCCGAGCTGAGGGGGCGGGTGCACTTCTGGCAGATCGGGTTCGTGGAGGAGGGCGCCGCCCGGGAGCTGCGCAATCCGCCCGAAGGGGTGACCGTGCACCATGT